>DATLQX010000366.1:0-11888 GCA_035534995.1 Chloroflexota bacterium | reverse complement strand
AACCCCCACGGTGACCGCGACCCCCACCAAGGGGCCTACCGCGACCGTGACCGCGACCGCCACGAGTATCCCGACGCCGGGTGAACTGGGCCTGCGATTTAGCTACGTGCTCACGGAGACCCGCTTTATCCTGAACTGGAGCACAACCAACGCGGGGACTTTCCAGATCGACGGCGTAGTGTTGCCAATTCAGGGCGCGCGGACCTATCCCTTGAGTACCCATACATTCGTGCTTGAGGTCATCAGCCCGGATGGTTCGCAAACCAAGATTACAGTGGCGGCACTGACCGTCCTGAGCGGCTGCCGGGCGCAAGTGAACGAGCGTATCGTGGTGATCCCCGGCGGCGCGTGCCGGGGAACGGCCACTCCCAGCCGGACCTCCACCCTAGCCCCGACAACGGTGACCACCAGCTCCCCCAGGCCAAGCCCAACTCCTACGTCCGGGCGAGCGCGATAGCCTGCTCGTACGCCAGATTGGCCGCCCCATCCATCACTCTGGCCCGTACGGCGTCCGGGATCTCCCCGCCGCTGATCAGCGCCTCCTCCAGCCAGCCACGCCCTTCGGTCAGATAGCCCCGCATGTGCCGGAAGCGCCAGAGCACCCCCGCTAGCGGCGGCCCGCGGTCGCCAGGGCGTCACCCGGCGCGGGAAAGATCGACACGGCGCCGCCCGGCCCGTCGGGCGGGTCCACGAGCCAGCCGCCCCGCGGCGGCACGTACCGCTGTATCAGCGCGGCAAGGGGGGTATTGCCGCGGCATGGTCGGCAGGGAGGACGGCATCGGGCACGAGCGCGCAGGTGAGAAAGGTGAGCATACCGGTGGGAAGGGTCGGAGACGCTGAGATACCGGACCGCCACACGGTACGGGCCGCCGCGGCATTCGGGGCGGTGCCCGCCGCCCTGAATGCCGCTCGCAGACCGGCCGGCTTCGACGGGGCGAGGGCAAGCGAGGTAGCCAGGGCACTCACCAGCAGGTCAAGCGTGGCTGGTCGGGGAAGATACCCACACCCGGCTTCCAGGTTGCTGATCGTGCTCGTGCTCCTGGGCGTTACCGTCCTGGTTCTCGGAACGGCGGGAGCCCAACTATCCCCCGCGGCCCTGAAGGTGTTCAGCGATGTTTGGCTTCGCCAACGCTTCCGCGTTCTTCAGCTTGCCCAACTTTCAGAACATCGCCTATAACGCGGCGTTCTCCGGCCTACTAGCCATCGGGCTGGCGTTGGTCATAAGCACGGGAGGGATCGACCTCTCGGTAGGAGCCACCCTGTCCCTTTGCTCCTGCGTCACCGGCTGGATGATCTCCAATGGGCAGGCAACCGGCCTGGCCATCGTGGTGGGGCTGCTTGTCGGCGCGGGATGCGGCGTAGCCAATGGCACACTGGTGGGTATGCTGGCGCTGCCGCCCGTCATCGTCACCTTCGGGAGCATGGCTCTCTTCGGCGGGATCGCCGCGGGAATCACCAATCAGCCCATTCCGGTCACCTTCCCCGACTCACTTTTCACGGTCGGCTCCGGTATGGTGATCGTGGTGGGCATGCTGCTCCTTGGTCTGCTAGGCTGGGCTGTCCTTCAATAAGCTGAGCAGCACGTCGCGGTGCGGCATGCTGCTGGCCGGAGGCAGCGTGCTAGGGGACGTTTTCGCGCTGGGCGGCGCCCTGAAAGGACTGATTGAGATCGCCGGCGCGCGTGGACTTTGCCGCGACTGGAAAGTGGTGATTGCCGCCGCGGGGGACTCGGGACCGCCGGGTGTATAGATAGGATGCGCCAGCTTTCCCTCATGAGATACGGTCGGATCCGCCCGCCGGGCTCGGATCACGTCCCGACACGGGCCATGCACGGCGCGGTTCTTTAGTAGGTGGCGCGGCCGCCGCTAATGTCCACGCACTGGCCGGTGGTAAAGCTGCACTCATCCCCGGCCAGCCAGTGGACCAGGGCCGCTACTTCCTCCGGTTGGCCGACCCTTCCCATGGGGATCCGCTCGATCATGTAGTCGCGGGTAGCCTGGGAGACTTGGTCGAGAATCCGAGTTTGGATCACCGCCGGCGAGATAGCGTTGACCAGAATGCCGTCCCGCGCCACTTCCTTGGCCAGCGCCTTGGTAAAGCCGATCACCGCCGCCTTGGAGGCGGAATAGGCGCTCAGCCTCGGATTGCCTTCCTTGCCGGCGATTGAGGCGATGTTCACGATCCGTCCCCGCTTGGCGGCCAGCATCCCCGGCAGGACCGCCTGGCAGCACAAAAACACCCCGCGAGCGTTCACCGCGAAGACCTGGTCCCAGACGGCTGGATCAAAATCGCGCACCTCGGTCGAGCCGCCGGTGATCCCGGCGTTATTGACCAGGATCTCCGCCGGTCCCCAGTGCCCCTCCACCGCCGCCGCCAGATCGTGGACGGATCGCGGTTCGCTGATGTCGGCGGGGAAGCCGGCAACGGTCAAACCTTCGGCTACCAGGGTCGCCACGGCCGGTTCGAGGGCGGTTCGGTTGAGATCGGCGATCGCCACCCTCGCTCCGGCGCTCGCCAGCCGCCGGACAATGGCGAGGCCAATTCCCTCGGCGCCGCCGGTCACCAGGGCTATACGCCCATCGAGGTTCCGCTCCATGCTCCTCAGCCCACGATGCGGGCGCGCAGCGCGTCTGGCCGCACCAGCACGATCCGGCGGTCGTCTAACGCGATCAACTCGCGTTCGGCGAACCAGTGAAGGAGACGATTGACGCTGACCCGGGTCGCCCCCACCATGCCGCCCAATTCGGTCTGAGTCAGTTGCAGATCGATCTCCACCCCACGCGCGGTGGGGCGGCCGTATTGCTCGCCCAGGCGGAGTAGGGTACGCGCCAGGCGGCCTGGAATATCGAGGAACATCAGATCCTCCACCTGGGCACTCAGCCGGCGCACCCTGGCGGTCAGATTCCCCAATAGGAGCAACGCGGCGTCCGGTTGCTCGCGCAGGAAGGCCACGAAGGCAGGTCGATCGAGGGTTAGGAGGCGTGACAGCTCCAGGGAGGTGGCGGCGGCGGAACGAGGGGCCCCATCCAGGAGGGCCAACTCGCCAAATACCTCTCCGGGCCCGAGGACGGTAAAGATCGCCTCCTTCCCTTCGCTCGAGAAGGTGCTGATCTTAACCCTCCCGGATTTCAGAACGAACAGGCTGGTGCCGGGATCGTCCTTCTGAAACAGCACCTCGCCCTTCCGGAAGGTGCGGACCCGTACCCGACTGGCCAGCGCGGTGATAGCTTGATCCGGGAGCCCGGCGAACAACGAAACTTGACGTAGGGCGGCGAACTGAGGCGACTCGGATGACATAGGCTTCCCTCATGGGCGTAAGGCAACCTGGGCCGCCACGCCATCAGGCGGCGCCATACCTTGGGGCATTGTAGTGGCGAGAGCGGACCACGGTCAATGTTGCCTGTTGCTGGCCTCCGGCCGCGGCCGGGTGTGCTCCCTATTCGCTTTGCTGGAGCTGCCGGTTTAGGGGCACGGGTTTCCAGACTCGCTTGGTTCGGCGACGGATCGGACGGATCGGACCAATCCGTCCGATGACCATGGGCCGAGGCAACGCCGGTGGGCCTGGAGACCCGCGCCCTAAAGAACTGGCTACGCCATCCGCGCTACCGCGCGCCCAGGTGAGTCAGCAGCTTGCCATAGGCCACGCGCCCTCGCGCGAAACTGGCCAGACGGTAGAACTCGTTGGGAGCATGGATCTGCTCGTCCATCAAGCCGAAGCCGTAGCTCACCGTGTAGGCGCCCAGATGTTCCTGGAACAACTCGCATACCGGAATGCTCCCTCCCGTTCGGGTGTAATAGGGCTGCTTCCCATACACCTCCTCCAGCACCTGGGCCGCCGCCTGGTTGCCCCAGTGGTCGGCGGGAATGGCGTAGGGCTGCGCCTGGCCCGGCAAGCGCGACACGGTCGCCGTGACTCCCGGCGTGAGATGGCGCTGGACATGGGCGGCCAGCAGGTCGGCGATGGCTGCCGGATCTTGATCGGGAACCAAGCGGCAGGTGATCTTGGCGTGTGCCTCGCTGGGCAGCACCGTCTTGGTCCCCGCTCCCTGGAAGCCGCCCCAGATACCGTTCACCTCCAGCGTGGGCCGCGCCCCCAGCTGCTCGGCGGGCGAATAGCCTGGCTCACCGACCAGCGAGGCGACCCCAAGGCTTGCCGCGTAGGCAGCCTCATCAAACGGCACGGCCGCGATGTGGGCCCGATCGGCATCCGTGAGCGGCACTACCGTGTCGTAGAAGCCTTCCACCAGGATCTTTCCCTCGGGAGAGCGCATGGAATCGAGCAGATGAACCAGGGCGTGGATAGGATTGGCCACCGCGCCGCCGAATACGCCCGAGTGCAGGTCGGCACCGGCGCCCTTCACGTCTATTTGCACCCCGGACAGGCCCTTGCAGGCCACGCCGATCGAGGGCTGATCCTCACCGTGCTGGCCGCCATCGGCGCTGATCACCAGGTCGCAGGCGAACAACTCACGATGCGCGGCCAGGAACGCGGGGAGTTGAGGGCTGCCGATTTCCTCTTGCCCCTCGAAGAGAAACTTGAGGTTGACCGGCAAGGCGCCCTCGGCCTTAAGCATGGCCTCCACGGCAAGGATCGGGACCAGCATATTCCCCTTATCGTCCGAGGCGCCGCGGGCGTAGACCCGCCCATCCTGGATCACCGGCTCGAAAGGCGGGCTGTGCCAGAGGGCCAGCGGATCGGCGGGCTGGGTATCGAAATGCCCGTAGATGAGGAGGGTTGGTTTCCCGGCCGCGTGCAGCCACTCCCCGTAGATCACGGGATGGCCGCCAGTTTCGAGCATTCGCACCCCCTCGACCCCCGCCTCGGCCAGGCGCCGCTCCACCCATTGGCCCGCCCGCCGCACATCCTCGGCATGGTCGGGCAGGGCCGAGACACTGGGGATGCGCAAGAAGTCCAGTAGTTCCTCTTGATAAGCGGCGGCGTGGTCGTTCAGATAGTTTTCCCACTGAGGCATGCGCTAACTCCCCGCGTTTACAGCCCGGCGGCGGCCGGGGCCGATTCTGGTTGGCTGGTCCCCCGGACCACGCTGCCCCTATTGTACCCTTGATGGGATCTACCCCAACAGGATGGTCAGCCCTTGTTCTCTGCCTCTAACCCTGCAAGACATCGTTCCAGCAGGTCGAGTGTCGTCTCCAGGCGGGTAACCAGCGCCGAATCCAGAGGTTCAGCTTCCACGGCGTCCTCGATCGCCTCTTCCACCACGTCCATCAGGGCCAGCGCGGCATTCTCGGGCAGCCCTACACGGACCACGTTTACCGGGAGGACGGCGATCCGGCCATCCGGTGAGACAAGCACCTCCAGATTGCCGGCCTGCTCGGTCAGGATGAGGCCGGGGCGACGATTGCCAAGGCCGAAGTCGGCGGCGACCGCCGCTAGATACGGGTCGTCCTGGTCCATTTGGGCCGGAAAGGTGCAGAACTGGGGAGAGAACGGTCGACTCATGGCTCGGCAAACCCGCTAACTACGCGGAGGAACTGGCACGTGGCTCAAGGGGAATCAGGTCGCGCCGAGCCTGCCCCGACCTCTCCCACGTCGTGAGAGGGCAGGCCAGAACGGCGGTCGCCAGTAGGGGCAGCACCATGAAGTACGTGTGCAGGCTGCGCCAGGCGAGGGCCAGGGGAATGAGTGGGAGCAGCATGGCCAGCCCCGGCGCCCGCTGCCAGTGACGAGTGTAGAGCCAGAAGCATCCCAGCAGCGCCACTCCCTCAAGAACGGCATAGAAGTTCTGAGAGCCAATGTGTTGCTGGAAGAGGGCAATCGAGAGGGCAATCAGCCCGATCCCCTGGGCAAAGAGCGGGTCGGCCATGGGACCCAGGACACCAGCCAGCCAATTTTGCGGACCCATCAGGATGAAGGGGAGATTGCAGCCCACGAACACCGCCAGGGCCAGGATCGACCGTCGCCATAGATCGGGCCAGCCGTGCCGGCGCCAGGCCAGGTAGAGGAGGAAGGGGACGAAAAACCAGACCTGCTGGCGAGTGGCCGCCGCTAATCCCAGGATCAGGCCGCCCAGGAGCGGACGTTCCCTCCATTGCCAGTAGAGCACCAGCAAGGCGGCATAGAGGATGTCGGTCGCACCCACCGCTGAGTCGAGGACCAGCGGCGCGTCGCCCAGCAACAGTAACCCGGTAGCCAGGCGCATCCGCCGATCGGTCTGGCGGTAGATCAACCACGACGCAAGGATAACGCAGGCAAGGAACAAGCCCACCAGGTCGCGGGCGCCAAACACCCAGGCCGCCCAGCCAAAGAAAATGGCGGCACCAGGATAATTGAAACGGGTCTCGAACTCCGCCGGCGCGTAGCTGGGATCCTGTCGTTCACGCGCGAGGTCGCGCCGGTAGGTGCTCCAGAGAAGATTATCGAAGGTAGAAGTTCCCACCCGAAACTCCGGATGGTTCGCGGTAGGAAAGGTAGAGAACGGCCAGAACCTTCCAGCACGCTTGGGCGTGGTCTGTTCAAATTGCAGGCCATGATTGGCCAGACAGGTAAGCATGTGTACATTGGCGTACGGGTCGTGCCCGCGCATAAACTGCTGCGTGGCGCAGTCCGTGGCCGCCGCCGCGTCCACCCCGTAGCGATTGACATGGTTCAGATCTGGGAGGATCAGAGCCGTTTGCAGGATGGTATTTCCGGCCAGGAAGACGAGGAGCGCCATGGTGAACTTCCGTCGCCGCGCCGGAACCAACCGCCGATCCCCGCGGATCAACGCCACGTAGAGGGCGATCAAGAGCACGACCAACGCGGTGGAAACCAGTAAGGTCCACTTCAGATCCCCACGGATGAACCGATGATCGTAGTTGCGGATGATCAGCATGGCCAGGCTCGCCACGGCCATCGGGGTGGCCCACAACGGTACCACCAAGCTACCTAGTCTGGCGGCCAGACGGGCCCGGAGGCCGGACTCGTGGGGCTCGGTCACGTCCAAGGGCAAGGGCGCGAGAGCGGTCAACGGCTCACGCACGGTTCATGCTCCCTCAACCTATCCATCCGATATGGAATCGAGCCCAGGGGCACCGCCCCGCGGTATGCTCCTCATGCTCCCACACGAGTATAGTATCACGCACGCTCGACAAAAGGGTGCTTCGGCGCCGGCTCTTTTCACCCGCTTACCTTGCCCTGATGGACCGCCTCGCGGCATCATAGGCCCAGGAGGATACCCGCGTGGGCGACACCCCGATCTATCTGGATCATGCCGCGACTACCGCCCTGGACCCTCGTGTCCTGGAGGCCATGCTGCCCTACTTTACCAGCCATTTCGGCAACCCCTCCGGGCTCTATGGGGAAGCGCGGTCGGCTCGCCAGGCTCTCGATCGGGCGCGGGGATCGGTGGCCGCCGCTTTAGGGGCCAAACCAAGCGAGATCATCTTCACCAGCGGCGGCAGCGAGAGCGATAACGCGGCGATCAAAGGGGTCGTCTGGGCGGCGAACGCCCCCGGCACCCATGTCATCACCACCAGTGTCGAGCATCATGCGGTCCTGCACACCTGCGCCTGGTTGGAGCGCTTCGGGGTCGAGACCACCTATCTTCCCGTGGATCCCGAGGGCGTAGTTGATCCGGCCCAGGTGGCGGCGGCGATCCGCCCCACCACGGCCCTGATCAGTATCATGCATGCCAATAACGAGATCGGGGTGATCCAGCCTCTGGCCGAGATCTCGGTGCTCGCCCGCGCCCACGGCGTTCCCTTACATACCGACGCGGTCCAGAGCGTGGGCCAGCTTCCGACCCAGGTTGATTCACTGGGCGTCGATATGCTCAGCCTGTCCGCCCACAAGTTGTATGGTCCCAAAGGGGTCGGCGCGCTGTACGTGCGGCGCGGCACGCCGTGGTTGCCTCTCCAGCAAGGTGGTGGCCAGGAGCGGGGGCGCCGCGCCGGTACGGAGAATGTCGCCGGGATCGTGGGCCTCGCGGCCGCCCTGGATCTCTCAGTGGCCATGATGGATAACGAGAGCTCGCGCCTGCGGATCCTGCGGGACGGCCTGATCGCGGGCATCCTGGCCGCCGTTCCGGGGAGCAGGCTTAATGGCCACCCCACGGCGCGCTTGCCGGGAAACGCGAACTTCTCTTTCCCTGACGTGGATGGAGAAGCCCTGCTGCTGAGTCTTGATCGGCGGGGAGTCGCCGCGTCGAGCGGCTCCGCCTGTACGGCGGGCTCGCTCGATCCTTCGCATGTGCTGTTGGCGCTCGGGCTGGAACGGACCCTCGCCGCCAGTGCCCTCCGCCTTACCCTGGGCCGGCACACCACCGCGGATGAGATCGATCGAGTCCAGGCGTTGCTGCCCGAGCTGGTCGCTCGCGCGCGCTGTAGTTTTGATCTCGCCGACTGAGGTCGGGTGGTAGCGTCCGCCGCCCCACCAGGGTCTAGCCGGCGCCGCGCGGCGCCGGCTAGACCTCTCACATCTATCCTCGGCGGGAGCTCGCCGGGTACCATGATGGCACCGTGCTCCGGGGAGCATCACCGCGCGGCGCGGTGGGCCGGGCCGGCTCGGACTGCCGAGAGCGGAAGGGATACCAGGACTCCTCAGTCCCAGCCGCCGGCTGATGGGCCGCCGGAGCGGCCGGACGCTGCTCGAAGCGGCGCGAGTTCGGCGCCCCGCCGGCGGGACGCTGAGTTCGCTGCTCCGAGACCGGCGTGTGCTCTCCTTCGGACGGACGGGTCACATGGGCCGCCCGCTCGTGTGCCGGACGAAGCGGGCGGGCCGACCGCTCGTTGCTGGGCCGTTGCCCGTGTGTCTGGCCGGACGCCTGGGTTCCCCGCTCGCGGGTTGGGGCGGCGTGCGTGGCTCGCCCCGGCGCCGAGCGCTGAGCCCGGCTCGCGACCGCGGTCTGGCGCCCAGGGGTGGGCGGCAGTTTCCGCTGCAGCGACCGCAGCGCGTCCTCATCCTCGGGAGTGACCAGAGTGATCGCCACCCCGACCGCGCCCATGCGGGCGGTTCGCCCCACCCGGTGCGTATAGTTTTCCGCCGTATCGGGGAGATCGAAGTTCACCACATGGGTTAGGCCGCTGATGTCCAGTCCACGGGCCGCGATGTCGGTCGCCACCAGGGCCTGCACCTTGCCGGCCCGCAGGGCGCCCAGGGCAGTCTCGCGCTGGGCCTGACTTCGGCGGCCGTGCAGGGTCGCCACTCGCACGCCCTGCCGCTCGAGCAGCCGGGACAGCTTGTCGGCGCGGTGGGTGGTGCGGCGGAAGACCAGGGCCAACTTGCAGTCGGGAAGGTTCAAGATTTGGGTCAAGGCACCGAGCTTCTCGTCGTCCGAGGGGACGGGCATGAACCGCTCCTCCAGCGACTCCAGCGCCGCGCCCGGCACGTCCACGGCGATGCGCACGGCATTGTCGGTGTGTTTCCCCACCATCGCCTCGACTTCACGAGGGAAGGTGGCGCTAAAGAGCGAGGTTTGGCGGGGTCCGGGTACGCGGGCCAGGATGGCGTCGATGGCGGGCGCGAAACCCACGTCCAGCATCCTATCCGCTTCGTCCAGAATGACGAAGTGAGTGTGCCGCAGATCCAGGGTGCCGCGGCCCAGATGATCGAATACGCGGCCGGGGGTGCCGACCACTACATGCGTGTTCCCGCGCAGGGCGTTGATTTGCGGCAGCATCCCCACGCCGCCATAGACGGCCGTTACCCGGACGCCACTTGATCGACCGAGCTGAGTCAGCACGGTCGCGACCTGCGAGGCCAGTTCACGGGTAGGGGTAAGGACGATCGCTTGTACGTTCCGCTCGTGAGGGCGGATCGCTTCAATGAGGGGAATACCGAAACCGGCGGTCTTCCCGGAGCCGGTGCGGGCCAGGCCCACCACGTCGCGGCCGGCGCGTAGGGGGGGGATAGCTTCCGCTTGAATGGGGGTTGGGACGGTAAAGCCCATACTGACCAGGGCGGCGCCGATGCGCTCGTCCACTGGGAGTTCGCCAAACAGACGGGCAGCCGGGGATAGGGTAGATGATTCGCTCAACAATGTCTCCACTCCGCGCGTCATCCTACCCACACGGGCATACGCACGCGGCATCTGATCATGTGCCTGGCAGGGACACGCGCCACAGGGGGTCACGGGCATGAATGCCAGGGCCTCACGCTGTATGGGTCCGACTGGCAAACCCGATCTGGCAACGTTTCACGTTGCACGGGGAGCGGACACCAGAACACAGCCTCGTAACCAGCTGTAGGGCGGCGATATGCCGCCGTACACCGGACATTTTTACTATACCACGTATTGTCAAGTAGGGGAAATCCTGCGCGAAAAATCCCGACCCCAAACCGAGAGTGAGTCATGCCATGGCTGGGCTCGATGAGTTAATCGTGCGATATCCCATAGACAATGCGTGTTCCGCCAACAATACTGGCAACAATGCCGTTGACATCCGATGGTAGGGAGTAACAAAATGCGCAAGGCTATCACCCTGAGGGGCGCCCTTTTCATCGGCTATATTGGGGTTAGCTTGCTAACGGCCGGCTGGAACAAACACGGCCAGGATGGCGGTTCCCACCGCGGCCTGTTCATCGGCGGCGCGGTTATCGTGCTGGCTGCTCTCGCTCAGGCCACCGGCATGATCTCCGCTTCGAGAGGAAAGTGCCGAGGCGTTAAAAGCGGTGAAGGGACGGAAAGGGCGCGGGGCTACTATATCTAGAGACCGGGAGTGCGCGACATGGATAGAGAAACAAAGGCGGCGGGTACGCCTGAAAACTGGTGGATTACTCTCGCGGAGGCACTGGCGACTCCGATTCCAGCCGGACAGCGATCGGTTGAACTCCTCGCGCATGGCACCCTGCGCCTAAAGTACTATGCCCCGATCGGTCACGACGACCAGACCCCGCATACGCAGGATGAGGTGTATGTCATCGCGCGAGGCACCGGCTGGTTCGTCAACGGGGAGCGGCGCCATCCCTTCTCGGTCGGCGACGTGCTCTTCGTCCCCGCCGGGATCGTCCATCGGTTCGAGGAGTTCAGTGACGATTTCGGGGTGTGGGTGATATTTTATGGCCCAGAAGGTGGTGAGGCCGCGCCATGATTGCACGTCATTGCACGTCATTGCACGTCATTGCACGTGAATAGGAGAGAAGTTAGGATCTAATCCCTTTAAGCGTCCAGCGGGCGCCCAAGCCAACTCCCACTACATCGATAAGCCCGATGCCTCGTAACAGTTGGAGATTGTCTTGCACCGTGCGCCTCGGCACAGTGGCAGCCAGATTCTCTCGTAGCTCCTTAAATCGCAGGTTCATCAATTCAAGACCCTGGCCCGTGCATATCTACATCCCCAGTTCCTGGGCACGGTCCGAGCAACCGCGAGCAGCATAAAGAATCCCACCTCACGGGCGCTGCTCGCGGCTATACCACTCGTTGAGAAGCCGTTGTGCCTCCTCTTGTGAAGTCGCCGCGATCTGGTCCTCTGGCCAGTGCAGATCAGCACGCAAATGTCGGATGAGATAGTCGGCCAATGGTTGGCTCGGCTCCGTGGTGGCCGGGATATCGTAGGCGACCGATCCGCCTTCCAGCCCCTGCCAGAACTCATCCTCTGATCGGAGCCGGAGTTGGCGCCGCCAGACGCGCGGCCAGAGTGATGACGGTATCGGCTCGGTTTCCGGGATCCCGAACGATATCTTCGTTCCCGCCGTGCTCCCGTCCGCGAGAAGCTTGTCATAAAAGTCATGGTCCGTCGTGGAGGGACGGAACCCTTGACCCTCACAAAACCGCCTCAACTGTCCCCATGTCGGACGCCGCCCAGGCACATTACTCTCCGGCGGCGTCGAAGAGGATCCGGGCCAGGTCGTCGTCATCTCGCGCCACGGCCAGGCGGAGTACCTGGGGCACGAGCCGCGCGCGATCCGGCCAGGTGAGATAGACCGGTAGTTCGCCGAGGAAATTGGCGAC
>DATLQX010000365.1:0-13253 GCA_035534995.1 Chloroflexota bacterium | reverse complement strand
GGCTCAGCACTCGTACCTTTTCGCCCTGAAACAAGACGGTAAGGACCGGTGCGTGGCCGTCCGGGCGTGCCCTGACATTCAGCACCGACGCCGTGACTCGAACCGTCGAGGCACCGGTCGAGCGGTCGGCGCCGTTGGTTGAGGCATCAGTCTGGCTGGCGGGCATGGTATAGCCCAGGTACGCGGTATCCACCCAGCCGGTTTGGCCGTTCGGGGTGGTGACCCGTGCCCAATTGGACTGCACCTCAATGACCGTCAGACGGTCGCCCTTCATTACATGACCGATTTGGTTGTTTCCCTTGTAGGGCGTGCTCCGGACATAGAGTGGGCCTTGATTCACGTAGAGTACGGATGGTGTCCCGGTGGACGAGATAGCCGCCGCGCGGGAAAATCCGGAGTTAGGCGTCTTGGTGTCAGCCTGGGAAGGGCCGGACACTTGCCGTACATCGGCGGCGCTGATCCACCCATAAAGACTGCCCTGGGACACGTCGTACCAGTTTCCCTGAATCTGTACCACGGTGAGGGTAGCGTTGGCGCTCAGGGTGGTGATGGGGCTGTATTGGTAGCCGGGGCCGCTATACATGCCTACCGCGTTGGAGAGCGGCTCGACATGCGCGCCCGGAGGCGCGCTCGCGACGATAGGAACGGCGGTGGGTACGGGCGTCGCGGTGGGGACGTTGGGGGCGGCTGCTTCCGTGCCGGGCATGGGCGCGGTTCCCAACAGGGCGAGTGGACGCGTAGCGCCGGTGTAATGGGCCTGCCAATAGGCATCATTCACTTGATCGGTGGTTACGCCGACGGAGAAGGAATCAGCCCCAATCATCTGGCCGTTCCCGATGTAGATCGCCACATGCGAGAGGCCGGCGAAGACCGTATTGCTGAAAAAGAGGATATCCCCCGGCATGAGATCGCTTTCAGCCACCTTTGGCGCGCTGCTCCACGCCATGGGAATATCGAAGGGGACGTAGACGCCGTTTTGGTGAAAGACGAAGTTGACGAAGCCAATGCAACTGAAGCCGGCGGGGGTATTGCCGATCCAGGCATAGGGGGAGCCAAGATACTCCCTGGCGGTGGCGACAATATCAGCGGGACCGACTGACCGAGCGGGTGCCGCGTGGACCGAGGCGGCACCAAAGCCGGCGCGGATAGGGCTGGTGGGGAGGCTACACGAGGCGGTGAATATACCCGCCACCACGACCCCTGCTACCAGTCTCTTCAAAATACGGACCTCCTGGATAGGTTGCCCTGCCGGCACGCCGGCGAGGATGTCGCCGCGCGACCTAGCAACGCGCGGTAGTATACACGTAGCCGCATAGGCAACGCAACCCCCTGTCTGGCGCGCCAGAGGCGGCACCTTCTCCGTGGCTGGCCCCGGTCCGCATAATTCCTCAAAAGGTTCGGTCTCTCGCCAAGGAACTCCGGCGCGTGCCGGCGCTCGTTTCGCCCGGGAGCGGCGGCGCCCTGGTATGATGATCGGCAGATACCCGTTGATCCCCAGTAACGGAGTGGAAAGAGGCCCGATGAATGCTCCCATGACCCTCCCCAGCTTATCGGACATCGAGCGCGCCCGTGAGCGAGTGCGGGCCGTACTCGTGCACACCCCGATGCTCCCGCTTGACCTCGATCTGACCGCCGGCCGGGACATCCGGATAAAGTGCGAGAACCTGCAGCGCACCGGTTCGTTCAAGATTCGCGGTGCCTTTAACCGGATCGCCGGCCTGTCCGACGAGCAGCGGGCCCGCGGCGTGATCGCTTATTCCTCGGGGAACCATGCCCAGGGGGTCGCGTGCGCGGCCTCGCTGCTGGGCGTGCGGGCCACCGTGGTGATGCCGGAGAACGCGATCGCCGCCAAGGTGGCCGCCACCCGCCGTTTCGGGGCCGAGGTTCTATTCGCCGGCACCGATTCGGAGACCCGGCGCCGCCGAGCGGAGGAGCTGGCGGCCGAGCGCGGCCTTGCCCTGGTGCCCCCTTACGATCACCCCGAGATTATCGCCGGCCAGGGCACCCTGGGACTGGAGATCCTGGAGCAGGCACCCGAGGTCCGCGCGGTGTTTGTCCCAATCGGCGGCGGCGGCCTGGTGTCGGGCGTGGCCCTGGCGATCAAGGCCCTGCAACCCGAGGCGCGGGTGATCGGGGTTGAGCCGGAAGGGGCGGCTGACGCGGCGGCCTCGCGGAAGGCCGGTCACGTAGTGGCCCTGGAGCGGACGGAGACTATCGCCGATGGCTTGCGCGCCTTGAAAGTAGGGGCCCTCCCATTCGAGGCGATCCGTGTCTGGGTCGACGACGTGGTAACCGTATCGGACGAGGCGATTCTGGAGACCACCCGGCTCCTCCCCCGCCGGCTGCGGGTGGTGGCGGAGCCCTCCGGCGCGGTGGCCCTGGCCGCCGCCCTGGCGACGGCGGGCGATGGTTGCTCGGTCGCGGTGATCAGCGGGGGGAATATCGACACTGACTTACTGCGCACCCTGCTGAACGGCGACGGTGAAATCCTCTAGGCTGTTGAAGAGAGTATTTCGTGGAACAGCGCGTCCCCTTCCCTCAGCCCATACGGGTCGCCATCGACGGCACCTCGGCGCGGTCGGACTACCTATATGGTTCCCTTATCAAGGCATTGCCCGAAGAGGTCGATCTCGTAGCCGTCTGGGGGGCGGAGTGCCGGCGCGGCCCGGCGGCTTGCCATCGTGCGGTGGGACAATCCGTTCCGTTCCGCGGTCAAGGGCCATGGCGTGCAATACAAGCATAGCGTTGACATTCGCTTCCTGGGAGAGTACTCTGCGTCCATCACCGGCCGGAGGCGCCGGGCCGGTAGGTCTCTGGAGATCTACGTCGGAGGTGGGTTATGACCATGATGGCCTTTCCCCTCACCCTTACCAGCATGTTCCGGCGCGGGATCGACCTCTTCCCCCGGAAGGAGATTGTCTCCCGCCGGGCGTCTGGTGAGGTGGTCCGCCATAGCTACCGGCAGTTCGGCGAACGCACCGCGCGGTTGGCCGGCGCCCTGGCGCGTCTGGGGGTGGCGCGCGGGGAGCGGGTGGGCACGATGGCCTGGAACCACCATCGTCACCTGGAAGCCTACTTCGCCGTACCCTGTAGCGGCGCCGTCCTGCATACGCTCAACCTCCGGCTCTTCCCCGATCAATTGGTCTACATTATCAACCACGCCGAGGATCGGGTGCTGCTGATCGACGAGGATCTGGTGCCGATCGTCGAGGCAATCGCCGATCGCCTGGTCTCGGTGCGCCAGTATGTCATCATGGCCGATGGCGCTCTTCCCGCCACCACCCTCTCGCCCGTGTGGTCGTACGAGGAATTACTGACCGAGGCCGATCCCCATTTTGATTGGCCGGAGGACATTGAGGAAACCGCGCCAGCGGCCATGTGCTATACCTCGGCCACCACCGGCAATCCCAAGGGTGTTACCTACACGCATCGCTCGCAGTATCTGCACAGCATGGCCATCGGTCTGGCCGACTCCCTCGGATTGTGTGAGCCCGATGTCGTGCTGCCGTTCGTGCCGATGTTCCACGCCAATGCCTGGGGATTACCCCACGCGGCGATCTGGTTTGGCGCCACTCTGGTCTTGCCCGGCCCTCGGCCCGATGCCAGGGCAGTGCTGGAGTTGACCCAGCGCGAGCGAGTGACCGTGCTCGCGGGCGTACCGACCATCTGGATCGCCTGCGTGCCGCTGCTGGAACGGCGCGAGCATGATCTGAGCAGTGTCAGGGCCATCACCTGCGGCGGTTCGGCCATCCCGCCGGCCCTGATCGAGAAGTACGACAGTTATGGTCTCCTCTTCGTGCAGGCGTATGGGATGACCGAGACCAGTCCCCTGGCTTCGTCGTGCCGCCTGAAATCCTACCTGTCGGACTTGCCGCCGGATCAATCGGTGGCCATTCGCGCCAAGCAGGGCATCCCCATGCCTGGGGTGGAGATTCGTCTGGTGGATGACGCGGGTAACCTGACTCCGCGCGACGGCAAGAGCTATGGTGAAGTGCTGATGCGCGGCCCCTGGATCGCCGACGAATACTATCACGATGAGCGCTCGGCTCAGCAGTTCCGCGATGGCTGGCTCTACAGCGGCGACATCGCCACCTGGGACGAGGAAGGCTATATCCAGATCGTGGACCGCACCAAGGATCTGGTGAAATCCGGCGGCGAATGGATCTCCTCGGTGGAACTGGAGAACGCGATCATGGCCATTCCCGGAGTGGCGGAGGCGACGGTGATCGGCGTCCCCCATCCAATCTGGCAGGAACGTCCGCTGGCCTGCGTGGTGGCGACTCTGGCGCATCGGGAAAGCCTGACCGCCGAGCACATCCTGACCCCACTCCGGGCGAACTTCGCCAAATGGTGGATTCCCGACGCGGTGGTCTTTCTCGACGAGGTGCCCAAGACCAGCGTCGGCAAGTTTTCCAAGCGCACCCTGCGCGAACGCTACGCTGGGTATTATCAGGAGGCGCCGGCCCTGGAGCGGGTTTAGTATCGCGGCGTAGTCATATCCCGTGCGCGGGACACCCGCGGGGAGGAAAACCGCGGTATGTCACCGCAGACACGGAACTGCTGGTGGGCGCCCAAGTCCTTGCCGGCGCCACGGTGTCCTGGCTAGCGGCCGGAGAGGTGACAAAGACTCATACCGCTTTCCAACCGATCCCCCGACATCTTGGGACATTTGCCGAAGCATCCGCCATGCGGCAGCGGTATGATCCCAGTGAGCCGGGGAAACGGACGCGCTGGGCAGCCGGAGGATCCTGGCCGGGAACGGAGACAGAGCGGATGGCAACGGCGCCGGCACAAAGCCCTATCGCCCCTGAATTAGCGGGCTTCGACGAATTCGTACACGCGAGCCTGGACCAGTGGGGAGTGCCGGGCGTGGCCGTGGCGGTGATCATCGATGGGAAGGTCGTTCATGCCCAGGGCTATGGCCTCCGAGACGTGGGCGACCAACTGCCGGTGACCGCCGATACCCTGTTCGCGATCGGCTCGTGCACCAAGGCATTCACCACCATGCTCCTGGGGACGCTGGCCGATGAAGGGAAGCTCGATTGGGATGCGCCGGTGCGCTCGTACCTGCCCACCTTTACCCTCCAGGATCCGATAGCCACCGCCTTGATGACCCCTCGCGATCTGGTGACCCACCGATCCGGCCTGCCGCGCCATGATCTCGCCTGGTTCCAGTCGCCCTGTAGCCGGACCGAACTGTATGATCGGCTCAGGTATCTCCCCCCGAACAAGACCTTCCGCCAGATCACCCAGTATCAAAACCTAATGTATATGACCGCCGGCTATCTCGGCGGCGTGGTGGCGGGCATGGAGTGGGAGGATCTGGTTCGCGGGCGGATCCTGAACCCGTTGGGGATGAACCGGACCGCTGTATCTTCTCTGGAAGCGGAGAAGGACGCGGATTGCGCGCGACCATACGAGGAGATTCTGGGCCGAGTGACGGCCGTGCCGCACTACAACCTTACCGCCCTGGGTCCGGCCGGTTCGCTCTATTCCAGCGTCAATGAGATGTGCCGGTGGCTGCTGTTGCATCTGAATCGCGGGACGCATGAGGGGACGCGGCTGATCTCGGAGGGGCAACTGGCCGAGATGCACGCGCCGCAGGTAGTGATGCCCGAACGAGGCACGCGCCCGGAGATGCCCTATGCTTGCTATGGCCTGGGTTGGGCCATCCAACCCTACCGGAACCAGACGACAGTGTGGCACACGGGCGGGATCGATGGATTCCTTTCACGAGTGACCCTGCTCCCGGATCGGAAGGCTGCCTGCGTGGTGTTGACCAATAAGGGTGAAGGCTCCCTGATGAACGTCCTGAGCTTCCATCTCCTCGATCGCCTGTTGGGTCTGGACCACTTGCCCTGGAACGAACGTCTCTGGCAAGAACAGGAAGAGGCAAAGGCGACCCAGGAAAAAGCTAACCAGGAGATCGCCGCCGCCCGCGTGCCGGATACCAGTCCCTCGCATCCCCTGGAGGCGTACGCCGGTGAGTTCACTCATCCCGGTTATGGGAGCCTGACTATCTCGTATCGTGAAGGACGTTTGGCTGCCGGCTTCCACCAGCTCCCCTATGCGCTCACCCATCATCACTACGATACTTTCCTGGCGGTGAACCCAGACCACCCGGAAATCCACTACCTGGCGGCCTTCGCCACCAATGCACAGGGCGAAATCGAGAGCGTGGCGATTCCCTTCGAGCCCACGGCGGCGGCCATTGTGTTCCAGCGTGAGCCCGATACACGGAAAGAGAACGAGACCGCCCGCGTCTCGTCCCTTCAGGGCGAGGATTTGGATCTTGATCGCGGCGACGATCTGGCGCGCGAGGTTACTCTATAAGCTCTCTGCTTGAGACCGGTCCTTCATGTTGCCTGGGCAGGGGCCACCAGGCGCTGTCTCAAAAGGGGCTATTGGCTGAATAGTTGCTCGGGCATGCGCGGCTCGGAGGCGGGGCCGCCGCGGCCAGGCGCCGGTCCCCACGGTCGGCGCGTACCCTGCCTCTGCCGGCAGCGCCTGCACGATCGCCGCGATCCGCTCCCACACGCCCGCCGCTTGCCACTGCCGGAGCCGCCGGTGCGCCGTCGCTTCGTCCCCGAACACCGCCGGCAGGGCGCCCCAGACACAGCCAGTGCGCCGCGCGTACAGGATCGCCACCAGGGTGCGCCGGTCGTCGGCCCGGCGGCGCCCGGTCCAGGCGGGCGGGGGGGATCAATCGAACCCGGTAGAGGTCAGCACTGGCCCGTGATCGGCTCCAGGCTCCCGTGTCGCGTCCGCGGATTCCCTGGTAGCCTTGATTTAGCCGCGCCTCGCGATCGCCTCGAGGCCCGCCTCCCGGAGGGTTTCCAGGAGGATCGCGGCCATGATCTGGTAGCCCTGAACGTGTGGATGGAGGCCATCGTCGGCCAGACCGGCCCTGAGGGTCTGGCCATCATCGGCTACGAGACGGGCATGGTAGTCGACATACACGGCGCCGTGCTCGGCCGCGAGCGCCTGGAGGCGCGGGTTGGCGCGGAGGATCAGGGCGTTGCGGGCGGCGGTAGTGCCCTTGAACGGTACATCGGTGGGCAGAATGCTACACAGGGCGACGGCCATACCGTGCTCCCGCGCCCTCCTGACCATGGCCGCGAGGTCATCGACGATCTCGTCCTCGATTTCCTCTGGCTCGCGGCGTTGGCTGGGATCCCACGACAGATCCAGATCCCAGGTGTTATTCACCCCAATGTTGATCACCGCCAGGCGCGGGTGCAGTTGTAACACGTCGGCCTCGAAGCGGCGGCGGGCGAAGACCGTGCGGTCACCGCCGATCCCCCGGTTGACAAGGCCGCCGTTGATCCCCTGGAAGAAGACATCCAGGGCCCACATCTCGGTGATCGAGTCGCCGAAGAACACGGCGTCCACCGGCACCTGATGCGCGATCAGGGCCTCGTTGTGGGCGTCGAAGACGCCGCGCAGCCGGTCAGTGGCCGCATCAATGCTAAAGATACCGGGCCGGATCATCCGCGGTCGTTCCACGCTGTTCGCTCCTTTTTCACTCCGCTCACCGTTGCATGGTTCACGGTAGCAGAGGAGGGAAGGACGCGCCAGACACTTCGTGGTGATCAGTCGTCAGTTCCTCAAGCCGCGCATAACCGTAGAGCTGCCCCTACCTTATGGCTGACACCGGGATCGTGGTGGGCCTGACGACCATCGGTGCGACATCGCGCGGAGGGGCGTTGACGGCCGCGTGTCCTGATCGCGGCGGCGCGTCCCTGAGCGCGGGGGTCCTTCACGGTGAGGCGGGGGCGTCGTTAGCCCTCCACCCGCGCGATAGCCTCCGCCGGCGGTACGCCGTCCAGAAGCACCGCCCTGATGCCCGGCAGGTAGCGATCCATCATCGCCACGTTGGCGTAGACGGCCTGCCGGATAAGGCGTCGCAGCATGCCATCCTCCTGCAACGTGTCGTCGGGGACGTGACGCACGCTCAGACTGGTCTTGTAGCGGAGGCCGCCGCCAATAACGTCCAGTTCGAAGTTGCCGAGCAAGGTGCCGTAGTTGGCGCGCGCGACGAACTCTTCCATCTGTGCATACTTCTCTTGCGGCGGCTCGAACGGACTGGCCGAGTAGAACAGGAACAGGCGGTCCTCCTCGACGGCCTGCGCGACGCAGTCCCAGTAGCCGTTCTCACCGCGCACGGTCACGCTCGCGGCGGTCTCATGTGCCATGAGCGTGACCGGCCAGTCGTCCTCCGCGAAGAAAGCGACGGCCGTGTCGAAGATGATGCCCACGGCGCGCGCCTAAAACACATCCGCCCCCGGATGCACGTCTTTGGACACCTTCGGACTGACCTCGGGCGAAACAGTCGCCGCGATGTTCTTGATGCTGCCCGTCACCTTGCCTTTCATGTCGGGGAAGATGGTGTTGTTGCAGAGCTGCTCCAGATCCGTATGCCACTGATCCAGGCTGCCATAGCTGCCATTGTCGAGCTTGGCCTTGGTGGGGAACCGCTTCGATATGTCGGTGATGGCCGGGATGGGATGGCCGGCATTGTTCGGCCCGTACTCGATGAGGTCGAAGATGGCCTGGCGGGACGTCCGCGCCGTCACCCCCGAATACTCCACGCCTTTCGCGCTGTCCTTGCCCAGCATGGCGTCATCGCCGTAGATGCGCCCGAGCGACTCACCCGAGCCCGTCTCGACCTCGACCCCGTTCTTGCAGAAGTGGTCGTGGAGGACGTTGCTGCTGGCCTGGAGCAGCGTGCTGTTCAGGAACTTGTGAAACTGTGCGTAGGTGACGTTGGTCGCCTTGGTCGCGTACTCCTGCTCGGCGTTGGCCTTCGTGCCCGCGTTTGCCGACCCCAGATCGGCGCGGAGCGCGCCGAAGGCCGTCGCGTCCTTGGGGACGTAATCGCCGTTCAGGACAAAGGACATCTTCCCTATCTTGGTGAACGTATACGCACTCAAGTCCTGACGCTTGACGCCCTTGCCGTCGACCCGGGCCACGTCGTCTGCCACGAGTCGCTTGAAGGCGATGGAGGCCACCACGTAATCCCTGGCAAACCCTCGGGCGATGGCCTTGTCCACGGTCATCGTGCGTTGCTTCTCGTTCGTCGCGGCGGCCTGTTGCCAGGCGACCAGAAAGTCGAACGCCGGGTCGCCCGGCGTGAGCGATGAAGGAATGCGTAACCCAAGGGCCGCGAAACGATCCTTCCTGCCCTGCACCGCGTCGCCCCCCGGATCTTTCATATTCTCGACCGACTGGGGGTCTTTGGCCTTGATCGTGCCGACCTGGGAGGCATCGTAGCGGTTGGCCTCGACTCCCAAGCCCGGCTGGTTGTAGGCCATCGGCTGGATCCGGCGCCACTCGGACGCGGTTTCCTTATCGCTCTGGTAGGGGTGGGCATCGAGCCATTTGACGAGCCACAGCATGATCTGCGTCTTGTTGATCAGGTGCCCGGCGGCGTAGGAGTCTTGGAGGAAGTGGTCGCCAAAGCCGTTGTAGATCAGGGCGCCGTTCTCTCGCTCATCGGCGGTCGCCAGGTCAGCCTGGGACGGCTGGACCGCATTGGGCGGATTCCGCAGGGCATAGGCGCTGGCGGCGAGCCTGCGCCCTTTGTCATGATAGTCGGCCCAGGAATGCCAGCTCTCGGGGGCGAAGTGGCAGGCGTTGCGGGCCAACCCGCCTACGTAGCTCTGCGAGGTGTCTGCACTGCCGGTCTGCTTGCCGGTCGCTCCGGGAATCTTGCCCATCAGGCGCAACTCACCCATCGGCAGCGGCCCGTTGCCTCGACCTGTGCTGCCGATCGCGTCGTCGAAACCCTCACCCAGGTGCATGCCGAACTTCTTCTTCACGATGTTGGCCCCCTCGACTTCGCGCAGCATGTCGAGGAACTTGATAATGCTCTGCTGTCGGATGCCCTGCACGATCTCATAGCGGTTCGTGGGATCGGCCTGGATCAGCTCTTGTGGACTGCCGTAGAGGTCGGCCAGGGTATTCATCTCCCCATAGCTGATCAGCAGGGGAGCCGCGCCGCCTTGGCTCGGCAACGACACGATGCGTACTTGCCACTCGTTATTGTTGATCTCCGTCAAGTCCTGCTTCAGTTGCGCCCCTTGGGGCGTGGCTATCCGCGCCCTGGCCTGACCAAATGAGAGCCCTTCCTCGTCGAGGCGACTCTGCATGCGATCCTTCTTGTCCTGCTTGCGTAGATGCTCCTGGAATTCCTGTCCGGACATGGGAGTACCGTCGGGCCGGACCGCCGCATTCTTGAAGTAGTTCAGACGGCGGATCTCCTGGTTGAGGACGTGGAGAACATTTTCCTTCCGGATGACCCCGTTCGGGCCGCGGATTTCCTTCGCCCCCCCATTGCCGTATTTCTCGAGCGCCATGCCGCTCTTCTTATCCAGGTTCGCGGCGGCGGCCAGCACCTTGAGGTCTTCGGGGGAGACGTCGCCCAGCATCTTGTGCTCGAACGAGGAGTGGCGCTGGACGGCGAGGGGCCGGCCCGCCGTGCGTCGCAGGGGGATGCGCGGCATAGCCGACGTAGGCGCCTGAGCGGTCGCACGCATGACCGTGGCCTGACCTAGCCCATACTCTCCCGCGTGCCGGCACTCGGGACCACACACATGCATCTCCCGCGCCGAGCCTATGGGTGCGGTCGGCGGCAGGCTCTCCGCCGTGGTGCGCTGCACCGCGTGCCGACAGGCGGCCGAGCAGATATGGCCGATCCCTTGGTCGCCTTCAGTATGGCGCTGGACGCTGGGGCCGAACGCGGCGGGCATGAGCGTGTGATGGACCGAGGCGATGGCGGCCTGCTGGCGCAACAACTGGTTGACCGCGGCGTTGCCAATCGTGCGCTGGAGGGCTAGGATACTGCCGGGAGTGGCCATGCCGGCCATGACGGCGGCGAACGCCTGGCCGGGGCCATCGGCGCGCTGGATCTCCGCCCCGCCATGGCCCCCGGTGGTCGTTGTCGTTTGCTGGTGTTCGATTCTCGCGTAGCGCTTCCGACCCATGGCGATATCCTCCCCTGGCCCTGCTCGAAACTGGGTAGGGCCGGACTCTCGCGCGACGGGACCCGCTCACGAGGGAACCCGCTCACGTTGGATCCTCGTACTATGTCGGATTTTAATACCGGGGGCGGCGCGGCGTCAAATGAGAAACTCGTCAGAAGTAGGTGAAACGACGGTCCGGCGACCCCTCGCTACGCGGTGCCGCGTGTCGGAGACGCATTGCTGCTCTGGGCGTTCGACGCGCCGCCGAACCTGCCTGCCCGATAGTCCGATTTTCACTACCTTGATGCTGAAGTCGTACGCTAACCGGCGCGTCCTCAGAGATGCGTGACACACTTCCGGCCCAGTGCGATGCGGGGCGTTGGGGCGGTCAAACCCAGGCAGATGCCTGGGATGATCGGCGGCGCGGGCCGGTGCGACGCGGGGGCACGATGCGTGACATGCGCCCCTGTCAATTGGCCCGGAGTAATGCATAACATGTGCGCATAGCAGGCCCGAGTTGGTCTGCTTGGCATATAGTATTGTCACATTGGCTGCGATCAACGCCCTAAACCGCGATGACCCGGGACTGCCTGCGGAACCGGAACAAGCCTAAACTGAGAGTCCGGCTGGGCGCCATCAAGGCCGCCCAGCTGGACCCTCCGCTACCGGTCAGTGCGCCGAGATGGCGTAGACCTGCCCCGCGCCCTGCCCGTAGACATCGGGGAAGTAGGTCTCGTGGGCCGTGGTGGGCAGTGCGTGATAGCTGCCGGCGCTGGTCAGGTGGATCTGATAACTGTACTGATAGGTGCCGGCCGGTAGGTAGTCGGCGAACAGAACGGCCTGATCGCTCAGCAGTTCCACATGCCCCACGTACCAGCCCAGATTGTTCGTCCCCTGGGGAATGACGGCCTGTGAGGTGAGGGTGCTGAGCACGCTGGTGGTGCGGAGACTGGGGTCCACCGGCTCGGCTCCGGCCGGGATCGGATCGGCGATTTGCAGGTAATAGAGGTCTTGGGGGGCGGTAAGGGTCAGCACCACCCTGAGATCGGAGCCCGCTTGACCGTGGCTACCGCCCACCGCCTCGTAGCGGCGGCTTACCAGAATGTTATGACTGACCGCGGGCGAAGTAGTGATCGGAGCATAGGTCCGCAGGAGCATGCTATAGAACAGGCTGCCGTTCCCACGTTGGCGGATGACCACCTTGTTGGCGGCGGCCAGGGTGGAAACCGGTACCACCACGGTCTGGCTTTGGCCGCCATTGGCGCTGGTGATCGTGCCGGAACCGACCGTCTTTCCGTTCACTTGCACGCTGTAGGAACCGTTGCCGGCGACCGGTTGCGCGTGCAAGGCGTAATCCACCAAGGCGCGTAGGGCCAGGGCCGTGCTCTGGGTGCTATCCCAGGTTTGGCTACCGCCCCAAGCGCCGTCGGATCGGCGGGCCATGAGCCAGCGGGCCGCTCCCTGGGTCAGGAAGCTGCTGGGATCGAGCCGGACCAGAGCATCGAGAATGATCGACGTCGCGGTCGTGTCATCCTCCATCATCTGCCAGTCGGGCGAGCCGTCGCTCCAGTGGGCCTGATTGTCGAACTCTTGCGCCGCACCCTTGATGCTGGTAAGGAGATCCGCTACCCGAGGATCACTGGCGCCGTCGGCCTGGGCGATCGCCAGGGCGAGATAGGCGCGGGCGAAGGGCAGCATGTTCTGCCGATGCGGGTAGAGGCTGCCGACCAGGCCGCTATCGGGTTGGCCCGCGCGGGCCAGAAGATCGGCGGCGTAGGCTTGCATGTCATAGGTAAAGGTCGATCCGTTCAGATAGCCGTTGAAGGAGCCGTCGTTCGCGCTGTTCTGGGTGGGGGCGAGCGCCCACTTGTGGAGATTGGTGAGCGCGTTGCTCAGCACATGACTGTCCACCGTATAGCCCTCGGAGCGGGCGAGCAGGAGGCCATCGACTACCCAGGCCGTGATATACGGCACGCTATTGTCTTCCATGGGCCACCAGCCCCAGCCATTGTCGCTGTTCTGGTACCCATAGAGGCGTTGCAGGGCGGTCTCTACCGTCCCCGGCACGCCGGCGGCAATCCCGGCGCTTACTCCGCTGACCGCGCGGGGAAGTCTCAGCGCCTCGATGAGGCCGTAGAACCGGCTGGTGGTGGACTCCGAGTCATCGTACGGGTAGTTCGCCAGATAGGAGGCGGCGCCACCTAGGCCGGAGACCAGCGAGGGCGTCAGGCTGATCGTCAGGCTACCCTCGGTGGGTACGGCATTGGCGGGAAGGTTCACCGTTTGGCT
>DATLQX010000364.1:0-11694 GCA_035534995.1 Chloroflexota bacterium | reverse complement strand
ACCAGTTGTAGGGGCACCCCTCGTGGGTGCCCTGGTTCCAGTCGCCAAGGGCACCCACGAGGGGTGCCCCTACAACCGCGTGGGAATCTATAGCCAGTGGACTATCGCTGTCCGGCGTTCATCCTTTGCTCGAGCTTCTCCAGGTGCTCAAGACGGTGAGCCAGGGTGGGGTGAGTTTGGAAGAACTCACCAAAGGTACCCTTTGTCTTGATCGGCACGATAAAGAACGCGCTCATGGCCTGGGCCGTCCGCAAATCCTGGGCGGGGATACGTTGCATGCTGCCGCTCACCTTGATCAAGGCCGAACGCATGGTGGAGGGTGAGCCGGTCAACAGCACGGAGCCCCGGTCGGCCGCGTACTCCCGGTAGCGCGACAGTGCCCGCAGGAGGATGAAGCTACCCACCCAGACAATCGCCGCGACCAGGAACACGGCCCCCAGATTCCCGCTTCCACGTCCCCGGCTCCGGCCCAGGCCGGTCCACATGCCGATTTGCACGATGAAGCTCGCGACGCTGGCCAGGAGGCTGGCGTAGGTGAGCACCATCATGTCCCGGTTTTTGATATGGCTCATTTCGTGCCCGAGCACGGACGCCAGTTCCGCCGGCTCCAGCATGCCCAGGAGGCCGCGGGTAACGGCCACCACGGCGTGCTTGGGGCTCCGGCCGGTGGCGAAGGCATTGGGCGCTTGCGTCTCGATGATCGCCAGACGCGGGGTCGGCAGATCGGCAAGCTGGGCCAGGCGCTCGACCACTCCGCGCAGCTCTGGCTCCTCCTGAGGCCCGATCAAGTGCGCGCCGCTGCTGAGCAGGACCAGCTTGTCCGAGGCGAAATACTGCACCAGCAAAAACGCCGCCCCAGCCACGACCAAGAGTACGCCGCTGCCGGTGGCGCTCCACAGCACCGCCAGGAATACCGCGTACAGGATGGCCAGCAGAAACAGCGTGAAACCCATGCGTATCGTGAGTTGCGTATCCCGTCCATACCACTTTTTCGCCGTCATCGTTCCCCTCCGCCTGTTAGTGTTCCCAGTCGTGCATGCTACGGATCTCTATTCTCGATTCTATCGTCCCTCATACCTAGAGCATACACCGGTTGGGAAATCAATTTCCGCGTTTCCGCGTTCGAGTCGAGGAATACGCATGGTAGACCGCTGAGCGATTGATGTCTGGGCCGGCGCCGCCAGCCGTGAGTACGCATAGGCGATCAGCGGCGCCGTGACACGGTTTTGCCTTGACCAGGTGGCGCGCATCTAGCGGCATGCCGCATCGAACCCCGGTCTTCGCCGGCACCGAACGCCGCCCCGACAGTACTCGTCGTCTCAGGGCTCGTGCGCGCGGATGCGGAGCGTCAGTTCCGCTTCTCGCGCGCGCTCGACGGACTCCACTCGGGTGAGAACGTCGATCCGCGCCACGATGTCATGCAGCCGTGCTGTGTGAGCGGCTCCGTGCCCGCCCTGCCGCGGGCGGGACCGCTGGTACTCAAGGCGAGCCCGAGTGGTCGTGCAATCCGCAACCCGAAGACGGGTGGCCAGCCGTTGCTGGATAAGATCCTCGTACGGTTGCTCCGGCTCATCACCGGGAAACAGGCCGATCATGCGTGGTACCCTCACCTGCCTCAATCATACTCCTGGTGACCCCCAATATCCAGGCAGTCAGCATCGAACTGAGACCATGCGCCACGATCAAAACGTCAAAGACGTCCAATGCCTGATCGTCAATGCTGGCCATCTATCCTCCTTACGGAAACGGCGACACTCGCTCTGGGGCACCCTGAAGCACAGAGGCACGGAAGGAATGGAAAACACGGAATTCATCACTTCTTCACGCACGTATAGGCCGCGTAGATTCCCGACGCGGAGCGATCCACTGTCTGGATCTGGAAGCCCGTTCGCTCTAACATTGCCTCAAGGAGCCAACTGAAGGGGCTGTACTCTGTCCGTAGATGGATCTCGAGTTCAGTCCGCGTCCACCCATCCTCCGGCCGTGCCGCCGCTCCCGCGAGCCAGGCTTCGATTCGGGTCTCCGTCTCTCCCGGCTCGAAGGAGAAGATCAGATCGCGCAGGTGCAGTACGCCGCCGGGCTTGAGCATGGCGGCCATGCGTTCCAGGGCAATCGCCTTCCAGAAATCCGGCAGGTGGTGTAGGGCGTGCCGGGAATACGCGACGTCGGCAAGCGCGCCCTGATGGATATAGCTGAGAAAGCCTCCCTGGACGATCTCGATATTCTCCACTTCGCTCCGCTCGGCCCTCGCCCTCAGCACCGCAAGCATGGTGGGCGAAACATCCACCGCCACCACGCGGGCGCACAGCGGAGCCGCCGCCAACGCGAGGCTGCCGGTGCCGGCGCCCATATCCACCAGGACGCTGCTCTCGTTCAGGCCAAGGGTATGCAGCAGAGCCAGATCCTCGGCTGGGTCGAAACCAGCCTTGCGGTCGTAGGCCGCGACATACTCCGGATCAAGGTGTTCGTCCCCGGCATGAGCAAATTCGTCAAAGAACCAGCCAGGTGGATTCATGGTTTGATTCCCTCTTCCTTCCCGTTTGCCTGACCTCAGTGTCACCCGAGTATGCATCCAGAGCCAGAGGGTAGTCTATCAACGGTCATTCGTTGCCCTCCCCGACCGCGGTCGGCGTTCGCTATCACCCAACCACAGTCGGGGGATCGCCCCACAGCAGGGAAAATCCTGCGTGGGTGGAGACGGCTAGCGGCGCAACTCAACGAAGAACCGATAGCGATCGCCGCGGTAGGTTGACCAGACATACTCCACCGGCACTTCCTGGTGGTCCCAGAGCGCGTAGGTCGTGCGCTTGATATGGAGGACGGCGGCGCCCTCCGGCACGCGCAGTAACTCGGACTCGTTCGCGTCGGCCACGCTGGCCTCCAGCTGTTGGCCGGCGCGGGTCAGCCGCACCCCGCACCGCTCCTCAAGCAACCGGTAGAGTGATTGCCGTTCGAGGTCTTGGCCCAGGAGCGGGGCGCCGATATCGCCCCGCAGGGTGCAAGTTTCGATGGTGAGCGGATGCCCATTCGCCAATCGGAGGCGTTGCACGTAGAGCACCGGCGCGTCCTTTGGTAGGGCCAGCGCCTCGGCAATCTCCGGACTGGCCTGCCGGTGCTCGATTGTGAGTAATCGCGTGGTGGCGATCATGCCCCGATCTCGCATGTCCTCGGAAAAGCCGGTCAGCTTGCTCAGGGACTGGCGGAGCGGGGGGCGAGCGACGAACGTCCCCTTGCCATGCTCGCGGATCAGGAGTCCTTCGCGCTCCAGATCAGTGAGTGCCTGGCGCACGGTCATCCGCGACAACTGATAGGTGCGGCACAGGTCGCGCTCCGAGGGCACCAGCATCCCCACCGGCCATTCGCCCTGCTCGATCTTCTCGCGAATCCGATTGGCCAGTTGCAGGTATTTAGGACCAGCGGCTTTCTCCCGAGCAAGCGGCTCGATCATTGGCGTTGCCTCGTTCGGCGCGAATATGGATATGCATGAACAAAATGGTCTAGACCAGATCGTGCCCAGCCCATTGGCTGCCCTCATCTCTCCGTTGCCTGGCATGGTTGACGATGGCTCTCTGCTAGTGTTATAGTCGATTTCAACTGGTACGGACAAGAGTTTCGTTGAGTAGGGGACGGGATGACCGATCAGACGCTCGCCAACGTGGCCCCGGATGGTCCGGCTCCGTTCGTACCTACTCGCCGTCGCCGGAGATTCCGCTGGCGCCGCTGGAGCTTTCTCCTCCTTCTCATTCCAGGTCTGGCTATCTACCTTGCCTTCATCGTGTATCCCTTCGGCACCAGTTTCGCCTATAGCTTCTACAATTGGAATGGGGTTGGGCCGCTCTCGAACTTCGTTGGCCTGGGCAACTTCCGTTACATCCTCAACTCCCCTGATTTCTCGGTCTTCTTTTATCGCGCCATTCTCCACAATCTCTACTTTTTTGGGATCAGCCTGGTGCTGACCACCATGGTGGGGATGTTCGTGGCCTATTTGCTCACGAACATCCCCGAGCGCCCGGCTCGGGTATTCCAGGTGATGTACTTCGTCCCCTATGTGATTCCGCCCGTCGTGATCGGCTTCCTGACCAGTGTCTTCCTGGAGCCCAACTTCGGCGTGGTCAGCACGGTGTTGCAGAATCTTGGCTTGACCAGTTGGGATCTCCCGTGGCTCGGTTCCGAGTCGCTCGCCCTCCCCACGATCGCCCTCATCTCGGCCTGGGCCTCTATCGGCTTCTCCATGCTGATCTTTTTGGCGGCCATGGTCGGCCTGCCCGCCGATCTTCTCGAGGCGGCCCGGATCGATGGGGCCAGCCGGGTGAATCTCTTTACCCACATCGTGTTCCCGCTGGTCCGGCCTACCTTCATCACCCTCATGACCCTTACCTTCATCAGCAGCTTCGGCACCTTTGATCTTGTTTATGTCCTTGAAGGCACGCAGGCCGGACCAAACTATGCCACCGATGTGACGGGGACGCTGTTCTACCGGACCGCGTTCGGCGGCTTCGGGGCCACGGCGCAGAATCTCGGCCTGGCGGCCGCTCTGGCGGTGGTTGGTTTCTTCATCGTGATCGTGGTATCGGCGGTCTTTGTCTGGCTGCAGAAACATTATTCGGTGCAGTACTAACATGGTCCAGCAACCAATCCACGGGCGGCGGCGGCGCGTCTCGGGCCGGGCGCAGGCGGTGGTCTACGTCCTCCTGGCCCTGGGCGCCCTGATCATGCTCTTCCCCTTGATCGACATGGTGTTGATGTCGTTCAAGTCGATGAGCGAAATGGGGACCAGTCCGGTTGGCCTGCCGCAAAGCTGGCTCTTTTCCAACTATAGCACTGCCTGGTCTCAGGGGAACCTGGGGCAATATCTGGTGAACAGCGCCATCGTCAGCGCCTGCAGCGTTGTGTTCGTTCTCCTACTTTCGTCCCTCACCGCCTATGTCCTGGCCCGCTTCGAGTTCCCCGGCAACGCATTTATTTACTTGCTCTTCCTGGCCGGCCTGGCCCTGCCGATTCAGCTTATCGCGGTGCCGCTCTTCATCATCATGAAAAACCTGAGCCTGCTCAACACCCTGATCTCGGTCATCCTGGTCTATACGGCCAGCGGCATGTCGTTCTCGGTCTTCCTCCTGGTGAACTTCTTCCGCACGATTCCCGTCGATCTGGAGGAAGCAGCCTCCATCGAAGGGGCCAACTCCCTGAGCATCTATTGGCTGATCATGCTGCCCTTGCTGCGCCCGGCGTTGACCACGGTCGGTCTCTTTAACTTCGTGAGCTCCTGGAACGCGCTGTTCTTCCCTTTGATCTTCTTGAACGACAACAGCCGAATGACCGTCACCGTGGGGGTACTCTCGTTCGTGGGGCAATACAGTACCCAATGGAATCTTCTCCTGCCCGCGCTGGTCATTATTACGCTCCCTACCGTACTGGTCTGTATCGTGGCCTCGCGGCAGTTTATCCGCGGGCTTACCGCCGGCGCGTTACGGATGTGAGGGCCTGCCTGCCAATGGCAAGATGAGGAGGGGTGTGGCGAACGAGGACTCTATACCTAATTTCTTAGCGAACCAGATTGGACTGGAAAGGACATGACCATGGATACGAGGATGGGCCTCGGCGGGAAGAAGATGATACGGGTGCTGGCGGCGGGCTCGCTGGTCGCCGCCGGAGGATTTATGGCCTCCGGTCGGCCGGCTCACGCGGGCTCACCGGTGACCGTGACCGTCTGGAGCTGGCGCAGTCAGGACGCGCCGATGTGGCAGCAAGTGCAGAAGGCGCTGCAAGCCAAGGGCGAGAATATCAACATCAACTTTACCTCAAAGGTCTCGACCCAGTACGACGCGGTCCTGCAAACCGCGATGACCGGCGGCGCCGGACCAGACGTCTTCTATGGCCGCGCGGGCGTCGGGACGGCCAAGTACGCGGCGGCGCACCTGATCGCGCCGCTGAATGGGAAGGTGAACCTCTCGACCGTGAACAGCGCCACCCTCGGTGCCGGGGAGTACCAGGGGAAGGATTATGGCGTCCCCTTCGCCACCCAAACCCTGGCAGTCTTCTACAACAAAGCGATCTTTCAGCAGTATCATCTCACCGTTCCCACTACCTGGGCGCAACTCCTGAGCGACTGCGCCACCCTGAAGTCTCATGGGGTCACCCCGTTTTACGTGATGGGGATTCAGCAATGGATGCTGGCCCTCTCCATTGACGCGGTAGGGGCGAGCACGGTGAGCGGCGCCTGGGCCGCCGCCGTGACCAGCAAGAAGACGAATTTCAATAGCGCCCCCTACATCCGTACCCTGACCAAGTTCCAACAGCTCTCCCAGTATTTCGAGCATAATTTTCTGGCGGTAGGTTCAGCCGGCAACGAGCAGGAAGAGGCGCTGGGCCTTGGCCGGGCGGCGATGATTTTTGACGGGATCTGGGCCGTCCCCAGCATCCTCCAATACAACAAGAGCCTGCAGCTTGGCGATTTCCTGGTCCCCCCGGACAGCACCACCCCACAGCCGCAACAGTGGTATACCCGGCAGGCGCAACAGGAATGGTATGTGGATGGCGACATGGCCTTGAACGCTCACATTTCCAACTCCGCCGAGGCCGCCGCCGCCTTGAAGGTGGTGCAATTCACCGCTACTTCGGCCTTCGGTCAACTCTTCAGTAACATCGCGGGCGAGATCTCGCCGATCAAAGGGGTGTCCCTCCCCTCGCAATACCCCCTGTCGATCCAGGCGTACAACCAATTCCAGCACAACGCGATCAGCCCAATCTATGCCATCCGGAGCCCCATGGATACCCCGCCGACCGCTCCCGTGACCGCCAAGTCCTCGACCGTATCGGGTTCGCAGAATGGGATCTTCGCCGCCGAGCAAGCGATCGTCGATCCCTTGATCAGTAATAAGCTCACCCCCGCCCAGGCGGCTGGGAAGGTGCAAAGTGATCTGTCATGGTATTTCTCCGCGAAACACTAGCGGTGGATCCGGTCGATCAGGTGATTTCCAGGGCCATCGCGGAGGGGGTTTTTCCCGGCGCCGTGGTCCATATCCAGAAGGGCGGCCAGGTACTCAAGCGCGCGGCCTATGGCTCCTCCATGCTCTATGCCGACCGGCATACGCGCCTGGAGGAACCGATTCCGGCGACCGTGGAGACGATATTCGATCTCGCCTCGCTGACCAAGGTGGTGACCGGGACGGCGGTGATGCACCTGATGGAACGCGGGCTGATCACCCTCGACGCGCCGGTACATACCTATCTGGAGCCATTCGCTCGGAGGGACAAGCGCACGATCACCGTCCGGCAGTTGCTGACCCACACCAGCGGGCTTCCCTCTGGCCGCCCATTCTTTCGCCATCTGCATGATGCCGCTACCATCGCTCGCGCGGTGGCCCACGTTCGCCCGGTCGGAAGGCCGGGCGAACAAGTGATCTATAGCGATCTGAACTTCATCGCGGCCGGGGCACTGGTCTCCGCCATCGCTGGTATGCCGCTGGATCGCTTCCTTGAGTCCTGGTTGTTCGCGCCGCTCGGCCTGCGGCACACCGGGTACCGTCCCTACGGCGGCGCCTGCCGTGGAGTGGCGGCCACCGAATATCAAGCGGGCCGGGGCATGGTCTGGGGGGTGGTTCATGACGAGAACGCGCACGCGATGGGTGGGGTCAGCGGCCATGCCGGACTTTTCAGCACGGCGGATGACCTCGCAATCTTATCCGCCATGCTCCTGCATGAAGGCAGGCACGGCGTGACGCGGGTGCTTGAGCCAACAACAGTCCGGGAAGTGTTTAGTGTCCAGACCGGCTCGCTCCGTCCCGAGCGCGGTCTCGGCTGGCAAGGCCAGGATCCGAGCTGGATGGGGTCCATGATCTCGCCCCGCGCGTTCGGCCATACCGGCTTCACCGGTACGTCCATCCTCCTCCATCTTGATCGCCAACTCAGTGTCATTTTGCTCACCAATCGCGTGCATCCACGGCGAACCGGGCCATCGTTGGCTCCAGTGCGTGCCGCCGTGGCGGATGCCGCGATGTCCCAGGAAGGGAAAGACTAATGCCGGCAACCGAACCCGGCCCGCCGGTGGAGACCGGCCTCGATCGCCTCGTGCGGGAGGGGTGCGCCGCCATCAAGGGCAGGCGGGTGGGCCTGATCACCAATCATTCGGCGGTGGACCATCGCCTCGATCACGCCATCGACCTCCTATTGGCACATCCTGATATACAGTTGACTGCCCTCTTTGGTCCCGAACACGGGGTCCGCGGCAGCGCGCAGGCTGGGGAGATAGTGGGGTCGGAAGTGGACGGCCAAACCGGTCTCCCGGCCCATAGCCTGTATGGCGACACCTATCGCCCAACCCCGGACATGCTGCGGGACGTGGAGTGCCTTGTCTACGACATCCAGAACTATGGGGTTCGCTACGAAACCTACGCCTCTACCTTGCTCCACTGCATGCGGGCGGCGGCCGAGGCCGGTCTCCCGTTCGTGGTGCTCGACCGGCCCAACCCCCTGGGCGGAGTCGTCGTCCAGGGGAATATGCTGGAGCCTGGTTGGGAATCGTTCGTCGGCGCCTTCCGATCCCCGGTGCGCCATGGTCTGAGCGTCGGTGAACACGCCGGCATGTTGAACGAGGAGCTTGCCCTGAGCCTCGATCTGACCGTCATCCCCATGCGCGGCTGGCAACGGGCCATGTGGTACGATCAGACCGGTATCCCCTGGATGCCGCTCTCCCCGAATATGCCGGCCCTCGCCACGCTGATCCTCTACCCCGGCACCTGTTTGCTCGAAGGGACCAATCTCTCCGAGGGGCGAGGGACCACGATCCCCTTCGAGGTGGTGGGCGCGCCCTGGTTGCGGGCGGAGGCGCTGGTCCGGCGGCTCCGCGCGGCGAACCTCCCGGGGATCGGTTTCCGGTCCACCCCGTTCGTCCCCGTGTTTTCCAAGCATGCCGGACAGGTTTGCCAGGGCGTGCAGATGCACATTCTGGATCGCGACCAACTTGACGCGTCCGCCCTTGGAGTTCACCTGTTGGCAGCCTTGCGCGAGATCCACCCCGTCGAGTTTGCCTGGCGCCCCCCCAGCAAGGAAAGCAACCGTGCTCCCATTGACCTCCTGGCGGGCGGCCCCCACCTCCGCGAGCAACTCGATCGTGACCTGCCGGCGGAACAGATCGTCGCGTCGTGGAAGCCCGACCTTCAAGGTTTCCGGACCGCGCGCAAAGCATACCTGCTCTATGAATAATCACCACGCCGTACTGCCGGAGGATGTCAACCCTCTCACCCGTGACATCGATACTTTGGCTACGGAGGCGATCCTCCGTTTGATCAATGAGGAAGATCAGGGAGTACCGCTGGCGGTCGCGAAGGTAGTGCCCGCGATCGCGGCGGTGGTGGAGCAGGTAGTCGCCGCCTTGAACGCCGGCGGTCGGCTGCTGTATGTAGGGGCGGGGACAAGCGGGCGCCTGGCTACCCTTGACGCGGCTGAGTGCCCTCCCACCTACGGCATCGATCCCCAGCGGATTCAGGCGATCATGGCCGGCGGACCGAAGGCGGTGACCGAGGCGGTGGAGGGCGCCGAGGACGACGCCGCTCAGGGCGCGCGCGACATGGATGCCCTGCTGGTCGGAGAGCGGGATATGGTCCTGGGAATCGCCGCCAGCGGTCGCACTCCCTACGTGATAGGGGCGCTTGATCGGGCTCGCGCGCTTGGCGCCCGGACCGCCGCGTTGGTCGGCAACCCGAGGGGCCCGGTGGCGAAGTCAGCGGATCTGGTCATCGCGCCCGACACCGGGCCCGAGGTGGTGGCGGGCTCCACGCGCATGAAGGCCGGGACGGCGCAAAAAATGATCCTCACGATGATCTCCACCGCGGCCATGATCCGGACGGGCCGTACGTACGGGAATCTGATGGTGCATATGCGGATTAGCAATGCCAAGTTGCGCCGCCGAGCAAAGGGGATGGTGAGCCAGGCGACCGGCGCGAGCGAGGAGACCGCGCGCGATGCCTTGACCGCCGCCGGTGACCAGATTCCCACGGCCATCGTGATGATCGAGACCGGACTTGACGCAACTCAGGCGCGCGAACGGCTGGCCCAGACGGGCGGGGTGGTGCGGAAAGCTCTGAAGCACGCCTCGTTCAGCCCCGCACCAGGAACGTAACCCCCATCCTCGCCGTACATGCCGTATCCAGCCTGGCCGTGGGCCGATCATAGAAGGCCATCATGATACTCAGCGGGCAGTCCGAGCCCGAAAGGGCTACCCCATGGCCACTGCCGGGAAACAGGACCACCGCGGCATGGCCGAGGGTGTGGGCCACCCGCCGCGCGTCCTCCAGGCTGGTGATCGGATCGTATTGTCCGGCCAGCAGCAGAGTGGGAATGGCGCTGGTAACTGGGGTTCGGAAGGCCGGGTCCACGGGCGGCACGCGCCAGCTTCCGCACGCATGGGGGAAGTCCAGGGCTTCGCGCAACTGCCCCGGTCGCGCCGCGGGCGTGAAGCCCTGGGTGGCCGCCGCGAGCGCCGCGGCCGTGGTAGCCGGTGCGTCCTCGCCGCACTCCACCGAGAAATACATGCCAAGGCTCACCGTATCGTCGAACGAGACCACGTTATAGAGGAGGGCCAGGGCGACGAAGTTACCCCGCGCGGCGGCATGCAGTACGGCGGGGATCAGATATATGGCCTGGCTCACCGCGAGGCTGCTGATCACGAAATCCACCAATCGGTCCCCGGTGAGCGGCACTGTATACTTTCGACTGTCCGCCGGGTTGGTCGTCGCAATCATCACCGGCGCGCCATTCAGTTTCGCCACCAGCGCGTCGAACGTGCGGTCAAGGCGCGGATAGGCCGCGTTGCAGGCCGGTTGGGCGGCGCAGCCCGCGAACAGCCGGTGCAAGGCGGCGGCGGCATTCGCGACTCCCTCTACTTGTAGATCGGACTGGATTGGGACCACGGAATCCAGGACCACCGCGCGGATAGGTTGCGGGAAGGCCCTCATCACCGCGAGCGCCAACTTCGTTCCATACGACGCGCCATATAGGTCTACGCGATTATCGTGAAGCGCCGCGATCACGTCCTCGATATCGGCGGCGTTCTCCGTCGTGGAATAGGCGGCCAGATCGATCCCCGCGCTGACCAGCCGGTTACGGCAGGCCCGGATTGCCGCGCCGGTCAGCGGCGCGTATCGGGTGGGCGGTAGGTTCTGGGTAAGCAGCCTGTATTTCAAGCGGGTCAATTCGGGACAGTCGAGCGAGGGCTTCGAAGCCCCGACGCCGCGCTGATCAACCAGGATCAGATCGTGGCTTCCGACCAGGGCCGGCAGGGTTGCCTTCGTAATCAAAGGTCCAAGCTGGCTCAGCCACGCCCCGCCCGGCCCGCCCTGAAGTGAAATCACCGGGTCGGGATGGGCGGTGTCATCGGTTCCCTTGAAGATCGCCACCGCGATCTGGATCGTCCGCCCGCCCTTCAGCTCATGCCGTTCCGGAACGGTCACGTAGCCGCACCGCACATCCTTTCCCACCACCAGACCGTTCCCAATCTTGAACGGACATGCGGCGCCGGTAAAGGTAGGCCCTGCCGCGCGCGCTGGAGTCTGGGGCGTGAAGGCGCCTATGCTCACCAGCAAGGTCAGGGCGAGAAGCGACCGTAGCCCGAGGCTATTGCATGCGGGCACGAATCTCATCCTCATGTCCCTCCCTTTCTTCAAGCCGGCGCCATCCCACCCTGGAATGGCCTTTCTT
>DATLQX010000363.1:0-22891 GCA_035534995.1 Chloroflexota bacterium | reverse complement strand
TGGGGCCATCCTCTGGCATCCAGCCATAGGACTGGGGGTCGGTGGGGCGCCGATCACCTATATGGTGAACGGCGTGCAATACGTGGCGATCGCCGCCGGCGGTTCGGCGGTGGCGCCGGAGACTGGGGCGCGGATTGGCGGGCGGTTATTGGTGTTCCGTCTCGGGTAGCATCAGGCGACCGGGCTTGATTGGATGGGGGTAGTCGCCTGTCAACTTGAGGGCGTTCCGGGATCGGACGGATCGGGCCGATCCGCCCGCGCTCGTTGGCAAAGAGTATGGTATGGATATACTCAGGATACGGCTTATCATGGGAGGCGCGGCAGGATGACTACCCCTACCAGTGATCGCGACACAATCGCGCGAGCGATCGGAACCTGGCCCATAGAAGATCAAGTCAGGCTCGCCCGGCAAATCCTCCAACGCGCCACCGCCGAAGCCGCGATGTCGCCAAGGCTAGGCTGGCGACAGATGGCGGGCATAGCTTCAAGCGGAGGGATCCCTCCCTCCGACGAACAAGTGGCACGATGGCTCGATGAGCATCGGCAAGAGAAGTATGGCTAGCTCTCAGCCGGCGACGTAGGTCGCGCCCTCAAGGTTGTAGTGCTTGGCGTTGAGGGTGGTCGACACCTTGGTAGCGGTGAAACTGTTCCCGCTTGGCCGGATCGCCCAGAAGAGCCCGCCCAGCTCGCTGCCGACCACGACGGATCCCGCGAACGGCCTCAACTCGCTGGCGGGAGCGAAAAAGACATCGCGGGAGAGCGTGTCGGTGACATAGAGACCGGCCTGGGCCGCGCCGCCGGACGGCGCCTGGCTCGGCGGCAGGACCACGATTGGGTTTGGTCCATCGGGGAGGGTCACCAGGGTCCGCGTCCGCCCCCGCGCGTCCATGGCCACCAGAGTGCCCGTCTTCCCGTCGTCCACCGCGAGTAGTACCTGGCCGGCGGCCGATCCGAAGTCCGCCGGGGCAACCGCGATCTCATCGGTGCCGCCAGGATTGTCGTAGCGGCCAAGGAGTCGCACCTGCCCCGTGGGGCTCACGGCGAAGACGCTGCCACCCCGGTTGGTTCCCCCACCGGAGCGGCCGGTGGCGGCGATCAGGGCGTAGCCGAAGTGGCCAACTGTATCGAAGGCAATCGCGCCGTCCGCGCGCACGACATGGGGAAGGGTAGCGAGGAGGGTAGTCGTCTTGCCGTCCGCGCCGAGGCGGTAGATCTGGTTGAGTGGGGTGTGGCAGTAGAGATCCCCGGCGATAAAGCCATGGCCTCCAGCCGCGACCATGCACCGCGTTTCCTCGACCTGCCGCGGGAGGGTGGCAAACGGAGTGTACGGCATCCCCGTTGGCCCCGCCGCCACGATACGGCTGGTGGTGTTCTCGATGTAGAGAAACCGCTGTCCGGTCCAGGCTATGTCGGCCAGACGCAGGCCAGTGCGGGCGAAGACGCGGAAACGCACGGTAGGGAGCGCGGCGCCGGCGGTCGTAGGGACCACGGCCAACACAATGAGCGCGCATAATGCCGCCTTGAACCAGCGCATGAGAAACCTCCTGCTCGACGATTCGTCAGGGCGGCCGCCTACCGTGCAAGCCTCCAAATCAATACTAGCACTTCATCCCATAACTGACTCAGGAACGCGGAAAGAGGCACCCGCCGGCAACGCCGGCGGGTGCCTCTCGCTGTTTCCCTCGGTGGGAGTCTGGTCTACTGGACCTGGATGGACGGCATCGTCGCGGTGGCGGAGATCGTGAAGTTGTCCCACATACCGGCCAGAATGTGCCCCGGCACCAGGCACGCCAGGTAATCCTTGCCCGCGGCATAGGCGGTGAAGCCCGCGTATTGGGTAACGTTGGCTCCAACCCCCTGGTTTGCTTTCGGCGTCGCGGCCAGCGGCACCACGGAGGCATTCAGCTTCAGGGTCGGCACCACGGCCATGCTATGGGCGAGTGGCGAGTGGTTGGTGAAGATGAAGTTCACGATCCAACCGGTGGGAACGATGAAGTTGGCCTTGCCTTTGGCGTAGCCGTCAAAGTTGAAGCCGTTGTTCGTGCTGTTGGAGGCAGCCACCACCTTGAACACCACGCGGTGGGTCTTGGTGTCGACATACATCCAGGGGCCGACCGGGGTCATGCCCTTCACGGATACCGCTTCGCTGAGTCCGGAGGTCGCCTTCCCTTCCACGATCGGCAGTTTCGTGACCGGCTTGCCATTGAGCTTGAAGACGACCAGCGTCCCTCCGATTTTGGCCCCAGGGAGGAGGGTCGCGCCGGCGCTCAGGCCGCCCGCCGCGACGGCGATATACTGGGTACCATTCACTTCGTAGGTGATAGGTGCGGCGCCAAAGGAGAGTCCAACGTTGGTCTTCCAGACGATCTTGCCGGTTTTCGCGTCGAAGGCATAGAAGTTTCCGTCGTGCGAACCGGCGAATACGAGGCCGCTCGCCGTGGCTACCGCGCCGCCCAACATGGGCGCGGGGGTGGCGGTCTTCCAGGCAATCTTGCCGGTCGCGGTGTCAATGCCCACCATATACCCGGAGGCATTGATTTTGGGCAGCTTACCCGAGGTAAGCTGCGAGAAGCTGACGCAGGCTTCCAGTCCCGGTTCGTAGGCCATGTGGGTTTGCGGGCTGAAGGCCGGCGGCGAAAACTCCAGGCCACCCAGCGGTCCTGGGCAGGTGGGCGCCCCCTTGGGATGACTATACTTCCCGAGATAGCCGGTCTTGGCGAGAACGGCGCCGGTCGCGGCGTTATAAATGAAGTACAGACCAGACTTGTTTCCGTGACCGACCGCGTGAGTGGTCTTCCCATTGATCGTCACGTCAAAAATCATCGGCGGCTGGTGCGAGTCATAGTCGTAGACGTCGTTGCACACCTCCGAATGAGCCCAGATGAACTTGCCGGTCCGCGCGTTCAGGGCCACCGTGGCATCGGTCCAGGGATCGCAACCAGGCCGTTTGCTGTTGGTGGCGTCGGGCCAGGGGTTTCCGGTGCCGAAATAGAGGATTCCCGTCTTGGCGTCAATCACCTGCGGCATCCACACGTCGCCGCCGCTGACCGCGGCTGTCTTCCGCCAACCCTGGCCTACGTTCGGAATGGTGAAGTAGCGCCAGACTTGCTTTCCCGTCGTGGCGTTGTAGGCGGCCACGAAGCCCTGGCGGCCGGAGTCACTCTCCGCGCTGCCCACGAAGAGGAGGCCGTTCCAGTAGGTCGCGGGCGAGGTCTCGGAATACCCTTGATTGGGGTCCGCTACCTGGGTGTGCCAGAGAACTTCTCCGGTGGACGCCTGGAGGGAGGTCAACTGATTGTCGAAGGTGAGCAAATAGACGCGCCCATTGGCGACCGTCACCCCTCGGTTGGTCGGGACGCCGGCTCCGCCGCCGGACATGGCGAGATAGAAGTTGACCTTGGGCGAGTATTGCCAGCGCAGGGCGCCGGTCGCCGCGTTGACCGCTCGGACTTGATCGGTATTGGTCGTGTAGTACATGATCCCATTGACCACGATCGGATCGGTCTCGAGGGTGGTGAGTTTGGCACCCTGCGCCTGGGTCCAGGCATAGCCGAGTCGCGACACATTGCTGGCGGTGATTTGGGTGAGGGGAGAGTAGCGGGTATTGTTCGTGGTATTGCCAAAGAGCGGCCAATCAACATTGCCGGCCGCGGCGGCTTTGGTCCGCGACGCGGCGGTCTGGGGGGAACCGGCCTGGGCGGCGCCCGCCAAGACCAACGAGGCGACGAGGCCGACGGCGGCTCCCCGCCAAAGGGTTGTTCGCATGATGTCCCTCTTCTAATTCTGGTGGTACGATCAGAAGACAGTACCTCGAATGCTTACCGAGCCGAGCACGGAGAACACCGCCCGAGGGCCGCAACATCTGATACGGCACCGCTATCAGTTGTTGTAAACATCCATCGTTCAGTGTAGCCTTATGATAATAATCCAGTCATTAGTTGTCAAAACAACACATGATTTTATGAGCCTGCTCGATGAGGGAGGATCGATCGTGCGCGCGTTCATAGGTCGATTGGGGTTTTCCGCCGCAACCTGCCTGGCGCTTCTGGGAGTAAGTTCTCCGCTCGTGCCGCCAACCACCACGAACACCTGGGCCCGGAACCTATATGCGGCTGATGCTCGGCTGCCGGTTCGGGTCTTCGCCCGAACCGGCCTTCACCTGGGGGACATTCTCTGGACGGGAAGCCGCTTCCTTTATACCGCCGAGGGCGGACGGGCGCTCGTCCTTGCCGATCCCTCTGGGCGGACCCAGGGGAATCTGGCCACCGTCCCCGCCAACGGGGGAGAGATGCGCTGCGTTCTCTCACCGGGAAGCCATGGCTTCCCGGCTGGGGACGTCTTCTGCCATGCCTCCGCCAACCAGATTTACGCGGTCAGTCTAGCCACTGGGAAGGTAAGCCTCTTTGCCCAGCTCCCCAGCCGCCAGGCGTCGGATGGCGCCCTGGCCTACGACGCGGTCGGCGCCTTCGGCTACAAACTGCTCGCCGCGACCGGCGGGTCGGACGGCGGTTCCGGTGGGACGGTATTCGCCATTGGCAGCGACCGCTCGGTGACCAAAGTCGGCGCCTACGCGGGGCCGGGCGGGGCGGAGCAGGCGCTCGTCGCCCCGCGGAGCCTTGGCGCGCCGGCGGGGAAATTATTGCTCACCATTGATAAGCACGATCATCTGGGCCGCCTGGTAGCGATGGACGCCACCGGCCACGTCCAAACCCTCGCGGGCGGCCTCGCCTTCGGCTTGGACCCCCTGGTCATGCTTACCAGGACGCCGAATCTGCCGATCGGCGCCGCCGCGCCCGGCCTCTATATCGCGGACTGGTATAGTCACAACGTGCTGTTTATCCCAGCCTCCAGCCTCGCTCCTTACGCGGGTGACCTTCTGCTGACCACCGAACGGCGGGGGCAGTTCTTCGTCCTCAGTCCGTCCTCGAACGGTGCCTACCATCTGGCCAGTCTCGCGACCAACCTTCATCAGCCCGACTATAATTTCGAGGGCGCCGTGTATATCGGCTGAGGCATTAAGAACCCAGCCGCATGGTATCATTGGCGCCAGGAGGAACCCCTCGATGGCACGCACGCTGACTGATTATCGCTTCCCGCGCGAGCAAGTTGAGGCGGCTCTGGCTTATTATCAACGCCATCGGGCCTTCATTGATAACCGCCAGGCCCAAAACCAGCCCGCGTAAGTGAATCGACTATTTCTGGTCCGTCATGGGATCACCGAGGCCAATCATCTGGGAGTCTATCAAGGACAAATGGATGTGCCGCTCAGCGTGAAGGGGAAGCTGCAACTCGCCGCCCTGCGCGAGCGGCTCCGCGACGAACCGTTCGCCGTCGCCTACACCAGCCTGCTGGAGCGGGCGCGCGTCTCAGCCGAGATTTTGCTGGAAGAGCATTTCTGCCCCCTCCATGTCACGCCCGACCTTAACGAGGTCTCCTATGGGGAGTGGGAGGGATTGACCCGGGCTCAAGTGCGGGAACGTGATCCCGAGAGCTGGAGGCGCTTCAGCGAGGATCCGGTACACCAGGCGCCGCCGGGCGGGGAGACCCGGCTCGCGCTGCACGCGCGGGTGGCGCGGGTGCTGGATGAGATTGCCGAGCAGTACCAGGACGTTTCGATCCTGATTGCCTCCCACGGTGGCACCTTGCGGGCGATCATGGCTGAATATCTGAACCTGGATCCCCGCGAGGAGTGGAAATTGCGGAGCGATAACGCCTCGCTCAGCATTATCGATGTCTACGCGAGTGGCGGCGTGCTCTCCCTCTTCAACGATACCGCCCATCTGGGTCCGCGGAAACCGCCGTTAGGCGGCGAGCCCGTGCATTAATTCTCATTAAGTAACAGAACCTCACCAACGGTGAGGTTCTGTTACTTAATTTCTATCGACTCACCCAGATAGGTCTTCCGCACCAGCTCGCTTTGCAGGAGGTTGGCGGCCGTATCCTCCAGCACCACCTCGCCGGTTTGCAGGACATAGCCGCGGGAGGCGACCGTGAGGGCCATGTTAGCGTTCTGCTCCACCATGAACACTGTCACCCCTTGCTTATTGATGGCCTGGACCGTATCGAAGACCCGCTCGACGAAAATTGGCGAGAGGCCCATTGAGGGCTCATCCATGATCAGCAAACTTGGCCGGGCCATCATGGCCCGGCCGATCGCCAGCATTTGCTGCTCGCCTCCGCTCATCAGCCCCGCCATCTGCTTCCGCCGCTCCTTGAGGCGAGGGAAGAGATCAAACACGCGGGTCAGATCCTCGGCGATTGCCGCATGATCGTGCCGCGTATAGGCGCCCAGTTCGAGGTTCTCCATCACGTTCATCCGCGCGAACACCCGCCTGGCCTCGGGCACGGGAGCAATGCCGGACTTTACCACTTCCCGTGGGGTCATCCGGTCGATCCGCTGATCGTTGAAAGTGACTCCGCCGCTGCTAGGGCGGACCAGGCCAAGAATAGTCTTCATGGTGGTCGTCTTTCCGGCCCCGTTCGCTCCCAGCAAGCAGACGATTTCCCCTTGCTCCACCCGGTAATTCACGCCCTTAAGCACATGAATCGGCCCGTAGTGGGTGTGAACGGCATTGAATTGCAGCATACTCATGGGGCGGCACCCTCCCGCGCCTCGCGCTTGTCGAGCAGCGCGGCGGCCTGGGCGGCGGCCTTGCGGCCCAGATACGCCTCAATCACCTGCTCGTTGGCTTGCACCTCGCGCGGCGAGCCCTCGGCGATTTTCTGTCCATAGTCCAGCACCACTACCCGGTTCGACATCCCCATCACCACATTGAGCTTGTGCTCGATCAGCACGATGGTAAGCCCCTGGTCGCGAATCCGGGCAATCAAGCGGATCGCGTGCTCGGTTTCGGAGGGATTCATCCCCACGGTCGGCTCGTCGAGGAGCAGCACCTTGGGCCGCGCGGCCAGGGCACGGGCGATCTCCAGCAAGCGGCGGTCGGCGTAGGCCAGGTTCCGCGCCAGATCGTCGCGATAGGGATAGAGGCGGTCGCCGAAAAAGCGGAGAATCTCGAGCGCCTGGGTCCGGGCCGCCCGTTCCTCGGCGCGGGTGCGGGGCAGCTTGAGCACGTCGCCGATCAGGCGGGAGCGGAGCCGGCTATGATAGCCGACCAGGACGTTTTCCAGCACGGTCATGTTCTGGAAAAGGCGGATATTCTGAAAGGTTCGGGCCACCCCGGCGCGGAGCACCACGTCGGGGCGCCGCCCAGTCAGATCTTTCCCGTCTACCAGGATGCGTCCGCGGGTCGGCTTATAGAGGCCGGTAATCAGGTTAAAGAACGTCGACTTCCCGGCTCCATTGGGGCCAATCACCCCCACGATCTCACCGGGATCAATGTGAAAATCGATATCCTGCACCGCCGCCAAGCCGCCGAATATCTTGGTCATGCCGGTGGTCTGCAGGAGCGCGCCTGGGCGCGGTTCCGCGATCGGGCGCGCGGGTGTACGCGCCGCCATCGCCATCAGGCCCCCTCCGAGCGCATGTCGTAGAGTTGTTGGTTCTCCTCCACGCGGATCCCTTCATCCGTGGGATGCAACTCCCGGCGCCGGCGTCCGCTGGGGATCAGGCCCTCGGGGCGGAAAACCATCATCAAGACCAGCAGAATGCCGAAGATCAAATACTCCGCCTCGTTGACATCAAAGGAGGCAGGCACGATCCCCGGATAGGTGAGGTTCAGGGGGCCAATGCTGAAGTTGCCATGGGCCCAGGTATTGAGTTGGTCCAGAAGATAGAACTGGATCAGGGCGATCAGCGAGGCGCCGAGTACCACGCCGGGGACGCTGCCGATTCCCCCCAATACCACCATCACCAGAATCGAGATCGACACCGTGAAGGTAAACTGCTGCGGATTGACCGCTCCGATCCGGCTGCCCTGAATGACCCCGGCGAACCCGGAGAAGAAGGCGCCCATGGCAAAAGCCAGCAACTTGGTCCGGGTGAGATTGATCCCCATGCAACTGGCGGCCAGCTCATCCTCGCGCATGGCGACCCAGGCGCGTCCCAATCGCGAGTTCTGCAAGCTGTAAGCGATGATGATGATCACCGCCAGCACGATGAGGCCCAGATAATACCAGGGCACCTGATCGGTGGAAAATTGCAGCGGACCAAGCTGGGGCTGGAAGATGCCGGCGAGACTGTTGTCGCCGCCCGTGATGTCCGGCCACCCGAGCGCGTTGCTGGGGCCCAGGTTCAGCACCGTCTTATGCACGATTTCGCCGAAGCCCAGGGTCACGATGGCCAGATAGTCGCCCCGCAACCGCAGGGTAGGGGCGCCAAGGATAAAACCGAAGAGGGCGGCAATCAAGGCGCAGCCGGGGAGAAAGATCCAGAAGTTGGCGTGAATCCCGGTCGGTCCCCAGTTGATGATTGGGCTGCTAAAACGGCTGGAGGGTTGGAACTGGGCTGAACTCAGGAGGCCGAACGTATAGGCGCCGATCGCGAAGAAGGCGGCATACCCCAGATCCAGCAAACCGGCGAAGCCCACCACCACGTTGAGGCCAAGCGCCAACATGGCATAGACCTCGGCCTGGACAAAATCATCGGTTAAGTCTTGCTGATGCCCGGTGGGCCCCAGTACGATGGGAAGCAGAATGGCCGCCAGCAGCACGATCAACCAACCGGCAATCAGGCGATACCCTGGTCGCAGGCCGCCGAGAAGTCCTCCGCGTAGCTTTGCCATGATCAGGCCTTCTCCGTTACCGTACTGCCCAGCAAGCCGGTGGGGCGCAGGATCAGGACCGCCATCAAGACCAGGAATACCGCCGATTCCGCCCACTGAAGACCGGCGCTTCCGGTGGAATTGACCAGGGTCTCGACTTCTCCTACAATCAGCCCTCCCAGCATGGCGCCGCGTATATTGCCGATTCCTCCCAGCACCGCCGCCGTGAACGCCTTCAGGCCGGCCAGAAAGCCCATATCAAAGTTGACATAATTAAAGTTAATGCAATAGATCACACCCGCGGCCCCAGCCAGGGCCGAACCGATGACAAAAGTAATGGAAATGATTTGGTTTACGTCGATCCCCATCATCCGCGCCGCCTCGGGATCCTGAGCCGTGGCCCGCATGGCCCGGCCGATCTTCGTACGCTGTACCAGGTAGAGCAAACCGAGCATCAGGATGGTGGAGCTGACAAACACCATGGTGAGTTTGGCATCCCAGGAGCGTCCGAATAGGTCAAAGGTGGGGGCGATCAGGCTGGGAAAGGAGATCGCCACGTTCCCGCTGGTATTCTGCCAGACCAATACGCCGTTCTCCAGGATGAACGAGACCCCGATCGCGGTCACCAATGGGGCCAAACGGGGGGCGTTGCGGAGGGGACGGTAGGCGAGGCGCTCGATCACGAAGCCCACCGCTCCGCACGAGGTCATCGCCACGACGAAAGCCAGAATGAGGGCGAGAATAAGCGTGCCACCGGTCAGGAGGCCATAGTTCTCCCCCAGCGGGCCGGCGAAGAAATGCACCAATACGGCCCAGGCGAACAGGCCGCCAAGCATGAACACATCGCCATGGGCGAAATTGATCAGTTCGAGGATCCCATACACAAGGGTATAGCCCAGGGCAATCAAAGCATACATCATTCCTTGAGCCAGGCCGGTGAGCAAGGTATTTGGCAGAGCGGTTAGAAACTGATGCACCGTTCCCCTCGATCAAAACAGAGCGGCCGGTCGTTAGGCGAGGGGACGGGGCGGCCAGGCCGCCCCGTCCCGCCAGTACTGGATTTGCTTTAGAGGTGGATCTTGGGAATCGGGTCGTACTGGACGAACTGCCAGTGCGCGCTGCTGCCCGAGCCCACTACCTTGTAGACCGAGAACAACGGGGCCTTGATATCGCCGTTGCTGTCAAAGGAGATCTGGCCGGTCAAGCCCTTGAAATTAGACTTGGCTACCCACAGCGCGATCGTGCCGCGGGTATTCTGGGTCATCGGCTGGCCCACCTTGATCTGGCCCGCCTTCACCGCCGCCGCGTAGGCATTGAGCAGGGCGTTCGCGGCATCATAGGAGAAGACGTCATAGGTCGAGTAGTTGAACTTGTACGTCTTCTTCTCGAGCGCCACGAAAGCGGCCGCGCCCTTGGAGGTAGCCACGTCGGGACCACCCTTGGAGGCATAGGCGGTGAGCACGCCGCCGTTGCTGCTCTGCGAAATGAAGTTGGGATCGTAGATGCCGTCGCCGCCCATGAAGATTTCATGCAGACCGTGAGCCTTCAGGGCGTCGGCCAGGAAGGTGGCGCCGCCGGTGGTGCCAAACTCACCGCCGAAGAAGACCATATCGACCTTGCCGCCGGTTTGGCTGGCGATATTGGCGGCCACGGCGTCGGCGCCCATCTTGGGCTGGGTGGGATCGAGTTCGGCGTGGCCCCACACCTTCATCCCCAGACCCTTGGCCGAATACTCGAAGTCATTGGCCAGGCCAACCCCATAGGAGCCCTGGTTATCGACCACGTAGACGCTCCGTACCTTCAGTACGTTGTAGGCAAGCAGCGCGTCGCCGCCGCCCTGAATGGTATCGGGCGCGATGGTGCGGAAATAGGTAATCGGGCCGTGGCCGGCGGCAGTGCGCGGCTCGAACTTGGCCCGGAACTTGGGCAGGGTCAAATCGAGCAGAGTGTTCGCCGGACTAATCTGCGCCATCTGCGCGTTGTTGTAGACGGCGATTGACCCCTCGGCCGCCCCGCTGTTGAGCGGGCCTACCTCACCGATTACCGACGGATTGGCAATGAACTTCCGGGCGTTGGACGCTTCCTTCACCGGATCGTATTTATTATTGATCGTGTCATCCAGCACATTGGTAGTGAAAGTCACGCCCGGCACCAGATGGGCCGCGTTCGCCTGGGCAACGGCAATCTGTACCCCGTATTGAATGCCCTCGGGGAGATTCGGATATTGCAGGAGCGGGATGCTGACCCCAATGGAAACCGTGGCATCCGCCTGGGAATGTGCCGCGTGGGCAAGGCGAGGGGCGGCGCCTCCCGCGACCAGGGATACCAACGCCAGTCCGCCAAGGGCTTGAAACGCGCGTTTGGCCATTTTATCTTATCCTCCAGATATTCCGCTTAAAAACGCGGGATGCAAGAATGACACCAATTAGCTTCTCTTTGGTTGCCCGGCGTAGTCCCCCCTTCAAACGGCGTGTACGCCCTCACTCTCCCTCGGCGCGTTCCACGACCACGGTTTCGCTGAGTAGTGAACCCCAAACGACTCGTGGCGATGAAGGTGCTGATAATGGCCCGCCGCGATGCCGCTGGTGTGTAGTATGTAACGTATCGGGCAGCCCTTGTCAACGCTTTTACATCTTTGCCTGGTGCGCGACGGATTCTCGCCGGTTTGTCCCTATCCTCTATCCCTTTATCGCCAACGCGCCCTATCATGGGAGGGAACATGTGGGGCGCGCGAAGGAGACAGTTACGAACCAACGCATTTTTGGTGGCCGCTATCGTATCGAGGCCCAGATCGCCGATGGCGGGATGGCCCGTGTCTATCGGGCCACCGATACGCGACTCGACCGCCTGGTGGCGATCAAGGTTTTGCGTGAACAGTTTACCAGCCAGGAAGAATTTGTCAGCCGCTTCCGCCAGGAGGCGCGGATGGCCGCCGGTCTGGCTCACCCCAATATCGTCGGGGTCTACGACGTGGGCGAGGAGGACGGCCTCCATTACATGGTGATGGAGTTCATCGAGGGCGAGACGCTCAAGGATGTGATCGCTCGCGAGGCGCCGATGCCCATCGAGGCGGTGATTCCGGTGATGCGTCAACTCGGGGCGGCGCTCGACTATGCCCATGACCACGGGGTGATTCACCGCGACATCAAACCAGAGAATATTCTGCTTACCACCCGCCGCGAGGTGAAGGTCAGCGATTTTGGGATCGCGCGGGCCCTGGCGGGGGCGGGGATGACCGCTACCGGGACCATTCTCGGCTCTGTCTCCTACTTCTCGCCCGAGCAGGCCAGTGGGCAGCCGGCCATCGCCGAGTCGGATCTCTACGCCGCCGGCATGGTGCTGTACGAGATGCTGACCCGCCATCTGCCCTTCGCGGGCCCGAACCCGGTGGCCGTGGCCATGGCCCAGGTGAATGACGAGCCGTTATCCCCCCGGGGCTTCCGGCCGGATCTCTCTCCCGCCGTGGCGGCCGTGGTCCTCAAGGCGATCGCCAAGAACCCTACCGACCGCTACCATTCCGGATACGAATTGGTCACGGCCCTGGTGGCGCCCACCGCCCAGCGGGCCGCTGCTCGGGCAGCGGCGGCTCCTCTCGACGTGACGGCGCCCATGAATACACCGCTGCTGATGGCCAATACGCCCCAGCGGCCTCGTCGCGGCACTGGGGGAGCCTTAGTGGCCCTCCTCACCACGGCGGCTCTGCTGATCGGGGCTATTCTGGTGGGAAGGAGCCTCACCGGGGGGAACTCGGCCAACGGTCCCACGCCCACCGATACCATCCCCGTCGCTTCCGCCCAGCCCAGCGCCGCCTCCACCCAGCACCTCCCCGTGGTAGTGCCTAGCGGCGCCACGGCGACCGCCGTACCCGCGACGGCTCTCCCGAGCGATACCGGCCTCCCCGCCACCGCGGTTCCCACCTCGACCAATCCCCTGGCAAATACCGCTACCCCCGGCTCGGCAGCTCCAACCGATACCGTCCCGCCCGCCTCAACCAACACCGTCGCTCCCAACACGGTGACGCCTTTGGCTACGGCGACCCCGGCCTTGAGCCCGACCGCCGCCGCCACACTCACCGCCGCGGGGGCTACCGCGACCCTCGGCCCCACCAATGGCGCCACCATCGATCTGGTCACCGCGAAGAACGTAGGCGCCCATTTTGTCCCGGTCGGGATCACCACGAGCTTCTCCGCCAAGACCCAGACCGTCTACGCGGTGGCCCAGGTCCACCATAAGGCCAAGGGGGCCAACGTGCTGTTTACCTGGCACTATCCGGACGGCACGGCTTTCCCCTACCTGAATACGGCGGTGGCCCCGTACCCCGGTAACGTGACCGCCTACGCCGAACTCGTCCCCCGCGGCCCTGGTGCCTATGCGGTCACCACCTCGATTAATGGGCACGTTCTGGGCACCGTAAGTTTCACGGTGGGCGGCGCCGGGAGTGGGGCCACCAACTCGGGTGCGGCTGATACGGCGACCCCCAGCGGGAGCACGGGCGGAAACCCAGCCCCTCCCGGCGCCGCCACCGCCACTCCTGGCCAATAGAGCGATTGCCCGCATGCGCCTGATTCAGACTGATCGGTCGGATCCGACCGATCAGTCTGATATGGGCCGCTCCCTCAACAACAAAGCGCGATTCGCGGTAGACTAGCCATCGTTTGGGCCGCGCGTCGCGGCCGCCACGAGCAACGAGTACGAGAGGATAGCCGATTCCGTGTCATATCCAGCCACCGGATCCCTGGCCGCCCTTAGCCATGCCATGCCGCATACGCTGCTCGCGGCCGCCGCGCAAGCTCCTCATCACTACGACAAGCTGACTCATGCACAGGCGGCGTTACTGGCGATCATTCAGGGAGTGGCCGAGCTCTTTCCGATCAGCAGTATCGGCCATACGGTCATCGTGCCAAAACTGCTTGGTTGGAATATCGATCAATCGGCCGCGACCTTCCTCCCCTTCGTGGTGGCGCTTCATCTTGGCACCGCCATTGCCCTCGTGGTCTATTTCTGGCGCGACTGGATTGCTATTCTCACCCCCATGATTCGCAGCGTGAGCACGGGAAAGCTTGGCAATACGCCGCAGGAGCGCATTGGCTGGCTGGTGGCGGCCGGCACGGTTCCCGCCGCCATCCTTGGGGTTTTGCTGGAGAAGCCGGTAAAGCACGCCCTGAGCGACGCGCGGGTGGCCGCCGCTTTCCTGATTGTCAACGGCTTCGTACTCTTTTTCGGCGAACGGCTCCGGCTGCGGGCGGTTGCCGCCCTGGCAAACGCGCGCGGGGATGCCACGGCGGCCTCGCTGAACGGTGGCCCGCGCCCGATAGAGGCGCTGGGGTGGACAGAAGCGATAGTGATCGGCGCTCTCCAGGCGCTGGCATTTATCCCCGGCATTTCCCGATCCGGTATCACCATGGTGGCGGGCCTCGCCGCCGGCTTTAGCCACGAAGCCGCCGCTCGCTTCTCCTTCCTGCTGGCCACCCCGGTTATCCTGGGCGCGGCCGTGCTCGAAATTCCCACCTTGCTGGGCTCGGATGGCCGCGCCCTCTTGGGAGATGCCGTGGCAGGCTGCATCCTGGCCGGTCTCGCCGCCTATATCAGCGTCCGCTTCCTGATGCGCTACTTCACCACCGGCAAGCTTGGGCCCTTCGCGATCTACTGCTGGGTCGCGGGCGTCCTCTCGCTGATCATCGTCAGCATCCGCGGTTAAGCCGCGCAACCTGGTATCCTCAGCAGGGCTTTCACTGGAATAGCTGGAGACAGAGGAAGGAATCAAGGGCGCATGGACCAAAGAATGACCATTTTTCTGGGGGCGATAGCCGCCGCCGTGCTGTTGGTGATTATCGCCGCGTTATACTGGAGCGGGCATATGTTCTACCCGACCGGGGTGCACCATAAGCACGCGATCCTTGCCATCGTTCTGGCGGCCGGCGCCCTGGTGATCGCGAACTTCAATCGGCCCAGCGCGGCCGTCGCCCGTCGTTAGCCTTCATTATTCGTGAGATTGCGCCATGGGGGCCTCTCCGTTAGGGTCGAGGCGTTTAGCGGCTCACCCCGCGGCGGGAAGGATTCCATGCGCTATTGGAGAGGAGCTGCGTCTGGAGTTCTTGGGGATGGTTGTCGACCTCACGTAGATTCCTAGAAGCCAACATCAGTCGAGCTATCTGGGTGTTCTTTTGGCTGCCCGACGCATATCGCGTACACGGCCTCCTCCTCATCCCTGGGAAGCTCAAGAAGGCGATTAAGATCGTCATCGAAGAAACCGCCGATCGCCACGGGACCAAGGCCCAGTGCGGCGGCGGCAAGATAGAGGTTCTGGCCCACATGCCCGGCATCGAGCCAGATGTAGCGATAGCCACGCTGCCCATACTTCCACATGGTGCGCTGAAAGATCGCGGTAATCACGATCAGCAGATTGGCATCGTGCAGCATGGTCTGTCCTAGGACGATGCCGGCAAGCTCCTCGTGTACGCGGCCCATGCGCCTCAATTCGAGTTGGTGGGCCCTGGCGTCGTAATGGTAGACCCCATCGGGCAGCCCTGTCACCGCTTGCGTGGCTACATAGAGTTCCAGTGGATAGAGGCCGCCAGCCGACGGTACGGGTCGATCAGTGCTTCGCCGGCTTGCCCCTTCTTGTGCTTCGCGTAGCCCATAGCTGGTGTAAAGCAGCCGACCCACGACCTCCAGGGCAAGTGGCTTAAGGAGGAACTCTCTGATCGATACGCGCCGTTCGAGCAATTCGCCCAAGGAGCCCTGAAGGGCAAAATCCTGGCCAGGGAGGTCCACCCGCGTGGATCCCATATAGGTACGGAAATGCAGCGGATACCGGTCGGTATCTGCCGGAGTGTCACTGACGCGACAGCGTAGATGCGACGAATGCATGTGGTAGAGTCGCGCAACGTCTGGATCGTTGTGCTGGGACACTTCCTCATACCTCTCAGGCTAGCGGATGCGGGTACGGGTTGAGCCCAGTAGTGAGCAACGTCTGAATCCGAGGATTGGCCAGCCGCCGAAGCTTGTAACCGAAGTCGATTGGCTGCATATCTGTTCCTAGCGCCCTGGCAACGCGAAACGCACCGGTGGCAACGTCAGGAGAAGTTACATCCGCGATGGCCACCCGGACCCCGCCCGCCGCCAGCCGCTCGATGCACGTTTGAAGCGAGACGTCAGCAGGCTCGGCCAAATCGGCAAGCGGAGTGGGAAGCATACGTGTGGCTCGCAAAGCGTCGAAGGCGTTCAGCCTTGCGGGAGGCACGTAGTAGAGCGCGTGATCCGTGAGAGTATGCACGTCCTCAGGGTTGTTGGGAATGGGGTGCTCCCCATGCAGCATGTGATGACGGATATAAGGGCCAACATGCCCTTGTTCTAGAATTGCTTTCCGAGCGGCTATCCGCGGGTTTAAGTGTGCCGCCAATGATACTGTGGCGCCAGGCCATCGCTTTCCATCTCCTAGACCGAGGCAGACTACTGTCGGAATGGATACGCCGGCATCGAGAAGATACACCTCGGTATCGGCGCCCTGCTCCTTAAGCTGCCGGACAACCTCATGCGCGGCGGTTTCCAGGCTGCTATCCAACGTCAACCGCCGGCCAGATCTTTGGCAGAGCCAGGTAAGCATGAAGGCATCTCGTTCGACCAACTCGAAGACGGCACGCAACGAGGCATCGGCAAGACTGCTCCCAGCCGCCAACCCATTGGAGGTCACTTGACAGAAATATTCCGCGGGATCCGCTTGGAAATCAATGTAGATGGGCAGTGCCGGGAGCCAGATTGGCTCCCCACTGTCCAGCCAATACCCCCGTGTCCAGTCGATTGCTCGTTGCGGATCGAAGCGCGCGAAGGGGAACTGGGGATCGGCATACTGTGCGTCGTCATACAGGCACAATCGCCGTGGATCAAAGGCATCGGCCTGTAAGTTTACATACGATGTTCGATAAAGGTCACTCTTCCGATAGCGAGCGGCGGAGTAGCGCTCGATTGCCTCGCCTACGGCCCCAATCATCGCTTCGATGGTCGTGAGGCCCTTCCCTCCGCCGCCCATATCCGGCGCGCCGGGCTGGTAGACCCCTTCCGTATAGGTTCCTCGAATTGCCGAACAGGTCACCGGCAGGTCGAGATCCGTCCCATCCGGTATGCCAAGGCTAAGATTCCGAATCACGCCAACGCGATCGTCTACCCACCCCTCCAACCGCATGCGTACCTCCTCAGGTGTCGCGGCGTCCTGGAGTTGGGCTGATCCGGCGCCCTCGCTAGCCCCGGCGCTCACGCCGCGGGGAGTCGATCCGCCTGGCGGGACCGTGCCACCCTGGCTCGCCCCACCACAGATAACGCACCAGGGCATCCTGATCACCGTGTGGAGCGTGGTCTCCAGGGTCACCAGATCCTGGACGAGCAATCGGCCAACCAGCTTCGAGGGGGTGTACCGCGAGACAAGCTTAAACGTCTCCAAGGCCATGAGATGCCCGAGCAGAGACGCCATTGGAGCGAGATAGGTATGACTACGGGAGGCGGGCCGTTGGGAAATGAGCGATGCTTGCAGCGCATGCGCGGCCTCGGGATAGGAGGAGTTAGCGAGGTGCCGCAGTCGACAGCAGTTCCAGCATGCGGTCTGACCAGGTACGACCACGGGTCCAACCACGGCATCGAGTCCATCAAGATGGCCGAACAACGAAAGGACGTTCGCCGTATGTGCATAGCGTGCCAAACTGTCAAGAACCAGCAAATCATCGGCCGTGACCGCGGCAATGATCACATCCCAGCGCGGATCGGGCAAGATGAATGCGTGATCAGGCGCGAGCGGAATAGGGCTTGTGGTAACCGAGCACCAAGGGGCTGATCGGGCGAGGCTGTCTTTGAGGCAATCGCGGCGCGGACGACCAAGGTGCTGTGAACTCCACATGGGTACCGAGAGAAGATCGTCCTGCTGTACCGCGCCATCGTCGGCACAGTACAGGGTACCAACCCCAGCCGCTGCCAGTTCAAGCGCGGCCACTACGCCCCATGGTTCCAAGCCAACGATCAGGATACGAGCATCACGCACCCGCTGCAGTGCCAGATCCGGTCTCTCAACCCACTTACGAAGGAACTCTTCGTGAGCACGCCAGCGTTCCCGCGACGCTGTCTCCGGGATCGGGGGATCGCTCACCAGCAAGCCATACTGCATCATCAGGTTGAGGAACCCGAGAACGCTCTGCCGCGAGTAGCCCTCCAGGACATCCGCCACCCCGGCCTCGTCCCGTGTCCCATTGAGGAGCGGCAGCATATCGCCTATGAATACCCGCAGATCGGAACCATCGATTTGGAACGTGCCGAGATCGGAGCGCAAGAGTATCCCTACCTCGGTCGGGGTGACGCTTGCGGAGGGACTGAGCCGGATGCGATCCATGCTTCCTGCATTCTAGACTAGGGGGATACATGAGTGCGGGCCACGATTGTGCATACTACGGGGTCAGGCCAAGGGCCCGCGGCCCTTGATCCGAGGGCCGCGGGCCAGCCTGGAGCGTGATGCAGGCGCTGGCTGCATCACGCCGCGAACCGGCATAATTTACCCTTCCCCAGCTACCTTCGGCGATTCAGGCGGAGCGACAGGCGTCTGAATGCAGGGACCGCAGGCTGGCTGGCACGGCAGGCAAATACACGGGTGGCACGGGTAACACGGGTGGCATGGAGGGTAACACGGGTGGCACGGGTAACACGGGTAACACGGGTGGCAGACTGGGTGACAAATCGGATGGCAGATTGGATGACAGACCGTACAAATGGTGGGAATATTCTCAGGACTGACCCCACCACTCAGCTTCTTGATTGCATCCTCAAGCTGTGTAATGCGGATGTCTAGATCTTTGGGAGTACCATCGTTAGCCATCTGTATCTTCCTTTCTCCCTGGTGATTTCGCCGGCCCCGCCGCGTGGCGGAAGCCCTGGCTTTCCGCGCGTCTCTGCCCTCCTTTTCACTGTGTCATGCCACATTCCTGCAGGTGCATACCGCCAGCATACACCCGCTGTCAAGCCACCCCCGCCGCTGGAGAACGCGCTGAACCGGCAGGTTTGTCGGCGCCTGGCGCCGGTGTTGTCGGCGGTGTACATACCGCGGTGGGGTCACCCCGGCCAGCCGCTCTAGGCCCCGCGGCTGGCTCGCTTAGCTTTTTTCCCGCCGTGGATTGTCCAGACGAGGCGACCGGCCGCCGGCCACTTCCCACACGGGGAAGCCAAGAGAAAGGAAAAGGGCCCGCCGGCTTCCGGCGGGCCCTTTTCCTTTTTCCTGATCTATCCCCAGATGACAATCGCCCCGATCAAGCCTCCCAGGGACAGGATCGTGAAAAACGAGAGGCCCGGCACCGATGACGTATCGATCGCGATGGCGAGGGCCATAACGCCCAATATCGCCACCGTAATGCCCATGGGCATTACGTTCCTGGGGCCGACGGCAACCTGTTCCATAGGGGTCGCGTCTTCCCGTATTTGGCTCCGAGGCCGCTGCTGCATTGGCTTCACGTTGTCCTCCGGTCCTGGCCCGCCTGTACAAGTCTCCCTACAGACTACCCTATTACCGCCGATCGAGGAAGCCTGACTCTCACCCCAATGCTCCTATCATCTCCAGATAGAGAATCCCAGGGGAGCATCGTACTCGGGCCTCGCGGCCCTCCCAGCGGATGAGTTCGGACTGGGTTCCCAGCTCATCGAAGGCCCGCGCCCGCGCGATCCGGTAGTGCCGCCCCTGGGCCGCCAGAATGAGCGGTTCGCCCCAATCGACCATGCCCCGGAGAAAGTTGAAGGCCCGCCGAGCCGGCCAGTCCGGGGTAAGGTGAAAGTCGGATTCTCGCGGGAGGGGGGCCGAGGAGCCGATTCCCTGTTGGGGTTGGCCGGCCTCTGGATCGGTAGCGATCCATCGCAGGGCCGCCAGCAGGAGGCGCCCGCCCTCCTCGGCACACCGATCCTCGGCGGCCTGATAGCTGAGCCCGTCCGGGAGGCTTACCGCCTCCTGGGCCACGATCGGGCCACGGTCAATCTGGCTGCTCATACGGTGCACGGTAACGCCCGCGCGCTCCAGACCATCGTGAAAGAGCCAGAACAATGGCTCGGGACCGCGATACGCGGGCAGCAGGGAGGGATGGAGATTCACGCCCCCCAGGGGAGCCTGGTTCAGGATGGTCTGGGGCACGCGAGAGGGAAAGCAGGCCACGCAGAGGATGTCCGGGCGCATCCCGGCCAGCGCTGTCCGTGCGGCGGGGTGGGAGAGCGTGGCCACCTCCAGGACCGGCACCCCCGCCGCCCAGGCAAGCGCCGTCGCGCCGGCACTCGGCGCCTCGCTACTGACCACGAGGGCGCGGCGAGGGCGCGGCGGCGGCGGCAAGAACCGCGCGACAGGCGCGGCGGCAACCCCAACCGGCCTCGGCACCACCACCCCCGCGACCGAGAACTCCGAGCCCAGAAGGGCCAATAGCGGCGGGGCGGAAAATCGCCCATCCATGCCGAGGAACACGACGCGTCGCATGGAAAATTGCCCCTCTAGGCCAATGCGCCTATACTGGTGGACGGAGCGGGTATCCTCGGCCGCGATTCCGGCCACCCAGACCCCGCGCTACAGGGAGTATGACATGCCGCGTCAGGTGATGTGCGCGAAATTCGGACGCGAACTGCCGGGCCTGGAACGGCCGCCGTTTCCGGGGCCGGAGGGCGAGCGGATTTTCGAGCATGTATCCGCGATGGCCTGGGAGATGTGGGGCCGCCAGTCGGTGGTGCTGATCAACCACTACGGCCTGGTTCTGGCCGATCCCGAGGCCCAGAAGTTCCTGCGTGAGCAGCGGGAAGCATTCCTCTTTCAGGATCAAGAGCAAATGCCCGAGGGCTGGTCGCCCGACGACCAGGGCGGCGTGGCCTCCTCCCCCGGCAAGGGTGCTCCCGCGCCCGCGCCGGCCAAAAAGTAGGGGCGAGCGCCAGCCGAAAACTAGGGGCGGTTTCGTGCCATTCACCGTTCATCCCTCCGATTGGGCCAGCAAGCGGTAGTGCGGTGACACCACGAAGCGTAGATGTCGATGGGCCGCCCGGAGTGCCGCTTCCGCCTCCGCCGGACTGTTGGCGCGGGCAAAGATGAAACCCAAATAGCTGGAGCCCTCGGGCAGCGGCACCAGGTTGTGCTTCAGCGGGAGAGTGATCTCGATCTCCTCGATCCCCGGCACGGATCGTGCCTCCTCCAGTCCCTCGACCGCGCGCAGCACTCCAGCGCCCGGAATGGGAATCATCATCACCCCGCCGGCCCGTGGGTCGCGCTCATAGGGAAGCGGCCGGCCCACCGCGTGGCTGAGAATCAACTCCTCAAGCGAGACCGTTCCGGCGCCAAAGCGCAAGATACGCGAACAGAGACCGCCGATCGAGCGGGCCGCCACTTCCAGCACCCATGGGCCGCGCTCATTCACCCGAAACTCCGCGTGAACCGGTCCCTCGCGCAAGCCCAGGGCGGCGCAAGCGGCGGCACAGCACTCGGTGATCGCCTGTTGCCCTGATTCGGAGTGGCGGGAGGGCATGGTGTAGATGGTCTCCTCGAAGAATGGACCGACCAGCGGATCGGGCTTGTCGAAGAGGGCCAGCGTGTGCAGCCGGCCCTGGGCCAGCAGTCCTTCCAACACCACCTCGGCCCCAGGAATATATTCCTCCACCAGAAGGTGGCCGGCGCCGGCCATTCCCGGCTTGCCTCCGGTGGCGAGCACGATGGCCCGGCTCCGGCGGAACGCGGCGATGAATTGGTCGGGCGTATCGGCGCGAATCACCCCCTGGCTGCCGGAAAGCTGGGTCGGCTTGACCACGCAGGGGTACTCGACCTCATGCGCGATAGCCTCGGGATCGCTGTCGGTCGCATAGTGCCGCCAGCGCGCGCCCGGCACCTTTCCCCGATCGAGCGCCTGACGCATCAAGTACTTGTCGCGCGCCGCCGCCGCCGCGTCGGGCGGGTTATGCGACAGGCCGAGTTCCGCGCAGGCGCGCGCGGCGATCACGGTCGCGGCGTCGTCCACCGAGAGGATAGCCCGCACCGGGTTGGCGCGGGCGAAGCGGACCAGATCGCGCACCGCCCGGTCGGGCGCCCGAAAATCGAGCGGCAGGGTGGGATGCCAGTACCTGGCCAACGGGCTCGGCATGTCCAAACCACGCACGACCTCCAGATCCAGGCGCGCCGCCGCCTCTAGGAACGCGGTGGCCCGATAGGTGAGACTGGGCGTGAGGAGGATGACGCGATGGCGGGCGGAGGCGTTCATATAATAGAGGGTACACGGATCACGGGGTTATCCGGCAGGATAGGAGAAGTCCAGCGAATTGCACGATCTCGTTTGGTCCCACTCTGGCTAAGGGGTAAACTGAAATCGATCAGCAGTGAGCGCTATCCTCCCATGGAGGCCCGGCGCCATGAAGGAGATCCCATGAAAGCCGCTGTGTCGCGGACCGAGGATCAGCATGGCGATGCCGCCCTTACGGCCTTGATGAATAGCGCGGCTCGTGCCCGGGAAGAAGCCGGCCTTACGGCGCAAGATCTGATTGATGAGTTGCCGGAGATCCAGGAAGAGATGCTGCGCCAGGATCTTGGCGACGCATTCGTGAACGAGTTGCGTCGTATGCACGCCGCGCTCTATCGCGAGTAAGTGGCGCCACTACCCGTGATGTCGGCGCCTGGTAGATTCCTGGCTCGGAAGGACAATGTTGTGGCTGCCGACCCTGTATACGTCCGAACAGCAGTGCTGCCCGTGGCTGGGCACGAGCCCTTTATCGGCATGGATGCCACCGTGCTCGATTTCTGGCAGTGGGCTGTGAGTGATCTCAGGATGAACACCACCCGATCCATGCTTGCCGAGTTCTTTGTGGCGGTGGCGGTGGGCAGCACGGCAACGAAGCGAGTCGAGTGGGACAACTATGACGTCCTCACACCAGAGGGTATCAAGATTGAGGTGAAAGCGAGCGGCTACCGTCAGAGTTGGGGGCAGAGGAGGAAGTCGGAACCCAGGTTCAGCGGGTTTCTCGCCAAGGAATTTGACTGGGTCACCGGTGCGTACGTTGGGGAACCCAAGGTTCGGGCCGATGTGTTCGTCTTCGCCTTGCAAACATCCTGGGATGCCGATGACTATAATGTGCTGGATGTGGGTCAGTGGGAGTTCTACGTCTTGCAGGCTAACATTATCAGGAATTGTAATCGGAAGTCAGTGGATATGGGATTCGTTCGCCAGCACGGGCGGTATCAGGAACAGCCGGTACAATGG
>DATLQX010000362.1:0-4721 GCA_035534995.1 Chloroflexota bacterium | reverse complement strand
CAAGGCTATCTGCTACACTGGCATCGCGCCCGCCTGACGATCCGGACGGGGGATGGCCGGGGCGGCATCCGCGTGACACAATAAACGCCTGGGGCCGCCGACAACGGCGGTGAGTCACGCGCGGATGGACGCAAGTTGGCGCGCGCCGTGGGCGCGGCGGCGAGGAGGATGATTGCCGGTGCGGATTACGATCACCCCGGCCACGGTGCAGGTGAGTCCCGGCGGCAACGCGGCCCTGGCGATCACGCTCCGGAATACTGGCGCGATCATAGACCGTTTCCACCTGGCGATCGAGGGAATCGCGGCGGAATGGTATACACTGGGCGCCCCCGCGGCCGCGCTGTTTCCCGGCGCCGAGGAAACGGTCACCCTCACCATTCATCCTCCGGCGGGCGTGGCCACGAAAGCCGCTACCTATCCCATGACCATCAAGGCGATTTCCCAGGACGACCCGACCAAGGAAGCCGCGGGCATGGTTACCCTGGTGGTCACCGCTTCTGGATCGGTGGTCCTGGATGTGTCGCCGCGGCAGGCGCAGGGCCGATCCGCGATTTTCAACGCCACCTTCATCAACCGATCCAACGCCGATGCCACCATGGTCCTCAGCGGTCAGGATGATGAGGACGCCCTGCAGTTCAGGATGCGTCCGGACGAGACGGTGGACGTGCCGGCGGGCGAGCAGGTACGGATCGCGGTCCGGGTTCGGCCCGAGGAACGGCATTTCGTGGGCCAGCCTCATTCCTTTAGCTTCACCCTGCGTGGGGCTCATGAGGTGGATCCCAATCCCTTCCAGCCAGACCCCGCGCTTTCGGCCGTGGCGCGCTTCACCTACATTCCGCGGACCCAGGCATTGAGAGTGCCGCCATGGCTCTGGAACCCCACCACGCTGATCGCCAAGGTGCTGGCGGCGGTGGTGCTCCTGCTCCTGATGTACGCGGGGTTGAGGAATATTTTTGACACCAAGCCAGGCACGGCGGCGGCCGGCCCGAATCCCACCCAGGTCGCGCAATTGCGGGCCATTATCAATAAGGCCAGCCTAACCCCAGGCATGGGCGAGGCGGCGGCCATGGCCGGGATACAGCTTACCGCGATCAGCCAGGGCACGGTGGTCTCCAGCGCGGCCATTGCCAGGGATCTGAGCGTCGTCACCCCCGTAGCCACCAAAGCTGTCGGCCATCCCACGGCGGGTAAGGAGACGAAGAAAGCAACGGCGACCGCCGCGCCCAAGCCGCAAATCGCCCAATTCCTCTTGATTCCGAGCGGCACCTATGTCGCGGCGACCTGGCAGATCGTGGGCGCGACCACCGTTGAGTTGAATGGGCAGCCCGAGCCGCCGAACGGGGCCGCGGCCCTGGCGCCCGATGCCACCGCCGCCCTCCTCCAGGCCACGAATAGTGCCGGGACGGTGCAGCAGGTGCTCCCGGTGCCCACCCTGCCCGTGCCTGGAGGGGCGGCCGGGACTGTAAATAGCGACGCGGGGAGCGGCGGCGCGGGCGGATCCGGCGCCGGTGGGGCCGGAGGGGCCGCGCCGCCCGCCACCATCCTCCCCACCGCGACCCCGTTCCCCACCGCCACGCCGTACCCTACCAGTACGTTGTTACCGACCGCCGTGCCGCTGATCCCGATCAAGGCGGCATCACCGCCTCCTCCGACCGCCACCCCCCAAGCCACCGTTCCGCTCAGCTCGGCCACCCCAACGGCGGAGCCGACCGACCGCGCGACCGCCACGGCGACGACTACCGCGACGGCTACCGCGACGGCCACCACCACCGCGACCCAGCGGGCCAGTGCCACCGTGAAGCCGCGGGCGATCGCCTCCGCGACCCCAATCGCGGTCAGGACGTTGGGGGCCGCCACGCCGGCACCGACGGCAGTACCGAAGGCGACAAAGCTCCCTACCCGTCCCCCAACCGATCGTCCGGGCAGCCCTCTCCCCACGGTCACGCTCATCGCGACCGCCTCGGCGACCCTCATCCCGCCTACCAGCACGGCGACTGCCGTCCTCACCGCGACGGAGACCATTACCGCGACCGGGACGCTGACCGCGACCGCCACCCTGTCGCCAACTCTTTCCGCGACTCCCTCGGCCACCCGGACGCTGGTTCCCACCGCGACCTTGACTCCGAGCGAGACGGCCACCGCTCCGCCTACCGCCACCGATACTCCGACCGCGACCGACAGCCCGTATCCCACCCCCTTCTGGACCCCGACGGCCTATCGCATCCCACCGACCGCCATAGTTCCGCCCAACCAGGTTCCTCCGACCGCCACGCTGGCCGGGTAAGGGTGGGGGTTCTCTTGATCCGCCTTCGGCCCAGGCCCCTACGCGAGCACGCGCTCCAGATACTGGCCAAGGATAGTGAAGGTGCGGATCTTCTGGCCGATGTCGCTGCTGCCGTGCCCTTCGTCGCGTAACTCAACGTACTCGAAGTCCACGCCTTCCTTCCGGCCAAGCTCCAGCAGGCGGTCGCGGAAGAGGCGGGATTGCTCGACCGGGCAGCGCGCATCGTTTTCTCCATGGACCATCAGGAGCTTCGCCTTGAGATCGCCGGCGAAATTGATCGCGCTGCGATCGGCCCAGAGCGCGGCATCCTCTACCGGGTCGCCCATCTGCTCACGCAGGAAATACTTGAAGTGCTCCATGCTCGCGGCATACATGCGCTGGAGATCGGTGATCCCCACCCAGGCCACCCCGGCCCGCCAGATGTCCGGCTTCTTGGTGACCGCCATGAACGTCATATAGCCGCCGTAGCTGCCGCCAAAGATCACGATCCGCGACGGATCCACGTAGGGCAGCTGCTTCAAATAGGCGGCGCCGGCCGCGATGTCCTCCAGATCCATGCCGCCCCAATCGCGCAGCGCGGCGTCGCGGAATGTCACACCGTAGCCGGTACTGCCACGCGGATTGGGCTCCAGCACCACCAGACCCTGGTCGACCAGGAATTGAGCAAAGGGATCGAAGCCGCGGAAAAACTGGTGGGTAGGTCCACCATGCACGTGCACCAGGGCCGGCATCCGCTCTCCCTCCCGGTGCGGCGGCGTAAAGAGGAGGGCGGGAATCGCCAGCCCGTCGCTGCTGGGGTAGGTGATGTGCGACGACTCCACGAATACCGCCGGATCGATCGTGCCATACTCCGGCGCCAGCAGGGTCCGGCAGGTATCGGAAGCCAGATCGTAGGCAAGCAAGGCGGGGCGGCTGGTGTCGCTGGTAGAGGTTATGAGCAGCGCACGATCATGATCGAAAAACTCCGAGCCAGCCGCCTCTCCATCCGGCAGGACCAACTCGCGACCCTGGCCGCTCTCCACGTCATAGACCACCGGGCGGATGCGCGACTCGCTGTTCCGTAGACACACCAGCAAGCGTCCGTCGTGAGAGAAGCGCGCTTCGCTTTCATCCACGCCGGCGGGGCTCAACCAGCGCGTCGCACCGCCTGCGAGATCCAGAATCCCCACCTGATTTACCCCAGAGGCGTCGCTGCCGACCGCCAGCCGCATCCCATCAGGATGCCAATCGCTCAGGGTCTCCCGTGACCCGGCCCGCTCGTGGAAAACGCGCCTCGTCTCCGAGCCGTCCGCCCGTGCCAGATAGCCATCCTGATTCCTCAGGTTCGCGGGATCCTCGTTGGTCATAAAGGCCAGCCATTGCCCATCAGGGCTCCAGAGGCCGCCAAAGGCGGGGAAGGGACAATTGGTAAGCGGCTGGTAGTCAGAGCCATCGGCGCGTATCTTCCAGAGGTTCAGCTGGCCCGGGCGATCGGGACTCTCGGGACGAGATGTATTGGTGAGCACGCTGAGCCAGGCGTTATCGGGGCTGAATTGAACCGGATATTCCTGCGCCGTCGGATCGCTGGTCAGTTGGGTAACGGCGCCGGTAGCCACCTCGACGCGATAGAGGTCATGCTGCTCGTTGCCGTCCAGATCCTTGCCGAAGACGATGAAGCGATCATCGCGATCCCAGACGAACTGACTTCGCGGCGAGGTAGGCACCTCACCGTGGCTGACCTGACGGATGGCCTGGGTTGCCAGATCCATCACATACAATTCCAGGCGGCCGGTGGGATCGGCATAGTAGGCCAGCCGGTCGCCGGCCCAGGAGACAGCGGGGGCGAGAAACGACGGGAGACGGCACAACTCTTCCAGGGGGACGCGGCGTGGACGCGCTGAGACCGTAGCCATACTTCGTGCTCCTTTGCACTACCCGCTCAGTGTACCAACCGGTCCCGGTAGCGCGGTCACGGCGAGCGGCGCCACCTTCACCCTTTCGGCGGACCACGATATCAGAGTTGTTCCGGGCGTGGGACGCTCCACTTAACGGCGGCGACCGTGGGGGCGGCGGAAAGGAGGTCCAGGAGTGATTCAGGCTCATCGGCCTGAAGGACCAGCCCGCGCAACGGCTGGCTGATAAACTGTTCGCGGACAGCGTGGTCGAAGAAACCGAGGAGGGGAGTGAAATACTCCGCCACGTTGAGCAGGCCATGCGGCTTCTGGTGCAAGCCAAGCTGAGCCCAGGTAAGCACCTCGCAAAACTCCTCCAGCGTGCCGTAGCCACCGGGCAAGGCGATGAAGGCATCAGCCAGTTCGGCCATGCGGGCCTTCCGTTCATGCATGGAGCCAACCTCGACAAGCTGAGTCAGTCGGGTATGGGCGACCTCCCGCGCCACCAGGAAGTCCGGCATCACTCCCACGACCTCGCCACCGGCAGCCAGGGCGGCATCCGCCAC
>DATLQX010000361.1:0-2367 GCA_035534995.1 Chloroflexota bacterium | reverse complement strand
GGAGACGAGCCGCGCGGCGCGGTGACGAATGAGGACTATTTCAGCGTGATCGCCCGTTTCCGCAACGGCGCCCAGGGGATCCTGGAGGCGTGCAGGGTGATCAATGGGGCTAAATGTGAAATGTCGTTTGCAGTCTATGGCACCAAGGGCGCGCTCAAGTGGAATATGGAACAGATGAATGAACTGCATCTACAGCGCCGCGACGACGCCAATCCGGCCCGCGACGGCTTTACCGAACTGCTGAGCGGCCCGGCCCATCCCTTCCATACGTATTTCAACCCAGGGTGGGGAGTGGGCCTGAGTTATGACGACCTCAAGGTGATCGAAGCCCACACGTTCCTGGCGTCTGTCGCGGGCGATGTCGACGCCGAGCCAAATTTCGGGGCGGCCCGCGCCGTGGCGTGTGTCCAGAACGCGGTCATCCGATCCTGGGAGAGCGAGCGCTGGGAAGCAGTCGCGTACGAGATGCCGGAAGGCCAGTAAGAAAAGAAACGGGTTCCGCCGGGAGTCCCGACTGCCTGGGCTCGATCACGCTCCCGGATGGAGCCTTTGGCGGGTCCCGGCCAGAATCCAGAAGCCGAAGGGCAACACCATGGATGATCAATCGAGAAAAATCAGAATCGGCATGGTTGGCGGCGGCTTTGGCGCCGGACTGTCTCCGGACGCCGAACGGGTCACCAGAGGGGGATTGGGGCATCCGGAAGGCTTTCTGGAGTCATTGGGCAACCTGTATACTGATGTCGCCGAGGCGTTACGCCCACGAGAGAGTGGGTCCGCGCCGCTAGATGATGTCAGCTATCCGACCGCCTGGGATGGGGTGATGGGGATCCGTTTCGTGGAGTCGGTAGTGGCATCGCACGCCGCTGGTGGCCGCTGGACGGATGCCGGCATGGCTAAATGATTGGGGAAGACAATGATCCGCATGGCATTACTCGGCGGCGGCTTCATGGGCAACGTGCACGCGCGCAATCTTGCCGCCCATCCAGAAGTAGACCTTGCCTTGATCTATGACATCGACCCGACGCGGGTGACCACCATAGCCGAACGCTACGGCACGCGGATCGCGCCCGACGTGGATACGATCTTCGAGGCGCCCGAGATAGATGCCGTGCTGATCGCCTCCTCGACGAATACGCACGCCGAGTACATCGAGCGGGCCGCCGCGGCCGGCAAGGCCGTATTCTGCGAGAAGCCGATCGACTTACAGCTGGATCGCGTCCGCGGCGCCGTGGCCACCGCGCAAGCGGCCGGCATCCCGGCCATGGTGGACTTCAACCGCCGTTTTGATGCCAGCCATGCCGCCTTGCGGGCCAGCGTGGTCGGTGGCGAGATTGGTACTATCGAGCTCATACAAATGACCACTCGCGGGCCGGCTGTGCCGCCGATTGAGTACGTCAAGGTCTCGGGCGGGCAGATGCGCGATCAGACCATCCACTTCTTCGACCTCCTACGGTGGATTACCAAGGATGAGCCGGTCGAGGTGCACGTGATGGGCGCCGCGCTCTCCGATCCGCGGGTAGGCGAGGTTGGTGACGTGGATACGTCAATTGCCGTTCTGCGCATGCGCGGCGGGGCGCTGTGCCAGATCGACAGCGCCCGGCGCACGGCATACGGCTACGACGAGCGCATCGAGGTTTTCGGATCCACAGGCATGGTCGAATCGTGCCGCCAGCGCTTCCGCGGCGTGTCCCGCTACAGGGGCGATACGATAGTCGACGACGGCATGCACCGGGGCTGGTTCGAGCGGATGGAAGACAGCTACGTCCGCGCGCTCGATGCGTTCGTGCGCGCCCTTCGGTGCGGGGAGTCGCCCGAGCCGTCGCTGGACGACGGGCTAAAAGCCCAGATCATCGCCGACGCGGCTTCCGAGTCGCTGGCTACGGGGGTGCCGGTCCGCATCACGTTATGATAAGGACGCGGTGCGCGATCACGTCCCCTGCCGAAGATAGCGCCGCCACCGGCCGTCCCCCAGACAGCGCGGGAGATCGGGCTCCAGTTGGCCGGCCAACTCCTCGGCATGGGGAGCCAGGAGGTCAATGATCCCACCGCCAGGCGCAAGGCCCGTTCGCGCAGTTCCTCCATCGGCACGGCCCGCCCGGAGAGACCGAGGCAGGCCGGCATATCCTGCTGATAGCCTGGCGGGACGACGGGAAAGTCGAGGACGGCGCGGAGCGCGGCGGCCCTAAGACGCCGCTGACCGTGCTCAAGCTGAACGGGCCGGGCATCTGGAGCCGCGCTTCGTTCCTGTCCTCGTCGGCCCGTCTGCTGGGCAGCCCGATCTCCCCTCCTACCGTCTGCCACGGCAGCCCCTGCCAGTACTTCGAGAAGGGCGCCCTCGTGAAGGGGAATACCCCCGTGCCGCTGGTT
>DATLQX010000360.1:0-8871 GCA_035534995.1 Chloroflexota bacterium | reverse complement strand
TCGGAAGCCCGGCGGCTGGCGGGTGCCGATCTTCAACCTGATCATGGGTCCGCCCGTGCTGGCTCCCCTGCTGTTCGCGATTAGCGGCTATCTCGGCCTGATCGCGACCTTCCTGCGCCGCGAGGATGATCCGGACGTTCCTACCACGGCCCAGCCCACTGGTTCACCGCAATTCACTAGGAGCGCAAGCCCGGAGAGCCGCGCTCCTACGTTGGATTTACCCGGCGCCGCGGCACATTCGACCGGCGCCTGGTGGTCGCGTCTGCTGCCGAGCGGCGTGGTGGGCGAAGGCGAGGAGCTGGAACAGCATATACGCGAGGGGCGATTCCAGAAACACCTGGCGGCCATGGCCGCCGTTTCGGCGGTCTTAAGCGGCGTCGAGGCGCTGTACTCGCACTACAAGAACAACTTCCAATACAAAGCGCAGTGGACGCCAATTCTCCTCACGCCGGTCCTGTTCGGGGCCGGCATCGGCGCCATCTATAGTCGGGTTATCGCTCGTACCCTGTTGCCGCTGGTCTCGATTCTGGCCATGCTTGATGGCGCCGCGGGCACCTTCTATCACGCTCGTGGCATGCTGCGCCGTCCTGGGGGGCTCAAGTACCCTCTCTACAACGTAATGTATGGGCCTCCCCTTTTCGCCCCTCTCCTTTTCGCGGCCAGTGGCTTCATGGGCTTGCTCGCCAGCCTTTTGCGGAGGGCGGATTGATGGGCAAGCGGAAAAATACGGCCGCTACCGCTGCCACGCTCTCATCGGGGAGGGTTTCCAGACCCGATCTCTTGCCGATCAATCCGGCCACCCAGCGCCCGTTGCCGCCGCGGGCACAGCCGGGCTACTACCCCGGCTTCAGCACGCTCAGCCAGCAAGACTTCTGGGATGAGGCCACCCGGACGGTCGTTCTCAATCGGATTCGGGAGGTACCGCCCATCCGCTTTTTCACGCCGGAGGAAGCGGTGCTGATGCAGGCGGTACTCGACCGCGTGCTGCCGCAGGACGACCGCGACGCTGATCACCAGATCCCCCTCCTCCCATTCATCGACCAACGCCTCTATTACGGGCGCATCGACGGTTACCGATACGACAGCATGCCGCCCGACGGCGTCGCGCACCGGCTCGGCTTGCGCGCGATAGACGCCATTGCCCGGCACCTTCATGCCACGCCGTTTATCACCCTTGGACCAACCGAGCAGGACGAGGTGCTCCGGACCATTCATGACGGCCATCCACCAGCGGCCGAGGAGATCTGGCGCCAGATGTCGGTGAACTATTACTGGGCCATGCTGATTCAGGATGCGGCGGAGGTCTATTACGCCCACCCGTTCGCCTGGGATGAAATCGGCTTCGGTGGTCCGGCCTATCCCCGTGGTTACATGCGCCTGGAGCGTGGTGAGCCCGAACCATGGGAGGTACGGGAAACGCGGTATGCCTGGGCACCGCCTCCGACCGCCCGGTCGGTTGGGGACACATCTAACGGACCATCATCGTCACATCCCGGCGCGGATCAGGCCGGGGGCGGGCAGGGAGGATCACATTGAGTCTCGCACACTTGCGGGCGCCGCTCGGGGGCGCCGTCAACGGAGACAGGGCCGGCAAGCATATGCTCGGCCCGATCGAGAAAATCGAGGTCCCGATGCGGCGGTACGCCTCGGACGAGGAGATCGATGTCTGCATTGTCGGCGTCGGCTCGGCGGGCGGCGTCTTGCTGCAACGATTGGCGAGAGCCGGCTTGCGGGTGGTTGGCCTCGAAGTAGGGCCCTTCTGGGACACCGAGCGCGACTGGGTCTCGGATGAAGCCGGTTCCTACAACCTGTATTGGAACAACCTGCGGATCACCGGCGGTCCGAACCCGCTCACTTTCGGAGCCAATAACAGCGGCCAGGGAGTAGGAGGGGGCTCGGTCCACTGGGCCGGCTTCACTCCCCGCTTTCATCCTTCCGACTTCACGGTCTACTCGGATACCGGACTGGGGGCCGACTGGCCGATATCGTACTGGGATCTCAGGCCCTATTACGCGCTGATGGAAAAGGAGATTCCGGTCTCCGGTCCCGCCTACTACCCCTGGGGCGACCCACACGGCTATCCTTACGGCCCGCATCCCACGGCGGGAGTCAGTGATACGTTGATCAAGGGCTGCACCAAACTCGGCATTCCGGTCAGTATTGGCGGCCCGGTAGCGATTAATGCCGGCTCGCACGCCGATCGCCCGCACTGCGTGTATCGCGGTTTCTGCATTCAAGGCTGCAAGGTTGGCGCAAAGCAAAGCACGCTGATCAGCCACGTTCCCGATGCCATTCGCCATGGGGCGGAGATTCGCGATCGTTGCATGGTCTCGCGCATCAACATGGGACCAGACGGGCGTGTCACCGGCGTGACCTATATTGATGCCAAGCTACACGAGATCGAACTGAAGGCCAAACTGGTTCTGGTTTGCGGTTACGCCATCGAGACGCCCCGCCTTCTGCTGAACTCGGCCTGTCCCGGCTTCGAGAACGGCCTGGCTAATTCGAGCGGCACGGTGGGCAGGTACCTGATGGCCCAGGCCGGAAACGTGATCATGGGGCGCTTCCCTGACTTGATCCGCATGTATAAGGGACCGCCCGCGAACGCGCTAACCGAGGAGTTTTACGAGACTGATCCTAAGCGGGACTTTGTGCGCGGCTTCGCGATCCAGACCGTCGGCCCGCTGCCGATCGCCTTCGCCAAGCAACTGATGGCGGCAAAAGGTGCCTGGGGCTGGGAAATGCGCCGGGGCATGATGGACTACAACCATTGGTCCGCCTTCGGCCTCCTGGGCGAGATTCTCCCCTGGGCTGACAACCGGGTGGAGCTGGCCGAGGAAACTGATACATATGGGCTTCCGGTGGCCAAGATCACCTTCTCCCTGCACGACAACGACAAGAAACTGATCAGCTATGGGCGTAAGGTGACCGAGGAGGTGATGTGGGCGGCTGGGGCGGAGGAAGTAGTACAGGAAGCACGCTACGCCCATCTGGTCGGCGCGGCCCGCATGGGCAGCGACCCGAAGACCTCGGTGGTGGATGGCTTCGGCCAATCGCATGACATTGCTAACCTCTTCATCTGCGACGGCAGCATCCTGCCTACCCAGGGCTCGGCCAATCCGGGCTTGACCATCCAGGCCCTAGCGGCCCGTACTGCTGACTACCTGATCAGCGAGAAGGACAATGTCCTGAGTCGGAACCGCCAGGTTGGTCGTGCAGCTCCACCCATTCGCCGGGATCTCTCACCCAGCGGGACCTCGGGTCGCGGTGTTCCCCGGCTGAAGGGGCAATCCAGGCAAGCGTATGAAAGGAGCAAGCAATGACCGACGCGCCGCCCTTCCTGTTTGGGGTCAGCGAGTTCACCACTCAGCCGTGGACGTTCGAGCAAGACGTGGAGAACTACGCGCGGCTTGGCGTGGACGCCATCGAGGTATGCGAGGCGAAGCTGGATGACGCGCGGGCCGCCGAACAGTTGGGGCTGGTGGGCCAAAGCGGACTGGTGATCAGTTCCGTGCAACCGGCGGTGCGTACCTTGTACCCGAGCCTCTCGCAGCCCGAGCCCAAAAACATTCCCGCGCGCATGGCCCGCTTTCGCCATACCATCGAGGTGGTTGCCCCATTCGCGCCAAACGTGGCCTTCGTCACCAACACCGGTATTCCGCCGAAGGGCAACATGCAGGAAGTATTCGACACGGCGGCTCGGGAATACCGGGCCCTGGCCGACTTTGCCCAGGGGCATGCGGCGCGGATTGCCCTGGAGCCTCTGAACGCCTCGATCATGAACGAGGAATCGGCAATCTGGACCCTGGAGCAGGCCATGCGCGTCGTGTCCGCCGTGGATCGTCCCAACTTTGGCATCTGTCTGGACGCCTGGAACATCTGGCAGAACGCCGGCATCGTGGAGGGAATCAAATCGTGTGGCGATCGGATATACGTGGTGCAAGTCAGCGATTGGCGGACCCCACGCTCCTTCCAAGACCGTCTGGTCGTGGGCCAGGGCGAAATTCCCCTGGCGCCGCTCCTGCGGGCCGTGAATGATAGCGGCTATCGCGGCGCCATCAGCGTGGAAATCTTCTCCAGCGGCGTCCCGGATCCGCTCTGGAGCGCGGATCTCGCGTGGGTGATCACGGAGAGTCGCGCCGGTCTAGAGCGGGCATGGCGGGAAGCGTTCGTCGCTGGGTGAACAAGAGCCTCGAAAAGGGAGACAGTGCATGGCGATTGCGCAGGAAAAAGGGCACAGCGCGCGGAACGCCGCCTATACGATTGCCGACGACGAAATGGCGGTGGGTAGTACGCTCGGCGGCCCCACTGTCTGTACCCTGATCAAGGGAACTGGCGCCATTGAGAAGGTGTACAGCATTGAGACCGGGGTAACGGTATTTGGCTCCCTCGTGTTGCACCACTGGGATGAACAGACCGGCATGCAATTGGCGCCGGTCGAGACCGGCACCTTCACGCTCTACCCGGAGCATCAGGAGCGCGCCTTCAAGTTGCCGAACAGGGTGCGGGTATCCGAGGACATTTTTGTTCTGAGCGGGCAGCCGGGCAACGATGGATCGGTGGACCCGCCCGCGGTCTATTACACGGTGGAACTGCATAACGAAAGCGAGATAGAGACCCATGTTGGTACCTATGCCTTCTGCCAGCTTCGCGGTACCACTCCGCATGACCTCAACGCCGCGTTTGACAAACGGCTCGGGGCCCTGCTGGCCTGGAATCGGTCCAACCCGGATCTCATACGGGTGTTCGGCTGCTCCGAAAAGCCCACCAGCTACGAAACGACCCTGGATTACGCCAAGGCCGTAGGCATGTACGGGCCAGGGCTCCTTTCCGGTTCAACGGAATGCTCCCCTGGCGACAATCTAGGCGTCCTCCACCTCTCCCATACAATCCAGCCGGGAGCGCGGGTAGCTTTTTTCTATCTCCTCAGTTTTTCGCCTGCCGGACGCTCCGGCGCCACGGCGGCCTATCGGCTTTGCCCAAACGCCGCGGATGCATTGGCCCGGACCAAGGCCTACTACGACGAGGTGTTGGACCGATCGGTGGTACTGACCCCCGATCCAGCGGTTAATCGCGGCGTGCTCTGGGCCAAGGCCAACATGTTGCGCGTCCAATGCAAGACAAAAACCGGGTGGTGCTTCGTCAACGATCCCATGCGCTCGAACAACAGCGTGGGTCGGGACACCGCCTGGTTCGGGTACGGGGCCGACTACCTGACTCCAGAGTTTGCCCGCGAGTCGCTGCTTGCCTATGTCCGTCTGCAGGAATCCAGTGGCCTGATCGTAGAATACTACGATATTCGTACCGGCAAGAGCGAGGACTACGGCCTCAACATCAACGACAATACCCCGTTGCTTATTCTGGCCCTCTGGCATCATTATACCGCCACCGGTTCCGATGACTTCTTACGCGAGATCTACCCCTGCGCCGCCAAGGCGGCCCGCTATATCCTTTCCCAGCGCAACGATCAGGGGCTGGTCTGGTGTACGGCGACCGGCGAATCCGACTGGGGCATCGTCGGGTGGCGAAACGTGATCAAGGACTACCGCCTCTCGGGCGCTACCACCGAAGTGAACTCCGAGTGCGTCGCCGCCCTGAGGACCGTCGCCCATATGGCCCGCGTGCTGGAGCGGCACGACGAAAGCGCGACCTTCGCGGCCGAGGCGGAAGCGCTCAAGACCGCGATTAATACCCACCTGTACAACCCCGCGAATGGATTGTATTACCTGAACATCGATCTGGATGGCACGGCCCGCAGCGATGTTACCTCGGACCTTGTATTCCCCGTGATCTTCGGCGTGGCGACGGACGAGACAGCGGCCCGGATCGTCAGCCGCTTGAGCAGTAATGATTTCTGGACCGACGCCGGCATCCGTACGACGCCGCGCGACGCCCCAAACTACAGTCCTGGTCCCGAACCGGCGTACGGTTTGATGGGCGGCGTATGGGTTGGCGTCACCTTTTGGTACGCCTTCGCCGCCGCGCGCTTCAGTCCTTCCCACATGGCGCAATCCCTGGGCACCAGCTTCCATAACTACTCGCGTGACCCCCGGCAAAATAACACCGTTCCGGGACAGTTCTCGGAATGGCTGCACGGCGAGACGCTAGTTAACGAAGGGATGATGCTCTCGCCTTGGTTTCCGCCGCGTTACCTCTGGGCGGCGATCGAGGGCGCGGCCGGTCTGGACTTGTCGACCGGGATACCACGGATTTATCCGAATCTGGCGCCCGAATGGAAATGGCTAGGGGTCCGAAACCTTCCCTATCGGGGAGGGACGCTCACCTGGCTCGTGGTGCGCGCGCCCGATCTCCGCATCTTCACCAACCACCACTTCCAGGAATCGGCATCCTACGTGGCCTACGAGGAAGACATCTCCTTGCAGGTCCACGCGATTGGTGACGCCGCCGTGGCCATGGGTCTGCGTCAGGGGGAAAACATGGTGCTCTTCGCCGGCAACACCCTGGATCGCACCATAGTCACCACCTTGATGGTGGAGATCGAGATACGCGGCGCCTACAAACTCAGGATGTACGACAGTCTGCTAGGTCACTGGAACGACCAGCGCCTGGTCCCTGCCGAACAGCTCCGGCAAGGTATTGTCCTCCAGCTCGAACGAAAGGGGTTCTGGGTGGTTGAAGTGACGCAACAATCATAGCGAATAAGGAAAAGGGAGCATCATGGGGTTTGAACAGTATCACGAGCCGGCGGATGAACTCTCGGACCAGATCCGTACCTTCGCGCGCATAATCGCGTCGCTGGCTGAGGAAGCCGAGGCGATCAATTGGTACGAGCAACGCATGTCGGTCGAGAAAGACGCGCAGGCGAAGGCGATCATGGCGGATGCCCAGGGAGAGGAGTTCAAGCACTTCGCCATGGACCTGGAGTTCCTGCTTCGGCGAAGTCCCAAATGGAGAGTCGCCTGCCAGGGTGTCTTGTTCACGACCGGAGACATTGTCGAACATGGGGATAAGGCGGAAGAGCGGGAAGACAAGGTGTAGGGGATCGAGATGAAACGACAGTGCGGGGCACGGAGTATGGGATTTGGTCGGCGGGCGGTCGGCAGCATCTTCTTGCTGATCATTGGCCTAGTGGTGGGGGTGTTTCTTGTCTCGGGCGGTACCGTGAGCGCGCGCCTGAGGTCGCCAAGGTCATCCATGGCCAGCAGCACCAGCACTATCCCGACCACCACCATCGAGACCTTGCGCGAGAAGGCGATCGCGCAGGTGAGTCCGGCGATCGTGGAGGTCCAGAACGTGGGCATTGGCCTTGGCTCCGGGGTAATCATCCAGAAGGATGGCTACATTGTGACCAACTATCACGTAGTGGCCAAGGAGACGAAGCTCCTGGTCGTGTTGCCGGACGGTCGCTCGATCCAGGCGAAACTGATAGGCAGCGACGCGGTGGACGATCTCGCGGTGATCAAGATCACCACGAAGAGTCTTCCCACGGTGCCGCTCGGTGATTCCTCGAAGCTGATAGTTGGGCAGACCGTTCTGGCGATCGGCAACCCGTTGGGAATCGCTAACACGGTGACCGATGGGATCGTCAGCGCGCTCAACCGCACGGTAACTGAAGGGCAGCAGACCAATGGCTCAATCCTGCACGCCATTCAGACCAATGCCGCGATTAACCCAGGGAATAGCGGCGGCGCCCTGATCAATCTAGGCGGCCAGCTGATCGGCATCCCCACCTTGACCGCTATTGATCCCGAGTTTAACGCCCCGGCCAGCGGAGTCGGCTTCGCCATCCCCTCGAATACCGTACAGGATATTACCGCGCAGTTGATCAAATACGGCAAGGTCGTGCGAAGCGGTCGGGCAGCCGTGGGGATTTCCGCCGCCGACATCACGCCCCAATTGGCGGCGCAATATAACCTACCGGTCGATCATGGGGTACTAGTCGCCCAGGTTGTCTCCGGTGGTCCGGCGGCAAAGGCCGGGCTCCAGGCGGGCGCGATCATTGTCAAAGTCAATAACACCGCTATTGGCTCGCTGCAAGACTTCTTGACCGCGCTGGCCAATGAGAAGCCTGGGACGACCGTGACCATTACCGCCGTCACTCCCAATGGACAGAAGACCTATAAAGTTACCCTGGGCCAACTGAACGTCAACGGCAATGGCTAGCCGATGGACAAGCAACGAGTAGCGATTTCCCGAAAAGTCCCTGAACCCCTCATGTCGATGCTGAGTAAGCAGTTCGCGGCAGACATCCATGACAGCACTGACCCTATGCCGCCGGAGAAACTAACGGCGTTTGTCCGAGGGGCTCACGCGATCGTCAGTATCGCCGACGACAAGATAACGGGCGAGGTATGCGACGCCGCCGGGCCAGCCCGCGAGGCGATGGGCCGCCTGGTGGCGGAGAGCGTGACCGCCGCGCTCTCCGGCCTCACTCCGCCCAACCTAGTCGAGGGAACCTGACGATGAGCAAGCCGATTGAACTCTATACCACGGCGGGTTGCCCATATTGCGCCGCCGCGCGCGAGGATCTGGAGTGGCGCGGGCTGGACTTCGTCGAGTATGACGTGGAACATGACCCGACCGCCCGTGAGCGGATGCTCCTGCTCACGGGCGGCACTCGAACCGTGCCGGTGATTATGGAGGAAGGCAAGCCGGTGCAGGTAGGCTGGGCCGGCCGGGGCTGCGTGATCTGAGCCGGACGTGAGGTGGCCCACGTCAAAATACTGCCCAGGGCCGTCTCTTGGCGTGTTATCCGCTGTTCGAGGAACGGGGTGTTTGTTACGTGGGCTCACATGTTGTCCTGGCCGCATCCGATTTTCCCATCTGGATCCGGATCACGCACTACATCAATCTCCTTTTCATGTTCTTGCTCATGCGGGCCGGCCTCCAAATCCTGATGGCCCATCCTCG
>DATLQX010000359.1:0-20638 GCA_035534995.1 Chloroflexota bacterium | reverse complement strand
TCCGTGCTTCAGGGGCGCATCCGCTCCGCGCCCTGCTCTGGACGCCAGGCGCGAAAGTGAGTACCCTGGTGTCAAATTATGTCCGCTTGTCCCTTGCCGACCCATACGAAGGAGTTCCACCAGATGAGTGTTCAGGTCGATCCGCGAGAACGCGGCTCTGGCGCCCCTACCACTACTATCTCCGGTAACTTGCTTGAGGTGACCGACCTCAAAACCTACTTCAAGACGATGGATGGGATCGTCAAGGCCGTGGATGGAGTCGATATGGCGATCGCCCCCGGCAAGACGCTGGGCGTGGTCGGCGAATCCGGCTGCGGCAAGAGCGTGACCAGCCTCTCGATCATGCGCCTGGTCGATCTCCCCGGCTGGATCGCGGGCGGCGCCATCCGCTTCGACGGCAAGGATCTGGTCAAACTGTCCGAGGAGCAGATGCGCCACATCCGCGGCAACAAGATCTCCATGATCTTCCAGGAACCGATGACCAGCCTCAATCCGGTATTCACGGTCGGGAATCAGGTGGGAGAGGCGATCCGCGTCCACCGAAAAGTCTCCAAGAAGGAGGCCGAGAACCGAGTGGTGGAACTGTTCCGCATGGTGGGTATCCCCTCCCCCGACCGGCGGGTCCACGACTATCCGCACAATATGAGCGGCGGTATGCGCCAGCGCGTGATGATCGCCATGGCTCTGGCCCTCCAGCCCAGCTTGCTGATCGCCGACGAGCCGACCACCGCTCTCGACGTGACCATTCAGGCCCAGATCCTCGAATTGATCAAGGATCTGAGAACCAAGGTCAATACCGCCGTGCTGCTGATCACCCACGATATTGGCGTGGTGGCGGAAATGGCCGATGAGGTCATTGTTATGTATACTGGAAAGGTCGTGGAGCAGGGCGACGTGGTGAGCGTGCTCAGGAGCCCCAAGCACCCTTACACGGTTGGCCTCCTCAATTCGATTCCCAGCCTGGGACAGAAGAATACCCGCCTGAACGTGATCCCCGGTACGGTGCCCAGCCCGCTCAATCTGCCCAAGGGCTGTACCTTCGCGCCGCGCTGCCCCCATGTGATGGGGATCTGCCACGAGCAGGAGCCGCCGCTCAAGACTCTTGAGGGAGGCGTGAAGGCCAAATGTTGGTTGTATTAGGTTTTCAGTAGGAGAAGTTACCAGGATGCAGCAGATAAGCGAACGTGAGACGACGCGCCCCCAGGGCGTCAGCGATAATGTGTTGCTCAGCGTTCGCGAGCTGCGCACCTATTTCCCTATCCTGGGCGGCATTCTCCGGCGAAAAGTCGGTGAGGTCAAGGCGGTTGATGGAGTAAGTTTCGATATCAAGCAGGGCGAAACCTTCGGTCTGGTGGGCGAAAGCGGCTGCGGCAAGACTACCACTGGCCGCACTATTCTGCGCCTGCAAAAAGCGACCAGCGGCGAGATCGATTTCGAGGGAGAGAACGTGCTGGCCCTCAATGCCTCGCGGATGAAGGCACGCCGCCGCGACATGCAGATTATCTTCCAGGATCCCTATTCGTCCCTGAACCCACGCATGCCGGTCGGCGACATCATCGGCGAGGGCCTCCGGGTGCATGGGATGAAGGACCGGAAGGAACGTGAGAAAACCGTCCAGTATTTCCTCAGCGTGGTCGGCCTCCGCAAGGAGTATGTGCGGCGCTATCCGCACGAGTTCTCCGGTGGCCAGCGCCAGCGGATCGGGGTGGCCCGTGCCCTGGCCCTCCGCCCTAAGTTCATCGTCTGCGACGAGCCGGTCAGCGCCCTCGACGTCAGTGTGCAGAGTCAGGTACTCAATCTGCTGGAGGACTTGCAGCAGGAGTTTGGCCTTACCTACCTCTTTATCGCCCATGATCTCTCGGTGGTGGAGTACTTGTCCGACCGGGTGGCCGTGATGTACCTGGGCAAGATGGCGGAATTGGCCGATAGCGAGGAACTCTACGCCAACCCCCTCCATCCCTACACCAAGGCGCTGCTTTCCGCTATTCCCAACCCCGATCCTCTGGTACGAAGCAAGCGGATCGTGTTGCAAGGCGACGTGCCCAGCCCGATCAACCCGCCCAGTGGCTGCCGCTTCCGCACCCGCTGCCCCATCGCCTACGAGCGGTGCGTCACCGAGGAGCCGGAGTTCCGCGCCGTGGTTCCCAATCACTTCGTGGCCTGTCACCGAGCCGAGGAATCAACCCACCTGATGGCCGATCTGGTGGCGAGCGGTTCGGTCACCAGCGCGGTGCCGAACGCGAACTGACCTACCCTTTTCCCGAACGTACTTCCTATTTCGCTCCCCGCGCCACTATGCTACAGTCTGGGCGGGATGGGAGTAGGCCCACGCACCAGTGAAGGGTTGCGGATGGGCCGCCAGACCGCGGAGACGAATGGACGGGCACGGCGGTGGATGGCATGAATGAGGTTGGGCCGCGCCGGCCTCTTCTACCGCCACTCTCGCTCGGCGGGGTCGCCGTGATCTGCGCGCTCCTGGTCATCTTCGCGGGGGGTGCCAAGCCGGTCACCGACCCCGACTTCTGGTGGCACCTGGCTACAGGCAAGTACATGGCGCTCCACCATGCCATTCCCCACTACGATGTCTTCTCACTCACCGCGCGAAGTCACCGCTGGATCACTCACGAGTGGATGACCGAGCTGCTCTTCTATGGCGGCTGGCTGCTTGGTGGGGCCACCCTCATTAGCCTTCTGACCGGCGTCGTCATTGCCCTCGCCTTCTGGGTAACCTATCTGGCGGCGCGAGAGCGCGGCGCCCCGGCGGCGGTGAGCGCCCCGATCATCGCCCTCTCGGCCTTCGCCTGCGCCCATACCTGGGGAGCACGCCCGCAAATGATCTCCATGCTCCTCACCGCGCTCTTCGGTCTGGCGATCACCCGCATGCTTGTCCGCGGGCAGTCCGCCCCTCCGCTCTGGCTCCCGCTGGTGATGATTTTCTGGGTGAACTTGCACGGCGGCTTTATCTTCGGGGTAGCCCTGGCGGCCATCGCGGTGGCCGGCGCCCTGATCCAGGATTGGTTCAGGATGTCGCGCCGCACCGACGAGGCATTGCCCCCGAGGAAACCGCGGATTAACGCGCGCCGTTCGATCGTGGTGGTGCTCCTGACCGCGCTCGCCACTCTGCTGAATCCCAACGGACTGGCTGGGGCGCTCTATCCATTCTCCTATTTGGGAAACAACGCCTCAACGCGGTATATCAGCGAGTGGGTGTCGCCCGACTTCCATCAATCGAACTACCTCTTCTTTGAGGCATTCCTGTTCGTCCTCCTGGTGGGCGCCATGGCCAATCCCCGCCGGGTCCGCCTGGTCGATGGGTTGATTCTTCTCCCTTTCCTCTATTTAAGTTTCGATTCGGTGCGCAATATGAACCTACTGTCCGTGCTGGCCGCCCCCATGGCGGCCGAATGGGTCACGGGCGCCCTGGGGATGCGCCGAGGCGCCGAACCGAAGGCGTGGGCCTCCGAGCGGAGGCGATCCACGACGAACTGGCTATGCGTGGGCGTGCTCGGCGTCGCCTTGCTGCTCGTCACGGCGGTCGGGGTCGATAGCCAGGGTCAGGCCGCCGCCGTGAAGAAAGATTTTCCAGTCGGCGCCCTTCGGTACATCCAGGCTCACGGTCTTCCCGCCCGCGGCTTCGACAGTTACAACTGGGGCGGGTATCTTATCTGGAATTGGTACGCGCGGCGCGCGGTCTTCGCCGATGGCCGGCCCGATATGTATGGCGATGCCTTCATGAACAGCTATATCTCCGCCTACGAAGGCGGCGGTTCCTGGTCCCACATCCTGGATGCCAACGCTCTGTGCTATGTCCTGGTCGAGCCAGGCAGCGGGATCGCTCGGGCCATGAGCACCGCCCGAGGCTGGCACATCCGCTACCAGGACGCGGTGTCGGTGCTCTACCTCCGTACTGGAAGTCCCAGGGGCTGCGCCAGGTGAGCGCGGCCGGCAGCCTTCCGCGCGCCGCCGCCGTGCGTCCCGGCCGCCAAGGCCCGCCCAAACTCCGGGCGATTGGCGTGCTGATCCTGGTAGCCGGCCTCATTCCCTATCTCTGCGGCTACCTGCTGGCTCCCGACGAGTTCAGCTTTCAGGGCGCCCTGAACAACGTCGGCGACCTCAGCCAATATCTGGCGGCGATCCGCCAGGGCAGCGAGGGGGCCTGGCGCTACACCGACCAATTTACCCCCGATCACGCGCGCAGCCTGGTGATGTATAGCCCTTATGTCCTGGCCGGCCATGTGAGCCTTGGCTTCTCCCCGGCAGTGATCTTTCAGATCCTTCGCCTGGGATGCGGCGCCCTGGCCCTTTGGGCCCTGGCGCTGTTTTGCCGCCTGTTTCTGGGCGATCACACCCTTCGAGTGGGGTGGCTCTTCGCCCTCCTGGCCGGGGGATTGTATTGGCTGGCCCTGCCGCTGGCCGCGTTCTTCCCCGGCGGAGTGAGCCCGGCCGCCCTCACTGCTCCCGAGCTTAACCCGCTCATCAGCCTGGTCATCTCTCCACACGAGGCGCTCGGTTTGGCGGCGGAGCTGCTGGGATTCGCCTGCATCCTCCGAGCCTCCGGAGCCGGTTCACCGCTCTGGACCGACGAGCGGCCCCGGCCCGGAGTGGGGAGCCGGAATGCCTGGACGACGGGGGCCGCGATCTCGTTCCTGGTTCTGGCCCTCAGTTACCCGTTCCTCCTCCCTACCGTGGGCCTGGTCCTGCTGGCCTACGCGGCGGTCTCGGCCCGGGGCGCCTGGTACGGGAGAATGGCGGCGGCCACCAAGAAGCGGCGCCTGCGCGCCGGAGATGTGTTCGCCAGCGAATTGAGGACGATCATCATCTCACTCTTCCCCGCCGGGGTCATTGGGCTCTATTATGCCCTGATCTTTCACGGTGACCGCTACTGGAGCCACAGCGGCCTGGCCCAGGTGAGCCGGCCTGATCTGGCGGTCCTGGGTTTCGCCTTCGGTCCCCTGGCGGTGGGCGCCTACGTGGGAACCCGCAGGCTACGAGAGGTCCGGACGGCGGGGGCGGACGCCGTCCCGGCGGCCTGGACCTGGTTTCCCTTGATCTGGGCCGTGGTGAACGCCTGTACGCTCCTTCTGCCGGTGTGGCAATCGGGGAGGCAGGCCCTGGGACTCAGCGTCCCCCTGGCCCTTCTCAGCTTCTACGCCCTGGCCGGGCCGCGCGCGGTGGCTGGGCGTCAGCGCCCGCACCTTCGTCCCCTCCCCGCCAGTATCCTCGTCTTCTCCGCGCCCCTGCTGGTGGCCTTGTACACCGCCGTGGCCGCGTCCGGGGTCAATAAGGATTACTACGTATCGACCAGCGTGGTCCAGGCGGCCGAGTGGCTTGGCGCTCATGCCGGGCCGAACGATGTGGTGCTCTCCAGTCCCGGCTTCGGCAATCTGGTGCCCATCTCTTGTACCTGCCGGGTGCTGGTGGGGCAGAACTTTCAGAGCTTCGACCGCATCCGTCGCCTGGCGGAGGCGCGGGCATTCTACGCTTCCGCGAACCGCGCGAAGGCGGGAAAGGCATTGGCGGCCATTATCGCCCACGGAGATCCGGTCACGTTTATCGTGTTCAGTCCCCTGGAACGCGACCTCGGCCGGCTCGACCCGACGCGCCTGCCAGGCTTTTCAACCCGCTACAAGGGGGATGCCGTCACTATTCTTGGTAGTTCCGCCGCTCATGGCTGACCGGGCGACCGAACGAGGAGCCGGGCGACGCTGGGACACCCTCTTTTTGGCGGTCTTGCTGCTGGTGGGCGCCTATCTCCGGCTGGCCAACCTGGCTGACAACCCCGGCTGGGACGGGGATGAAGGCTATAACCTGAACATCGCCGCCAATTTGCTGGCCGGCCACGCCCAAATGTTCGCCATGCGTTATGCCTTCGTGCAGCATCCGCCTTTCTTTTACCTCCTGGGCGCCCTGGTGATGAAGGCGTGGACCCATGACCTGATCGCCTTGCGAACCTTGAGCGCCTGCTGCGGCATCCTGACGATCCTGGTGCTTCATGGCCTGGGATCGGCGCTGGGCGGACGGCGTCTCGGTTGGGCCGCCGCCCTGTTCTACGCAATCTGGCCGGAGGCGGTGCTGCAAGTACGCTGGGCCTATACCTACAATCTTCTGGCTCTTCTGGTACTCCTCACGCTCTGGGCGGCTCTGCCGCCTTACCTGGAGCGGCAAACGGGCCTCCGGCCGCGGCCGGATGGCAGGGACGAATCGGCGGCGGCCGGTTGGGGTGGCGACGGGGCACGCACACACTCACCGGCCATGGCGGACGCCGACCCCTTACACCCGGCCACAGCCGGCCCGTATCCTTCCATCCAGCCGCGGCCGGAGGCCGTAATACGGTCAGCCCTCCTGGCGGGGTTCCTCGCCGGTCTGGCCCTGGCCACCGATCAGGAGGCGGCGGCCCTGGTGCTCCCACTGCTCTACCTCTGGTGGGGACGTGATTGGCGCGTCCTGACTTCTGGTCTGTTCGCCATGGCCGCCCCGCCCGCCGCCTACCTGGGGGTGATGCTGGCGAACAGGAAAGCCGATCTGCTCTTCGACATCCACCATACCGCGTCGCGCCTCGACACTGCCCCCGGTACGCTTCTGGTCCGTCTGGCCGATCTCTTCCGCTTCGACCCCCTGGTGGTGCTCGGGCTGGGTGGATTGGCATTGGCCACCGGCGGACGGACCCGGAGAGCCATCGTGGGACTGGCGATCCTGCTGACCGGGCTGGTGTTGGCGATCCGTGATCCGGCTCCGACCTTCCGCGCCGCCGAACCGCTGCTCCCCCTGGCGGGGTTGGGGATGGGGGCGCTGATCCTCGCCGTAATGGATCTGATTGCCCTCATGGTCGGAAGTTCCGTCCGGTCACGAGGGACGAGAGCGGCTTTCGCCACCCTGGTGCTGCTGGTCCCCCTTGGGGCCACGCTCCTGCTCAGCGATCTGGGGTCGGTTCGGGCCGGCTTCACCACCGGCCTCCAGCCTACCCTGCCGCGGTCGGCGGCGGCGGCGCGGCGGCTAGCCGCCTGGATGAACGCGCGGGTCCGCCCCGGCGATCTGGTGATTGCCATGCCCGGGATCGCCTGGCTCTTTCACTGCCGGACCACGGAACTCTTGCAAGCAGCGGCGGTCAGCGGCCACGGCACCTCCTTTTATCCGGACGGCCTGAGCATGGCGCGCTTCGTCTATGATCCCCGGCTAGAGGCCGCGCGATACCTCGTCGTGGACCGGTTCACCCGCCTCTGGGCCACCGAGCATCCGCAAGAGCGGGCGTTGATCGCGCGGGCAAAGTACTATTGGCCAATCGTCTATCGGGGTGGAGAATACGTGGTGTACGCGCATCCCGCCTAGGGAGTGATGGAGGGCTCATGTGCCAATTTTCTATTCAGCCTGGAGTGTTTGACTTACAATGAGGCAAATAACTGGCCAGAACCATAACCGAGGAGAAGGCGTCATGCAAGAAAGTGCCGTGCAAGAGCGTGCCGTGGAAACCGTTACCGTTCTGATCATCGATGATCAGCCAATCTTTCGCGCCGGCTTACGACATATGCTCTCGTCCATCCATCCGGGCCTGGAGATCGTGGGCGAGGCGTCAAACGGCGAGGAAGGGCTCCGGCTGGTCGAGGAACTCAGTCCGGCGGTGGTCCTCCTCAACGCCGAGGTGGAGGGGCTGGATGGCCTGGAGGCGATCCGCGAGCTCAAGCGGCGCGTCTCCAATATCAGCGTGATCGTGATGACCAATCGCGATGACGAGGAAAAGCTCTTTTACGCGATCAAATACGGGGCGGCGGCCTATGTGCTCAAGTCCATGGACATCGCTGAGCTGGGCCAGGTTATCCGGCGGGCGGCGGGCGGCGAGTATCTAATTAACGACAGTGTGCTGGCAAAACCAGTTTTGGCCTCGAAGGTGCTCAAGTCTTTCCGTGATCTTGCCGAAGAACATGATCAGGTAGCGGAACCATTGTATATTCCGCTCTCCAGCCGCGAGGTGCAAGTGCTCGATTACATCGCCAAGGGAAACAGCAACAAGGAAATCGCCCGCGCGATGACGATCAGCGATCAGACGGTGAAGAACCACATCACTTCAATCATGCGCAAGCTGGCGGTCAACGACCGGACCCAGGCAGTCGTGTACGCGATGCGCCAGGGATGGATAAAAGGCTGATCCGGCCTGCCCAAAAGTAGGATTGACCCTGCTGCCCTATCTGTGTTTATGTGGGACAGGCCAATAGAGTGGAGGGGATACCATGCAGTTGTTACGTAGCAGCCGAGGAATGACCGTAGTTGGAGTAGCGTTGGCCGTGGTGGCCGCCGTATTAGTGGTGTACCTACTGACCTCGAAATCAAACACACCGTCAACCGCTTCCTCGAACGGGACCGCGACCCCGTCCGGACCAACCGATACCGCGACCGCGATTCTTCCCACCGCGACACCCACCCTCACCCTCGCCGCGATCACCGCCGTGCAAAACGTGCCGGCCGGCACCCACCTGAACAATTTGGTTGACGTGGTCCGCTATTTCAAGGACCAGCCGCTCTCGCCGAACACGGCGATTGACAGCAACGCGGTGACCAGTGGGACCATGGCCTGGCTCACCAGCGACACCAAGGTGCTCTCGGGTACCACCTTCCTCGGCGGTTCGATCGTGATTACCAAACCGATCAAGCAGGGCAAGCCCTTGCTGACCACGGATTACACGGTTCTATCGGTGCCGCCGCCCAACAGCTACGCCTGGCAGATGGATCCGGGACGGGTAGCGGAATCGGTGCAGGTGCCTACCACCTCGGCGGATGATATGGGGATCGTGCCCGGTGATTTTGTTGACGTGCTGCTTACCTTGCATCAGAAAGAGTTGAGCAGCCTCGAATCCAATCCACCCGACCCGACCAACTTCGGTTCCCTGGAAACCCAGCAACTGATCTCCGATACCCGCGTGATCACGGCGTTGGACTTGCCTGCCGGCGGCGCGGTCTATACCCTGGAGATGCCGGTGCAGGACGCGGTTCTGCTCAAATACGCCAAGGACACGGGCGGCACCATTGACCTTGTCCTGGTCTCGGCCGCCGACGTAAAGACCCAGGCCGCGTCTCCCTCCACCAAGGCGGTCCTCCCTGAATACTTCCTGACCCCAAGGGCCATTCTCCGCGGCACGCCCACCAACAACGGCATACCATATCCGTTCTCTTCACCCAGACCAACCCTTACTCCGGTAGCTAGTCCCGCGCCAGGTCATTAGGAAGCGTTTGTGAACAACGGGAACCAGATCTCTATCCTGATTGCCGAGAGTGATCCCGCGTTTCTCGATCAACTGCTCGGATGGCTGTCGGCCGAGCCCACCCTGGAAGTGGTGGGCTCGGTCAACGACAGCGATGAAGCGGTCAGTCTGTCGCGCCGGCACAAACCGCATGTTATCCTGATGGACATGGACATGCCGGGCCGGGGCGGGATCGACGCCACCGAGATGATCTCTACCTTGCTGCCCAGTACCGGGGTGATCATGATCTCGGAGGACGGGGCGCCGGACTCGTTGCGCAAGGCAATGATCGCCGGGGCCCGCCAATTCGTCCTCAGAAGCACGACCAAGCAGGAATTGGTGCGCACGATCCGGGAAGTGCATCAAAGCACGGTGGCCCGGAGGGTGCTGGGCGGCCCGGACGTGGTGGTGGCGACGCCGCCACCACCCAGCAACGGATCGGCCCACGGCGATTCCGGAGGCCCACGGCGTGAAGGAAAGGTGATCGCCGTGTTCAGCCCCAAGGGCGGGGTGGGCGTGACCACGGTGGCCGTGAACGTCGCCGTGGCTCTGCGAAAGGAACACAACCTTCGAGTTACCCTGGTGGATGGGAGCCTTCCGTTCGGTGACGTGGCGGTGTTCATGGATCTGGCCCCAAACCACTCGGTCATGGATCTGGTGGTGAGCCCCGAACAAATCGACGACGAATACATCAACAGCGCGCTCTCGGTGCATCCCCGCTCGGGAACCAAGGTACTGCTGGCCCCACCCCGTCCGGAAATGGCCGAGATGGTCACCGCGGATCAGCTTCGCCGCACCTTGCAGCTTATGCGGGGGGCGAATGACTTCACGATCGTGGATACCTGGTCGTGCCTGGACGAGAGAGTGCTGACCATGCTGGAGGTGGCGGATAGTATCCTTCTCTGCCTCACCCTGGACCTAACCGCGATCAAGAGCGCCAAGGTCTTCCTGGAAGTCAGTGAATTGCTGCGATTCCCTCCGGAAAAGATCGTTCCCATCCTCATCCGATCCACGGGCACGCAGGGGATCGAGGTGCGTGACGTGGAGATGACCCTGGGCCGGACGGTCAGCGCGCAGATCGGCGCCGACCCCAAGCTGACCAGCCGGTGCATTAACGAGGGCGACCCGGTGGTGCTTGGCTATCCGAGCACGCCCCTGGCGGCCGACTTCCGCAAAGTGGCCTCCGACCTATTGGGAGGAGAGGTGACGGCGGCGGTCGAGCCCGCCAGGCCGAAAAAGAGTGGGCGCTTTGGGCTATTCGCGAAATCATAGAGTTGGCGTATAATCGGGCCAGAAGACCGTCATCGGCGGACGGACGGGAGCACGCACCCCGCCAGGAGCCGGAGTTTGCCCGCGGAAGGATGATCAATGTCTTTATTGAAACGTATCGAAGGCGCTTCCGCGGGCGCTCCCACGGAATCGACCGCGCCTGTCGCCACCATACCTAGTCCGCCGCCGGTCCCGCCCAGACCAACGGCGGGCGGGCTGAATAGCGCCCTTACCGCCCTGAACCGGCAGGAGCAGGCCGCCATTCCCGCCAGTACCACCAGTACCCTGGCTCCTCAAGTGGGAGGCAACAGCATGCGAACCCCGGCCCGTCAGGGTCTGGATAGTATTGCCGCCCTCCGCCGCGCGCCCGCGAACGACCAGGATAATTTCGCCGAGTTGCGTTCCCGCGTCCAGCAAAAGCTGATCCAGGACATTGGCCCCAATGCCGACTTCTCGCAGGCCGGTGAAATGCGGAAGCGCATCCAAACCCTGTTTGAGTCGGCGATCGAGACCGAGGGTACCCAACTCACCCGCGCCGACCGCGCGCGCCTGTTCGAGCAAATCGTCGCCGATATTCTCGGCTATGGCCCGATCCAGCCTCTGCTCGACGACGAGACGATCAGTGAAGTGATGGTAAACGGCCCCAAACAGGTGTACATCGAACGGAAAGGGAAGCTCATCCGGACCGATGTCAGCTTCCTTAACGACGAGCATCTGATCCGGGTCATTGACCGCATCATCTCTCCTCTGGGGAAGCGGTGCGACGAAAGCAGCCCCTACGTGGATGCGCGTTTGCCCGATGGCTCGCGGGTGAATATCATCATTCCCCCCCTGTCCCTGGTGGGCCCGGTGATCACCATTCGGAAGTTCTCCCGCAACCCCCTTACTCCCGATGACCTGGTGTCCTACGGCACCTTGACCCAGGAGATGGTGACCTTCCTCCGGGCCTCGGTGGAAGCGCGATTGAACGTGGTGGTGGCCGGAGGCACGGGCTCCGGGAAGACCACCCTCCTCAATGTGCTCTCTGGGTTCATCCCAGCCGACGAACGGATCATCACCATCGAGGACTCGGCGGAACTACAACTCCGACAGGAGCATGTGATCACTCTGGAGACTCGCTCGGCGAACATCGAGGGACGGGGAGCGGTGAACATCCGCGATCTGGTCCGCAATTCGCTGCGTATGCGTCCCGAGCGCATCATCGTGGGCGAGTGCCGCGCGGGCGAGGCCCTGGACATGTTGCAGGCGATGAATACGGGTCATGATGGCAGCATGACCACGTTGCACTCCAATACCCCGCGTGACACGCTTTCCCGCCTGGAAACCATGTGTCTGATGGCCGGGATGGACCTTCCTCTCCGCGCCATTCGCGAACAAATCTCCAAGGCGATTGAACTGATCGTGCAGCAGGCGCGCATGAAAGATGGAACCCGCAAGGTGATCAACATCTCCGAGGTGCAGGGCATGGAAGGGGATGTGATTATCATGCAGGACATCTTTATCTTCGAGCAGAGCGGCGTGGATGAGCGGGGAAAGATCGTGGGCCGCTTGCGTCCCACGGGAATCCGCCCCAAGTTCATCGAGAAATTCGAGGCCAATGGCATCTATTTGCCGCCGAGCGTGTTCGGTCTGGACCGCATCTTCTAGTCGGGGCGGAGATAGCTCATGGTGATTAACCTCCTGGCCGGCGTCGTGACCGCCGCGGCGGTATTTTGCCTGGTGTACGTGCTCTCGATGCGAACGGTGGGAGCAGGGCGAGGGAATATCGCCGGCCGCCTGAGCAAATACAGCGAGGTCAAGGCGGCGGCGGCCGAGCCCAAGAAGAGTAGACGCGGGCGAACCAAGGCGACCGACCTGATCGTGGCTACGGTCGACCGGGCGGTGAGCAACCGATCCTTCGCGGAAAACCTGCGCGCGGCCCTGACCCGTGCCGATCTCCGGATTACGGTGGGTGAGTTTTTGATCCTCTGGGGCGCCGCCATCGTGCTTGGCCTGTTTCTCGGCCAGGTGGTCTTCGGCACCATCGTCCACACCATCGTCTTCACGGTTGCCGGCATCGTCTTGCCGCGGTTCTACCTCCGCTTCCGGGCGGGACAGCGGCTCAAGAACTTCAACCAACAACTTCCCGATACGATCGTCATGCTGGCCAACAGCCTCCGATCCGGTTATAGCATGTTGCAGTCAATGGAGATGGTCTCCCGCGAGATGAACCCCCCGATCGCCACCGAATTCCATCGGGTGATCCGCGAGGTGGGTATCGGCCTCTCGCCCGAGGAGGCGTTGAACAATCTGCTCCGCCGCATCAATAGCGTGGATCTGGAAATCATGGTGATGGCGATTAACGTGCAGCGGGAAATCGGCGGCAATCTCTCGATCATCCTCGACACGATTGCCCACACCATTCGCGAGCGGATCCGCATCAAAGGCGAAATCAAGACCCTTACGGCGCAGGCGACCTACTCCGGCTACGTGATTTCCTTTCTGCCCATCGTCCTGGCCTTCGTGCTCTATACGATCGACCATAAATACATCAGCTTCTTCTGGGACGATCATTCGTGCGGCCTGCCCCTGATGGGCTGTACGCTCTTCTTTATCGTGGTGGGATTCTTTGTGATGCGGAAAATTACCAAGATCGAGGTGTGAGTGATGATCGAAACATTCCTGGTTGCCCTCCTGGTCGGCGGCGCCGTTCTGTGCCTTTGGCTGGGCCTCAACAAGTCCGACACCAATCTGGTGCGGGAACGTCTGGCGGTGTTCGCGCCAGGCGGGGGAACCAAGCCGCCAGTTACCGTGCTCGAGGATCTGGAGCTGGCCAAGCCCTTCCGCGAACGGGTGATCAAACCGTTCCTGGCCCAAATATCCCGCTTGACCAGCCGCATGTCTCCGGGCAATACGATGGAGAAGACCGAGATGAACCTGGCGCAAGCCGGGAATCCCCGCGGGCTCAACGTGGAGTCGTTCTTTGGCCTCAAAGGCGTGGTGGCGGTGGTGCTGGGCGTGCTCGTCACCTTGATCATGTATCTCAACCCGCTCCCCGGGACCATTCCCTACCCTCCGGAAGTCCCGCTGAGTGCCTTGATCTGGGCCGTGTGCGCCATTGTCCTTGGCTTCTTTTTCCCCGATCTCTGGATTCGCGATGAAAAGAAGCGCCGGCAAAAGCGGATCGGCAAGGCGCTCCCCGATACCATCGACATTATCGCAATCAGTGTGGAGGCCGGCCTGGGCTTCGATGCCGCCGTTCAACGGGTGGCGTCCAAGGCGAAAGATGATCTTTCGCTGGAGTTCGAGCGCTATCTCCTGGAGTTGCGGCTCGGTAAGTCCCGGAAGGAAGCACTGCGAAACATCATCTGGCGCACGGGAGTGCCGGACCTCTCATCGTTCATCACCGCGATTATCCAGGCCGATACCCTGGGAGTCAGCATCGCCAACGTGCTGCGTATTCAATCCGACCAGATGCGGATCCGGCGTCGCCAACGGGCCGAGGAATTGGCCCATAAGGCGCCAATCAAGATGCTGTTTCCCATGGCCCTGTTTATCTTCCCCGCCATTTTCGTGGTCATCCTGGGCCCGATCGTGCCCCAGATCCAGAGCGGCCTGGGCTCGAAGTAGGGGACGCGAATGCGCCGGGTACGGGTTCGTAACGTCACCCGCGGCGGGTATCTGGCGGAGAACGCGGGGATGGCTACCAACATTCTCACCCGCTTCCGCGGGCTGATGTTATGCAAGGTTCTTCCGCCCGGCGAGGGATTGGTGCTGATCCCTGGGGGTCAGATCCATATGTTTTTCATGCGGATTCCCCTGGACGTCATTCACGCCGACAAGCAGGGCACGGTGCTCCGGGTTCTGCATGGGATCAAGCCCTGGCGGTTGGGGCCCATGGTGCGGAAGTGCCGGATCGTGGTGGAATTGCCGGCCGGCACCATCGCCCGCACCGGCACCGAGGCGGGCGATCTGATCGCGCTTGAGGATCGCTAACCACCGATGCCGTGGATGCCGCGGGCGTCCCTCAACTTCCTTTTTCCTCCGCGTTGCCTCGCCTGTCGCCGGCGCGGTGCCTTTCTCTGCTCCCCCTGCCTCCAGGGCATCGCGAGGATGGTCGAGCCGTTCTGTCCCGCCTGCGACCGTCTGGTGGATCCCGAAAGTCCGGTGTGCCGCTGTCGGGCGCCCGTGCCCGTGTTCGTCCTCGCCGCCGGTCCCTACCAGGGGCCGTTGCGAAAGGCCATTCATAGCTTCAAGTATCAGGGGCAACGCGCGGGCGCGACGGATCTGGCGGCTCTCCTGGTCCCCCAGCTGCATCGCCTGCCGGCGACCAACCTTCGGATCGTCCCGGTGCCTCTGCACCGGCGGCGCGAGTTGGCCCGTGGGTACAACCAATCGGCGTTGCTGGCCCGCGCCCTGGCCCGCCATCTGGAAGTCAAGTCGGACGACAAGCTCTTGCGCCGGGTTCGCCATACGGCGCCACAGGTGGGACTGAACCGGGCCGCCCGTGCCCACAATCTCCGCGCTGCCTTCACCGCCGACCCGGCGCGGTGCCGGGGACAGGCAATCGTGCTGATCGACGACGTATGCACCACCGGTGCCACTCTCCACGCCGCCGCCGAGGCCGCGGTCGCCGCCGGGGCCACCCGCGTGTATGCCCTGGTGCTGGCGCGGGCGGTTCCGGGGGAGGATCGTTAAATGTGGTCTCGTCCCCACATGCAAGCCGCACCCGCGATTCCCGTGACGGTTGAATCCCGAGATCAGGTGCCCTGGCGCAGGCGGGACAGTTCCGCCTCAAGCGCGGCAATGCGGGCCTCCGCCTGGCGCCTCTCGGCCTCCGCCCGTCGCGCATCAGCGGCACGGGCATCATGTGCCTCTTGTAAGGTTGGGAGTAACATCCCCACGTGGTCGCGCAGGCGGAGCAGCATCTCTTGCACCACCAGAGTGAGGCCCAGCACCTGACTGAACAGGACTCCCCGTTTCCCGCCTGGCCAGCGCACCCAACTTCCATGGTCATCCCGATGATAGCCCGTGAGTTGCCGCCCATCGTCTCCCAGGGGATCGAAGATCACGTACTCTCGCGCCCCCGCTAACCCATAGAGCCGCGGCTTTTCGCGGGTATCGCGCGCCACCGACTCCGGGGAGACCACCTCCAGCACGAAGGCGGGAAAGCCTCCCTCGGCGATCACGTCGAACGAGCTACGGAGTCGGCGCGGCGCGTAGGCCGCGAACATATCGGGCACCACCTGACCAAGCTTCCCATTCACCTTGGGGAAGCGCACCGCCAGTTCGCTGCTGATATAGAGATCGGGACGCTGGTCGGCAACATAGACCTGGGCAGGACCGACCAGCGCCATCAGCGCCAGCAGATGCGGATCCGCGGCTACCATCCAGGGCGACTCCTCCGTGTCGTCGGCGAAGGATAGGAGGAAGTCGCTATCATCCTCCAGCAGGGTGATCGACGCTTTGCTCATGGGGCTACCCTCTCTCCCACGGGGTAGTATATGGCAATTCGTCCACGACCGGCGGAGGATCTTGAGAAAGCCTACGCCGGAGTCGCCGCCAAATGCCGCGCTTCCCACTCATCCAGCTCCGGAGTGAAGTAGCGGAGGCGGATCTTGCGGAACTCGGTTGAGCTGTAGAGCATGGCTCGCTCGGAGATGCCGGTCTCGGCGGCGATCGCGTCCGCCACCTGCTCGCATTCCTCGGTGGTGCGGGCGTGGATCATGCTGAACACGTTATAGGGCCAATCCTCGTAGGTCGGGCGCTGGTAGCAATGGCTGACCGAGGTAAAGTGGGCCATCCGGTCCCCCACCTGATCCACCTGGTCCACCGGTACCTTCCAGACCGCCATGCCGTTGGCCTTGAAGCCCGCCTTCCGGTGATGCAGCACGGCGGCGATCCGGCGCAGTTGCCCCCGCTCGATGGCCACGCTGGTCCAGGCAAAAAGGTCGGCCTCGGTCCGGCCGATCCTGGCCGCAAGCTCGGCGTACGGCTGGGATACCAGGGGCAGATCCTCTTGCAGCAGGCGGATATAGGCCAGATCCTCGGCGGTCAACGGCGGCGGGGTGATCAGGCGGCGGAACTCTCCGTAGGCGGGCGCCGATTGGCGGGTTGGGTCGGCCTCGCCGGTCATGTCCAGGGTGACCCCGATCTTGAACAGCTTCAGGGTAGGGAGGATGCGGGTAGATACAGCGCGTGCCTCGCGGTGCAATACGGCCACCGTATCCTCCAGTGAGGATGCCGGTGGGACGGCAATCGTGAACCAGATATTGAAATGATGATCCCGCTTATAGTTGTGGCTGACTCCCGGATGCCGGTTCAGGGTGTGCGCGGCGTGCAGTTCATCCTCGGGGCGGGTAGCCATGGCCACCAGGCTGCTCTTGTAGCCAAGGGTGCGGGTATCAAAAATGGCGCTGATCTGGCGCACGATATTCTGGGCCTTAATTGCCCGCAAGCGGTCGATCACCTCCCGCTCGCCCAACCCATGAGGTTCGCCGATCGCGGCAAAGGGACGGGACACCAGGGGAAACTCCTCCTGGAGCGCGGTAATGATCACCTTATCGGTGCGATCCATGGTAGGGGCGACGGTAGCTTCCATAATGGCGGACCTCCCAGGGGCGCTTCGCGGTCGAGACAGCGCGCGCCAAGGGACGAATGGGCGGCGCCGGAAGATGATTTCAGGTTGTATAGTCCTCAGGATACCAGAATTGGCGGCAGGCGCACCGTGATTTCGAAATCCATGGCGCGGCGGTCGTGCCGCCTCCACTGGGGCGGACTAGCCGAAGCGCGCCGGCCCGGTATACTCAAGGTGACATCCTCGTACTCGTATCCGGCATCCCTTTGGCTTGGAGGTAGTTGGTGGCGCGGACGAACCGCGCGATTCCGCGCCCGGTTTTCCTCATTATCGGCCTGGGCGTCTTCCTGGCCCAGCTCGACGGCACGATGATGAACGTGGCCCTGCCTACCCTGGCCCGCGCCTTCCACGCCGCCAACCTCAGCGCCGTGCAACTCGTGATCACCGCCTATCTGGCGGCTGGGATCGCCGGGCTTCCGCTCCTGGGGGCTCTGGCCGACCGCCTGGGACGGAAGCGCCTGTTCCTGGCCGGCTTCGCCCTCTTTGGTCTGGCCTCACTCGGCTGCGCCCTTGTCGCTTCATTGCCGCTCCTGATCGCCCTTCGGATAGTTCAGGCGATGGGCGGGGCACTCCTTACCGGCACCGGACTGGCCCTGATCGCGGGCCACGGGCGGGAGGGGCGCGGCCACTCGCTGGGGAAGCTCGCCCTGGTCTACGCCCTCTCGGGTCTGCTGGGACCGCCGATTGGCGGCGGACTGGTGCAGGCATTCGGTTGGCAAGCGGCCTTCTGGGTGAACGTACCGCTGAGCGTGGGCGGGATCGCGCTTGGGATCCGCCTGCTGCCGTCCGACCTACCGCGACCCACGGCTGACCGGTTGGACCTCACCGGGGCCGCTCTCCTGGCGGGCGCCGCCGCCTTGTTGACCAGCGCCGCGACCGCCGCGCGGCAGCATCTGGTCCTCGGGGGGCTCGCCTTACCCTGGCCCTTCCTGGCCATCCTGGGACTGCTTGCGGTGGGCGGGCTGCTTCGCTGGGAGGCCGCCGCCTCGGAACGCGGAGTGGCCCCGCTGTTCGATTCGGCCTTGCTCCGCATTCCCGCCTATGGGACCGGCCTGCTGCTGGCGTTGATTAGCAACGCGATAACGGTCGGCCTCTTCGTCCTGATCCCCTTCTGGCTGTCCACTGGGTGGCATGTTCACGCGGGCGCCATTGGCCTGATCTTTCTCCCGGTGGCCCTGGCCCTGGGAGCCCTGGCTCCGGCCGCCGGCAAGTGGTCGGATCGGGTGGGAGCGCCGCTGCTCACCGCCCTGGGGATGGCGATCGGGGCCGGCGCCGCCCTCTTGCTGGCCCTTTCGGCGACCGATCTGATCTGGCCCGTGCTCGTCCTCGCCATGCTGGGGATCGGAGCCGGCAGCGGCCTATTCACGGCGCCCAACAACAGCGCGGTGCTGGGCAGCGTGCCCGAGTCTACCCTGGCCATGGCGGGGAGCATGCTGAGCGCGGCCCGGACCCTGGGAGTGATTCTCGGGGTGAGCGCGGGCGGCGCCCTGTTCGATGCCATGCGAGCCGGCCATGGAGCGAACGGGGCGGCCCGAGTGCTGTTCCTGGCCGCCGCCGCGCTCTACGCGCTCAACGCCGCTCTCTGCTGGACGATGCGCCGGAGGCCGAACGCCCAAGAAGCGTCCGCGCCAGAGGTAATGGCGCGGGCGGCGCGATGAGGGCTGTTAAGGTAAAGCCACCAGGGGTATCACAGTGATAAGGCGGCCAAAGCGGGCGAAGTCAGCGACATTGTGCGTGAGGAGGCGCGTCGGTGCTTACCGGGTGAAACAGGGAACGGAATGCGCACCGAGAGCTGGCCATCGGGAGTTACAAGACCCTCAGCCTCAAGAGTTTTCATGGTGTCTCCAAGGACGCACGCCAGGAAGCGGCGTCTGTTTCTCGCCACCACTCTGATCACTACATGGCTGAGTGTACCATCGTACGTGTGCTCAGGGCGGGGAGTGAGGGCGGTAGAATCACGGAAGCACGGAATGGGCGGAGTTCACGGAAGCACTGAACGGGATACACTCGATCACAGTCCAAGCGCCGGCCGAGGGATGCGCTATCTCACGGGTTAAGATCGAGTTTTCGAGGCACGTAACAATGGGGTTATGCCGTATACAACGGAGGAGGAACCGATGACTACCGGGACCGCGCCAATCACCCATACCACCTGCGACTTCCTGACCAGTCCCGCCGGATCCGATCCCATCTTCACCCCCGAATCGCTCAGCGACGAGCATCGGCTGATCGCCCAAACCGCGCTCGGCTTCATCAATAGCGAGGTGGTGCCTCGCCGCGCGGCAATCGAGCATCAGGAACTGGAAAGCGGGATTCCCCTTCAGCGTTACCTCCTCCAGAAGGCGGGCGCCCTAGGCCTGCTGAGCGCCGACGTGCCGGAGGCATACGGGGGCCTGGAGTTGGGTCTGGAGGTCAGCAGTATGCTGGCCGACGTGCTGAGCGCCAATGCCTCGTTCTCGGTCACTCTGGGGGCCCAAACTACCATCGGATCGCTCCCCATTGTCTACTTCGGCAACGACGCCCAGAAGGCGAAGTATCTGCCGGGGCTGGCATCCGGGGAGACCGTGAGCGCCTACTGCCTGACCGAGCCCGGCACAGGCTCCGATGCGATGGCGATCAAGACCCGCGCCGCCCTGGATGCCGCCGGCACGCATTATGTGATTAACGGCGGCAAGCAGTGGATCTCGAATGCCGGTTTCGCCGACCTCCTGATTGTGTTCGCCAAAGTCGACGACACGAAGTTCACCGCCTTCATCGTGGAGGCGAACTTACCGGGGGTGAGCCTGGGGGCCGAGGAGAAGAAGATGGGGATCAAGGGATCCTCGACTCGTTCGGTCTATTTCGACAACGTGCGCGTCCCAGTGGAGAACGTCCTGGGGGAGATCGGGAAGGGCCACAAGATCGCCTTCAACATCCTGAACGTGGGCCGGCTCAAGCTGGGCGCGGGCGGGGTGGGCAGCGGGCGGAACGCCCTGGCCCTGGCCGTCCCCTACACCAAGGATCGGCGCGCCTTCGGCAAGGCGATTGGCGAGTTTGGCCTGGTCCGCCAAAAGCTGGCCGCCATTGCCGCCGAGACCTACGCCGCCGAGAGCCTGGTCTACCGCACCGCCGGACTGATGGAAGCCTCGGTGCGGGCCAAGGCGCCCAATCCGGTGGCCGGACTGGAGGAGTTCGCGATCGAATCCTCGATCTGCAAAGTGTTCGGGAGCGAGAACACGGCCCTGGCGGTGGACGAGGGGGTGCAGATCTTCGGCGGCTACGGCTTCATGCAGGAGTACCCCATCGAGGGCGCTTACCGCGATGCCCGGATCACCCGCATCTTCGAGGGTACCAACGAAATCAACCGCCTCCTGGTCAGCGGCACCCTGTTCCGCCGGGCCATGGAGAACCGGGTCACCCTGATGGCGCACTATCCAGAGGTTGAGGATCGGCTAACCAGCAACGCCGCTCCCCCGGTAGCCGTGACGGGCGACCTCCGGGACGCCGCCGAGGCGACCGAACGGGTCAAGCAGGCGCTGATCGT
>DATLQX010000358.1:0-14405 GCA_035534995.1 Chloroflexota bacterium | reverse complement strand
CCGAGCCTGGAAGGCGAGGACATGGCGACCGCTGAGCCGCCGATCGGCGTTAAAGTCACCTACGGCCAGCAATACCGCCGATGCAACAAGGCGGACTGCCGAATCTGCCGCCAGGGGGCGCCGGGGCACGGCCCCTATTGGTTTGCTTTTTGGCGCCAGGAGGGGCGCCAGCATTCGCGCTACCTCGGGAAGCAGCAGCCGGCGGATGCCGTGCCGCGGAGTCCCGCGCCTGCTCCGGCGTCTTCCTTGCTGCGCGTGCGGACATTGGGTGGTTTCACCGTCTGGCGCGGCACCGACGCGGTGCCCGCCGACGGCTGGTCCCAGCGTAAGGTGGCGCTGCTGTTCAAGTGCCTGCTCAGCGCGCCCGGCCACGCCCTCCATCGGGAGCAATTGCTCGATCTCCTCTGGCCAGACGCCGATCGGGACAGCGGCCCCAAGCTCCTCCGCCAAACGTTGTATCGGCTTCGGCGGCTGCTCGGCCGGCCGGACGCCGAGCATGAGTATGTAAGGCTGGAAGGCGATGTGTTGGTGCTGGCGCCCGGAGCCGAAGGGCCGGCCCCCGCCGACTGGCTTGACGCCCGCGCATTCGAGCGGGCCGCGACCGCCGCGCTGGCCGGCACCGATGCCGCCGCCGCCCGCGCGGCCCTGGCGCTCTATGCCGGAGACTTCCTACCCAACGAGCGTTATGAGGAGTGGGCCAACCGCAGACGAGAGGCCCTGTGCGAGTTGTATCGCGCCGTGCTGCTGCATCTGGCGGACCTCCGCGAGCGGCAGGGGGGGAACGGAGAGGCCATGCGCTGTCTGCGCGCTTTGCTCGCATCCGACCCGTGCCATGAAGACGGCGCGCGCGCGCTCATGCGCTTGCAGTCGGCGGCCGGCCGGGATATTGACGCCATTCACACCTACCGGCAACTCACCCATGCCTTGCAGCGCGATCTGGATCTGGCGCCCGACCACGAGACGACCGCCCAGTACGATCAGGTGAGGGCCGCCAGGCAGACGGGGATCCGGCAGCGAACCAACCTCCCAAACCCTCTGACCAGCTTCCTGGGGCGCGAGAAGGAACTGGCCGGCTTGATTGAGTCGCTTCGGGAGGGCCTGGTCAATGACCCGTGGCTGGAAGCGGGGCGCCGGCCGGCGGCCTCTGGTCACACACGTTTGATCACCCTCACCGGGACCGGAGGCTGCGGGAAGACGCGCCTGGCTATCGAGGTCGGGCACGAGGCGCGGAGCCGCTTCACTGATGGTGTATGGCTGGTTGAACTGGCCTCGCTTCCCCCAGAACAGTCTTCCGATCCGGAACTGATCGCCCGGCGGGTAAGTGCCTCGCTGAACCTGCGGGCTTCCCCGGACCAATCGCCGCTCACCGCTCTAAGCGCGCACCTCGGACCCCGGCAGGTGCTGCTGATTCTCGATAACTGCGAGCATGTGTTGGCCAGCAGCGCCGCGTTCGCGGCGGCGCTACTGAGTGAGTGTCCCCAGGTCCGGATCCTGGCTACCAGCCGGCAGGCATTTGGCATCTTGGGCGAAACCGTTTGGCGGCTCCCCTCACTCGCCGTCCCTCCCTCTGGGGCCGAGGTGGATCTGGCCTTGTCGGAGCTTGCGCGCCTCGCCGCGATCCGCTTGCTGGTAGAGCGAGCCCGCGCGGTGAAAACCGGCTTCGCCTTGACGATCGACAACCGGCGCGCGGTGGTCGAGATCTGTCGTGGTCTAGATGGGATCCCTCTGGCGATTGAGTTGGCGGCGGCGCGGTTGTCGGTACTCTCGCCCGAGGAACTTTCCGCCCGGCTCTCGGATCGCTTCCGGCTCCTGGTCGCGGGCAATGGCGCCGCGTTACCGCGACACCAAACCTTGAGCGCGGTGATGGCCTGGAGCTATCAACTGCTGGACCAGGAGGAGCAAGCACTGCTGCGCACCCTATCCGTGTTCGCGGGCGGTTGGACCCTGAGCGCGGCTGAGCAGATCCGTACCCACCCAGAGGGTGGGACGAGCGGCATGAAGGGGCTGCTGGCCCGCCTGGTGAGCAAGTCACTGGTCCAGGTAGACGATACGGTGGAGATCTCGGAGGGAGAGACCCGTTACCGGATGCTGGAAACGGTTCGGCACTATGCCGCCGACCAACTGATCGCGCGGGGCGAGGAGGCCGCCACGCGCGATCAGTTGGCGCGCTGGTGCCTGAGCCTGGCAGAGCAGGCCGAACCACTGCTCACCGGCGCCGATCAAGCCGCCTGGCTCGCGCGCCTGGAGGTGGAGCATGACAACTTACGCGCGGCCCTGCGTTGGAGTGTCACCGAGGGCGGCAATCGGCGGATCGGCGTACAACTCACCTGCCGGCTGGGTCTTTTCTGGAGGCAGCGGTGCCACTTCCGTGAAGGGCGGCTCTGGGTGGAACAGGCCCTCGCGGCGTGCCCGGATGTCGAGAACGACCTTCGAGCCACGGCGCTCAACCTGGGAGGCAACCTGGCCTACGCGCAAGATGACAACGCACGTGCCCTTACCCTGTATGAAGAAGCGCTCGCGCTGCGGCGGACGCTGGCGGACCAGGCGCAGATCGCGAACGCGCTCTCCAATGTGGGGAACGTAGCCCTAGCCAACGGTGACTACGGCCGAGCGCGGAGCCTCTACGAGGAGGGTCTGACCATTATGCGGGAGCTAGGGAACATTCGGGATTGCGCGATAAACCTCAATAACCTGGGGGTACTGGCCGGTCTTGAGGGCGATCATGCGCTGGCCTTTTCCCTGTACGAGGAATGTTGGCGCATGTGGCGGGAGATCGGCGATCCCTGGCATACCGCCGGCGCGATAAGCAACCTGGGAAGGGCCGCCGGCGATCTGGGTGATCTGGCGCGGGCCTGGGACTGGTTCCGCCAGAGCTTGAGGATTCGCCGAGATCTCGGGGACCGCAAAGGCATCGTCCTCACCCTCCATAGCCTTGGCAATCTACTGCACAGGCAAGGAGACGACAAGCGGGCCGCCTGCATCCTCGGGGCCGCGACGGCCCTCGGTGCGGAGATTGGGGTGGGGCCGCCCGCGCGCGACCAGGCAGAACATGACCGGATGATCGCGTCGATTCGCCAGACCCTTGGCGAGGAGACATTCACCCGAAGCTGGGCGATCGGGCGGGCCATGACCTACGAGCGGGCGATCAACTACGCCCTGGGGGCGTGAGACGACGCGATACGCTAACGGGGTTGGCCGTGAGGCGGCCGCGGGATTGCCGGTGTCGCGTGCAAAACCCTAACATGCGATCCTCCAGGGCATCTCGTGCACGAACGCCTCTCCGCGTCCCCCGCGCCCGTGTAGAGTAATAAGGGGAGAGTTGGCCTGACTTTAAGGGAGCCGAGGAGGAAGAGGCGGTGGTAGGGGAGCGGAACCGGCCGGTAGCGACGCGGGTAGCGGCAATTCTGAACGGGGCCGCCGCGGAGCCCGTGGAAATCGACGAGTTGCTGAGCGCGGCCGATACGGCCTACTACGACGAGGACGCGCCGATCATCGACGACGCGAGCTACGACCAATTGACTGAATTGGCGAAGGTATTGACCGGCCAGGCGCATCAGGTACTGGGCGAGGTGAGCGGTGAGTTGGTGGCCATCCCTCATGCCTACCCGACCCTGTCGCTCCAGAAGGCGTATAGCGCCGAGGAGATTTACCGGTTCAAGGAATCGGCCGCCCGGACCCTGGGCCTGGCGGGCGGTCCCGACGGTCTGGCGCTCTCGATCGAGCCGAAGATCGACGGCCTTACCCTGGTCTTGCAGTACACGGACGGCCGCCTTGCCCGCGCCCTCACCCGCGGCAACGGGAAGATCGGCGAGGACGTGACCCATAACGTCCGCGGTCTGGCCGGGGTACCCTCGGAGATCCCCGAGCGGGAACGCACCCTCTATGTTCGCGGCGAGGCGTATCTGCCGCTCTCCCGCTTCGCCGCCCTGCACGCCGCCGGCGAGGATGTCGCGACCGCCCGCAACACGGCGGCCGGTGATCTGCGCCGCAAAACCGGATCGCAATCGGCGAATGCCGGCGGGCTCAACCGGGCTCAGGCCCACGGCATCACCTTCCTCGCCTATAGCATCGAAGGGTGGGAACTGAGCGACCGCCTTCCCACCCAACCGGACGTGGATGGCTGCCTCGCCGCCTGGGGATTCACGGTCCCCGAATACCGCCTGGCGAGCGAGGGCCCCGGCCCCACGGAGCAGTTTGACCAGCCGGCTACCGAGATCGGCCGGGCCATTGCCGATCTGCTGGATACGGTGGAGGGAGTTGATTTCGCCATGGATGGCCTGGTACTCAAGGTCGCCAACCGCGATTGGCAACGCAGGCTCGGCGCCTCCGAAAAGACGCCCCGCTGGGCTATCGCCTACAAGCGGCTGGGGATGGAGTACGAGGCGACCGTGCGATCCGTGCAGTGGCAGGTGGGGCGGGTCGGCCAGGTGACACCGGTCCTGATCTGCGACCCCATCGATATGGACGGGGCGCAGGTGACCCACTACACGGCCCACCATGCTGCCTTTTATCAGGCGCTGGGGGCCGGAACGGGGGCCCGCATCATCGTCACCCGCGCCGGCGATGTCATCCCCAAGGTGCTCCGGCTGGCGCCTGGCCAGGAACCCGATCCCAATCTGCCGGTTCCTGATCATTGCCCGAGTTGCGGCACCCAACTCCACCTGCGGAATGAGAAAGTGCTGGAGTGCCGCAACTCGGGCTGCCCGTCCAAGCTACGCAAGGCGCTGGATCATTATGCCGCTCGGGATAATATGGACATCGAGGGGCTGGGCAAGGAGGTGATCGAGGCGCTGGTCAGTGGCGGTCATATCCACTCACCGGTCGATCTCTACCGGCTCACGGCGGACGATCTGGCGGCGGTGCCCCTCGCTAATGGGCAGTTGTATGGCGCCGTTCGAGCCGCCAAGCTGGTGGCCGGAATCTCTCACTCACGGGCCAAGCCATTCAGCACCCTCCTGCACGCTTTGGGCGTTCCTGGAGTGGGATACCCGGAATGCAGGACTATTAGCCGGCAGTTCAGCCTGGCCGAGCTGCTGGCCCTCTCCGCCCAACCGACCGGCACCTTGCAGGCCGCCTTGACTGCCTTGCACGGGATCGGGCCCGCCACCGCCGAGGCTTTCGCCACCTATATGGCGGAGAACGCGGCCTGGATCAGCGCCCTGGCGGAGGTTGGGGTTCAGGTGGAACGCGAGCAGCTTCCCCAGGCAACGGACGGGCCGCTGACCGGCAAGACCTTCGTGGTGACCGGCTCCCTGGAGATGGGAAGCCGCGAGGACGTGGAGGCATGGATTCGCGCTCACGGGGGGACCGTTTCCAGTGGGGTCAGCAGCCAGACGAGTTGTCTGGTGGCGGGGGTGAAACCTGGCGGCAGCAAAGTGAAGGCGGCGGCCAAGCATGGGGTGCCCACCGTGAGCGAGGAGGATCTACGCGCGTTGGTGGGGAGTGTGAACCCGTAGACAACCTGGCCCGGACGCCGTGGCGATTTTGTAGGGGCACCCCTACAAGAGGGAAGCGTACACCAGCCTGCGCGAGCCTGCGAGCCCGATAATGGTTAGACCTCCGATCCGGTGACCACCGGGCGGGGACGGGTGGCCCGCAAGAGCACCCTTCCGTGCTCAAGTTCCTGTCTCGTCCTCCGTACGCTCGCCGGTCCATTGGCCTCAAAGAGGTAGTCGAGGAGCGCCCGATTGGCCAATAGATGGGCCCGAGCACAGAGCGCCAGGTACGAACCCTGGGCCGTCTCATCCGCCACCTCGGTTACCAGGCTAGCAGTGGTCACCTGGGGATACCGCCCTGGGAAGCTGGCGTTGCCCTCATTCCCACTCCCTGGCTCGTAGAGGCTCTGGTGGAGCAGCACTCCGCGTTCGTAGGACGCGGGGAACCGCTCGGGAAGCCGGTCGTGGAGGTACGCCTTGTAGTGGGCCGCGTGCTGCTCGTTCCAACGGGCGATCTCAGGGTCGTTCCCCAGTATTTCCACCAGGCGTTCACCGATGCGTGCGGCCGCCGACCGGTGTGAGGGAGTGTCGGCGGTGGGCAGGTAGGCGTAAATGAGAGCCTGGGGAATCCAGAAAGCGCGGAACCAGGGATTGGCCTGGCCGGAAAATGGCTGCTCCCAGGCGTGCGACGGGAAACCATGATTGTCGCAGAAGATGTCGGGCGCCCAGCGGCGCCAGAGCATGGACAGGGCCAGCGCCTCGGAATGGGACGTGAGGGGATCCTGGTAGGCGGCGGCGAATTCCAGTCCGGCGGCGTTGTACCGGGCCGGATGATGCATCCAGTTCGGATGTTCCGCCGTCAACTCGTCGTCGAATGCCATCCCATCGGCGTTTTCACCCGGCAGGAAGATCACGTTCACCCGTTGGAGCATGCGGCCCCACTGATCATCGCAGGCCAGCAATTCAGCCAGGCGAAGCATGGCACTGGTACTGGCCGGCTCATTGGCATGATGCCGTCCATTGAGGAGCAAGGAGCATTTCCAACCGGCGAGCTTGGCCCGCGACCACCACCCACCCAAACGGGGGACGGTGGCCTCCATGGCCCACAGCGGGCGCCCACCCGCTGAATGTCCCGCCACGAAGGCATGCAGGCTGGGCAAGGTGCCCAAAAGCCTGATCTGGCTATTCACCTCGTCCAGGGACAGCACTCGATCCCAGGGCACCGGTCCCGATTCCCAGGCGACTGGGGTCATCTGGGCCGGCGCGGGTGACGCCGACAATTCGCCTGATCGGTCGGATCGGACTGATACGACCGATTCGACCGATCGAACCGATCCGTCCTCACCGATCAGGCGAATTGCCAGACTACCCAGCACGTTCGGCGCGCACTCCACCCCGGCGCGGCGGAGATCGCCCAGTGCGTGCAGCATAGCCTCGGCCCGAGTAACCTCATTCCCCGACCCATCGAGCGCCAGAACGATCTCGGGCGCCGATGATCGGACGGATTGGTCGGATCGGTCCGATCCGACTGATCCGTCCGATTGCGACCCGATCTCCAGGCCAACGACCCTGGGATCGACCCCACGCGCCGATTGCTGCGCGAGGATGCCACCCGCCTCGCCGCACCGCCAGCGAAGGCTGGCCGGTGGGCTGGGCGCTGTCAGACGCACCTGTACCTTACCTGCCATGCCGTCGCGTCGATGCACGCGGGGAACGATGCGGCCAGGAGCGGTCCAGCGGCGTGCGTCGCGGCGGGCCCGCGCTTCGTTGCCGGCCACCAGCCACGGCGGGAGGTACGGTTCCGAATCCGTCTCGGTCATCAGAGCGGTACAGAAGTCGAGGAGCATGAAATAGAGATCTTCGTGAAGGGCCTCAAGCGGGCTGTTCCGCTCCTGGCGGACTCCCAGCGGCCCATCCTCCTCGCTCAGCCAGACATCGATTAGCAGTTCGCCAAAGAAAGGCTGCCGATCCCGGCGAGAACCCGGTCCGGCATACTGGCGAACCGCATCGGCCAATTGGGGCAGGGTCGTGGACTGGAGCCAATCCCACACCCGTTCCGGATCGGGCGCCAACCGGTGGTCTACCACGGCCTCCGCCCCAATTGTCAGGCGGAGACATCCGCTCGGCGGGGAGACGCTGCCCCAGGCGGGGAAGCCGGTCAGATATGGGCGGGTCGTGTGGACTACCTCGAAGTAATCACGCAGCAGCGTCCGCCCCGCCGCGTCGAACACTTTCACCTCGTAGGTCCAGGGAAGGTTCTCCATCAGATCAAGGCGAATGGCTTCCGGCGGAAGATCCAGATGATTGGCCAGCATCTCATCGACCGGGAACAGATCCTGGAGCCAGCGGATCGGCAGCTCAATGGCCGGGATGTCGGACGCGAAGGATCGCACGCGCACCACAATCGCGGCCACCGGCAGCGCGTATAGGCGCGGCAGAATCTCCTCCAGCAGCCAGGACCGCCCTTGATGATAGCTCGGCAGGACGCGCACCTGATCCCGATTGGCCGGCAGCCCAAGGGAGCGCGCCGCGGCCAGGATCTCCTGGCGGATCGCCTCTCGCCTGGCTTCCGGCTCGCTGATTCGTAGATCCAGATGCCAGTCGCCGGCGCCGGGCGGGAGCGCGGCCAGGGCGGGGAGAACCTCCGCGCGCAGAAGGCGCCACGCTTCCTCGACTTCCCAGACCAGCGTCTGGCTCCGGTCAATCCAGATGTCCGATTGGGCCGCGTCGACCGTAAGCGAGACCTGCCGATCCGGAACTGCCCGCTCCACCCACGCGCGGACACAGCCGGCGACCACCCCCGGCGATCCTGGCCAGCCTTCAGGAACATCCAGGCTCAGCGCCAACGGTGCCGCCGGGAGATTGGCGAGCAGGGAGGGGAGCGTCTGGACGGCGGGGAGGATCGCGCACGGGGCGGCCGGCGGATCGGCCAGGGCCAGGAAGCGCGCCAAGCCCTTCTCCGCGTTGGCCAGGGTTGGCCGCTCCTCCGTTGTCCAGACATCAAGCTCCAGGAGGGCCTTCAAGACCGCTGCTCGCCCAGAGGCGTCCCCCTGGATCACGAGCTGCTGCTTGCCGTCCGCCGTAGCCAGCAGGTGGATTGAGCCATCAGAATCCCGGACATCAGGAAGAGAAAGCGGCTGGATCAGGATCGGGATCTGGTGACCGGCGTCCCCCTCAGGATCGTCCACGCCCACCGCGAGGGGCAGGGACAGGCCCAGCGACTCCAATCCCAGGCGCGCGGCCAGGTGGATCACCAAGATCGCCTCGGCCTGGGAGAGATCGGGCGGCAGCACCAGCCGGACGCTTGGGTCATCCGGGAGCAGGTCGCCATCCGAGTCTACCGCCAAACCAGCGGGACCAAACAGGTCCGCCAGGGAGCGGAGTGGGGGGTATGACGGGTCGGAGATCGTGGACGGATGCGTGCGGCTCCCGGCGCGCACCCGCACCGCTTCGATCCCGCGCGGGACATCTTTCACGGGCATGGCGTCCGCCAGGCTATCGGTCGCCAAGGCCAGGGCCGCCGCGCGCAGGCCCTCGGCGTCCCTCCCTCCCACCAGCACCGCCGGGTTGGGATAGGAGGCGACCGCCACAATCCCCTCTCCCGGTCCGCAACCAGCAACCAGTCCGGCGAGCGGGACTGGGCACCGCGCGGCCAGGGTGCCCGGCCGGCCAATGAAGAGAGGAATGGCATTCTCATGAAACTCGAAGCGGGCAAGCGGCAACTCCAGGCACAGGGTCTCGTAACCGAGGCGGGCAGCCAGGTGCGCGGCGGCGATCTGCTCGGGCAGCGCGGCCCGATCCCCGAGAACCAGAGCCGCCGCAATGCTCTCGGGAAGTTCGTCCCCGTCGCGATCGATCAGCAGCCCAGCCAGCGAGAATAGGGTGGTCAGGCGGAAGGATGATTCCGGTTGGCCGCTCATGCCTTACCTCCTCTGGCCAGCCGGGGATCGAGCGTATCACGGAGCCAATCTCCTAAAATGTTGATCCCCAGGGCAGTGACCATGATCGCCAGCCCAGGGAAGGTAGAGATCCACCAGGCTGAACTGAGATAGACCTGGCCATCGCTGAGCATGCCGCCCCAGGTAGGGGTTTCGGGGCTGATCCCCAGACCGAGGAAGGTGAGCGCGGCCTCGAACAAAATGTTGATACTCAGATTGAGAGTGACCAGCACGATCACCGAGGAAAGCACGCTGGGGAGGATATGACGGAACAGCACCCTGGCGCTCCCGGCCCCAATCGCGATCGCCGCCATCACATACCCCTGGGCCTTGGCGCTGAGCACCTGGCTCCGCACGACCCGCGCGTAGTCCATCCAGCCGCCGATCGCCAGGACCAGGATGAGGTTGCGTACACCGCCGCCAAACAGACTGAGAACCACGATCGCCAGGAGGATGAAAGGGAAGGAAAGCTGAATATCGGTCCAGCGCATAATCACCGCGTCCAACCAACCGCCCACATACCCGGAAATCAGGCCCAGGGTAACGCCTAAGGTACAGCCAAAGGCCACCGCCACCAGAGCAATCAGGACCGAGGGGCGGGCGCCAAAAACGATGAGCCGAAGGACATCGTGGCCAAGGGCATCGGTGCCCAGGGAGTGGCCGGCCGTTCCCGGCCCCAGCAGGCGCGCGCCCAGGTTAAGGGCGAGTGGATCCCCGGGCGTGATCAAGCCGGGGATCGCCATGCAGATGATCACGACCACGAGGATGGCCCCGCCAAGGAAGAGACCCGTGTTCGCCCGAGTCCAGAGAGGCCGGCGCCGGCGGGGTGCCAGATCGGCTTCCTCGCTGGTCGGCATCGGCAGGGTAGTGGAGACAGGCTGTTGCATGATGGTCCAATCCGTTTAGTGGTACTGGATGCGCGGATCGAGGAAGGCGTAACTAATGTCCACCAGCAGATTGACCAACACGAGAAGGGTGGCCAGAACCAACACGCTGGCCTGCACCAAGGGGAAATCATTTTGGTTGACCGCGCCGAGGGCGAGTTGACCCACGCCGGGCCAGGAAAATACCTGCTCGATGATCACCTGCCCACCCAGCAGTGTGCCGAACTGCAAGCCGACATAGGTGACGACCGGGAGCAGCGCGTTCCGTACCACATGCTTGGTCAGCACGCGGGACCGTGAAAGCCCCTTGGCGCGGGCGGTGCGCACGTAGTCCTCGCCAAGGGCGTCGAGAACGCTGGAGCGGATCAAGCGGGTGGTGATCCCAGCCAGAATCATCCCAAGGGTAAGGGCGGGAAGGATCAGATACTGGGCGCTGCCATACCCGGATGGGGGCAGCCAATTAAGATGAACGGCGAAGAGCAGGATAAGCATGATCCCCAGCCAGAAATTGGGGAAGGAGACCCCGAGAAGGGCGAACACGCGGGCCAGAAAGTCGATCACCGAGTTCCGCCGGGTGGCGGAGAGCACGCCCAGGGGAAAGGCGATCAGCAGGGAGACCAGCATGCTGGCGGAGGTAAGGAGGAGGGTGGCCGGCAGATGGTGCAGAACCAACTGGAGCGCGGAAGTCTGGTAGTAGTACGAGGTGCCCAGATCCCCGTGCAGCAGTTGGCCCAGATACATTACATACTGGGCTGGTAACGGCTGGTCGAGGCCAAGATGGCTGCGCATGGCTACAATGTCGGCGCGCGTGGGCTGGCCGCCACGCAGCATGGCCGCCGCAGGGTCGCCGGTCAGATGCAAGGCGACAAAGACAATCAGCGAGATACCCAGCAGCACCAGGACGCCCTGGCCAATCCGGCGAGCGAAATAGGCGACCATGCGTGCGTTCTTTCTCCGTAGTCTCCGGCCCTCGCCTCCCGGCCAGGCAGGCATGCCCAGCCGGGAGGATGAAGACGCGCTCGGATCGCGAGACGGTTCTGTTCTAGGTTACTTCAGATAGACATCGTGCAGAACCAGGCGGTCGTCGGGCGCGGCCACGAAGTTATGGACATTGTTGCTGGTCGCCCAGAGGTTGACAATCTGGTACAGACCGGCGTTGGGTACGTCGTGATAGAGGATGGCGTCAACCTGCTTATAGAGGCTGAGCCGCTTGTTCTGATCCAGCGTGGAGCGGGCAGCAGTAAGCAGGGTATCCAGCTTCGGATTGCTATAGCCGGGATTGTAGAACTGGCCGGTGTAATACAGCGAGTAGGCGGTATTGTCGAAATCCAGCGTCCAGCCGCCCCAGCCAAACTCCGACATGTTCCCGTAGGTGCCCTTGGGGATCATGGTGTTGTACAAAACAGTGGGCGAGACCGTTTGCAGGTTCACGGTGATCCCCACCTGCTGTAACTCGGCTACCACCACCTCGGCCACCTGCTTGAACACCGAATCGGTGCCGTCGATGGTGAAGGTAAGCGTGGTGCCGCTGTTGTAATGCGCCTGGGCCAGCAGGGCTTTCGCCTTGTCGGGGTCGTAGCGATAGGGCGTCTGGCTGGGATCGTTGCCGAAGCTGGCCGCGCTTTGCCAGGTGGAAACTGGGATTCCGTACCCGTCGAGAATGTCCTTGATGATCGTCTTGGTATCGATGGCGTAGTTGATCGCCTGGCGAACCAGCACATTGTTCAGGGGCGGCTTTCGTCCGTTGAGGAAGATACCGTCGACGGTTGGGCTGCCGACCGGCAGCAGCTTGAGATTGCTGGCGCTCTTGATCACGCTGACCTGGCCGATCGCTACCTTCTGCATGATGTCGATGTGGCCGGTCTGCAACTCCGCCAGGCGAGTGGCGTCCTCGGGAATGAAGCGGTAGATCACCTTGGCCATCTTGGCCGGGCCGCGCCAATAATTGTTATAACGCACCAGGTCCACTTCAGAGTTAGGTGTGTAGCTGGTCACCATAAAAGGACCAGTCCCGATCGGATGGGTGGCGAAATAAGTGTCTCCGTGCTTCTGGATATAGGTGGGGGGGACAATCATGGCCCCGTAGCCGGCGAGCTTGGTGACCAAAACAGGATCGGGCGAACTGGTAATGATATCCACCGTGTAGGGATCGATGACCTTCACTTCCTTGATCGTCTTGTACTGGAAATACTGGGCGCCTTTCTGGCCAAGCGGCCCCAGCAGCCGGTCGAAAGTGTACTTGACCGCGGCGGCATTGAATGGCTCGCCGTCCTGGAAGGTCACCCCCTTGCGGAGGGAAAGCTGAAGCGTATTCTGGTTGAGGTAGTGCCAACTCCTGGCCAATCCCTTGCTGGGATCAATTTTGAGGTCGGTACCACGGTAGATTAGGGGATCGAAGATATTGGAGCCCATCATGCCCCACGAGAGCATGAAGGTAGCTATGGGATCTAGATTTTGCGGATCGCTATACTGCACGCCAATGATCAATGTGTTTGGATCATGATTAATCTTTTCCGCTCTCATGGCTCGGGCCGGTGATGAGTTGGAGAGTCCGGGCGGGATGAGAAGCGCCCCGACCAGGGCCAGGGCAAGCAACGGTTTGGCGCCGCGAAGGACAGAAGGTATTCGCATGAGTGCTCTCCTTAGACAAAGCGGGTCATAGGCATGATCATGGGCATGATCGAGGCTTCCCCGTTCGCGTTAGGCAATAGGCGCTGTCCTCCTGGCTGACTACTCGCTCTCCGCCGATTCCCGGCCCGGCGCTTGGGTTCGGGCAAGAAGTGGGCGCCGATCGTGATCGGAACCAAGGTCCGCCGCCCGCTCCCGGAGCCAGCGCAACGCCATCATCTGCACGTCCTCAAGATGCTCGGCCATGGCGGTTTGCGCCGCCTCGGGTTTGTGGCCGGCGATCGCGGCAAGAATATGATGATGATGCGCGACCGAGTTCGTGGTCCCCGAGCGCGCACGGAGCGACCACTCGCGGGTCTCGCGGATGGCGTGGTTGATGTACTTGACGATGGTGACCAGGAGGTCGTTGTGCGCGGCCTCGGCAATTGCTAGGTGGAACGCCGTATCCTGCTCCAGCCCGGTGCCGCCGCTCGCGATGGCCGCCTCCTGCGCGGCCAATAGGTTGCGAATGACCGCCACTTCGTCGTCAGTGGCCCGTTCGGCCGCCAGATAGGCGGTCTGTGGCTCGAACATATAGCGGACTTCGAGCGGGTTCCGCACCGCGTCCCCGTGCCGCGCCAGTTGTTCGTCAAGAGGCACCGTCATCAGGGTATCCGGGGTAGGGCGGATTCTCGTCCCCCCGCCCTGGCGACTCTCGATGTAGCCGCGGCTTTGCAGTACGCTCAGGGCCTCCCGAATGGAGGCCCGGCTCACCCGAAAGCGGAGTGCCAGGTCGCGCTCGGGTGGTAGGCGATCCCCCGCGGCCAGACGCCCAGACAGGATCTCCTCCTGGAGTTGCAGAACGATCTGCTCGTAAATCCTGGTTTTGAGGATCCGTGGTGCTTGCATACGCCACTCCGGCCCGCGGAAAGAGCGGTCTGACAACTGGACAACAGTGTACGGGTAATGCTTACATTTCGGCAAGCACGGGCGCCGCACAGCCGAGGTGGTTGTCAGACCAATGATCCAGTCCACTGGCGCTGAACAGGCCCAACTATATGCCGGCACCGCGCCGGCTCCCTCTCATTCTACCCTGATCTTTGCGGTGGGCCGCGATGCCGGTTCCGTGCGCGCTCCGATCGTCGCCTCGATCCGCGCCCGCAAGGCCGGAACCTGGTCGAGCATCAGCCTGAAATCGCCAGCCTCCAGGCGCAACGTCTCCACTGGCCCCAGAGCGCGGATGGTGGCCATCCGCGGCGCGTCCTGCAACAAGGCCATCTCGCCAACATAGTCGCCCTTGCCCAGGGTCGCCAGAACGCGAGTGCCGCCGCCCTGATCGCCAACCAGTACCTCGACCTGGCCGGAGTGTAGCACGTACATGCAAGCGCCTGGCTCTCCCTGGGTGATGATTGTGTCGCCGATGTCATACGATTCGCGGCTGAAGCGGCCGGCAAGTACTTCCAGTTGTGCCTCCTCAAGACCGGCGAAGAGCGGCACCGCGCGAAGCTGATCCGGGTCGACCGCGCGTCCGTCACGGAGCG
>DATLQX010000357.1:0-40570 GCA_035534995.1 Chloroflexota bacterium | reverse complement strand
GCCCGCACGTCGACTTGCACCCCGGCCCGCGCCGCCCGCTCGGCCTCCTCGATCAGGCGCGTGGTGATTGCCTCATCCACGTAGACTTCGCCGCAGTTCCGGCACACCCGCGCCGGTACGCCCTTGATTACCAGCGTCATGGCCCCACGCTCAAGCGTGATCGTGGCGGGACCGGGCGCGGTCTCGCCGAGCTTGCAGATTACACACCTCATGGTTGCTTCCTTCTGAAATCCGCCTCCCACTGCGCGGGATCCGGCTCATAGACGGTCACGATGATGGTTTCGCCGCCTACCGCGTCCGTCGTGGCCACCACATGGAGTGGCCGTGTTCCTCTCCAGCCGAGCAGCAGCCTGCTCGGATAGGGCGTATCATCCGGGTAGTCCCGTATCGTTTCGCCGTTTGAAAGAACCTGCCGCACATCCTCGACGCTGATTTGGCGCTCGAACATTCGCTGGATGGCGTGCAGCCGGAGATCAGGCGATCAGTCGACATGCCCCAGCCCCGCACAAATTGTCCCGGATCGCGGCCATTGCCTCATCCAGCAGCGGCCCGCGATGGGCGACGGCCAGATAAAAGCCGCTCACCTAAACACTATCGTATCGGCAGCCGTGCCGAGTGTGAATCACCATGGCGGGATACGAGGCTGCCGCGGAATCGTTCCGCGCATCATCCCTGGCCATACGCGATCCCTCCGGCTCACCGGGATGGCCTGGAATAGGTGATGCCGCGCCCAAAAGGCAACGCCGCTCTATAATCAGAGAGAAGGCTCGCGCGAACCGGCGCGAACACCGCCCTGATAATGGAGGTCAGTGACCTATGCTGAAGATCGGAACGGTCGTGCTGGGCGTCGGCGACGTACGGCGAGCGGCGGACTTCTGGATGCAGGCGCTGCGGTATGTCCCCCGCGAGGGTTCGGACCCGGACGACCCGACCTGGATAGTCCTCGTGCCCGCCAGCGGCGCCGGCACTCACCTGGCGCTCGGGCTCAGCGAGTCGCCCGTGCAGGAACATCCTCGGGTCCACCTCGATCTCTACGCGGGCGATGCCGCCGATCAAGCGGCGGAGGTCGAGCGGTTGGTCTCCCTCGGCGCCGAGCGCGTGGACTGGGATCTGTATCCCGACGACCCCGACTTCGTGGTCCTCGCCGATCCCGAGGGGAACCGCTTCTGCGTCATTGACACCGGACACAACTGAGGGCGCCCCGCGACAGCCTCCGAGCGGGCCGGGCGGGTCACCCAGTTGCCGCCCTACTCGTGGGGCTAGCCTCGCGCTGTTGAGGCTGAGGCCGCGCGCCGCCCCGCCGATTGGGCATACGGCCCGCGGGGAGTCACGCCAGGGGCCGGATAGCCTCCAGATAGAACAGATGGCCGGGGATCCGCAGGCTGCCTTCCGCCTCGATCCGCGTGTGCAGGGCGACGAGGTGATCGCGGTAGGCATCCACGGTGAAGTCGGGTATCTGCCAGGGAATGGCTTTGAGGTAGTACACCACGGCGCCGATGTCCAGGAACTCGGTGTCGGGGAACTCCTCGCGTTGGTCGACGATCTGGAAGCCGGCGGTCACCAGTTGATCGGAGGCGAAGGCGAGATTCCACGCCGCTAGGGCAGGGTCGGATGCGCCGAGCAGGCGGTTGAGTGCCTGGAAGTGGGTGCCGCCGACTTGCTGGGTGAGAAAGACACCGCCCGGCGTCAGGATGCGGGAGACCTCGACCGGGTAGTAGCTTTCGTGCCGGTTGATCACCAGGGAAAAGCTCTGGTCGGGAAAGGGCTGGCTGCCGATCCCGGCGCCGGGCGCGATCTCGAGGTTGTTCGGGGCGCCCTCTATCTCGACTACCGCGACCCCCAGCGGGGCCAGACGATGACGCGCAACCGTGAGGTTGGGCGCATAGCCCTCGGTGGCCACCGTCCGGGGCGGCAGCGGAGCCAATCCCGCCAGCACCTCGCCGCCCCCGGTCCCCAGGTCCAGCATGGCGGTGGCGCCGGGGAAGCGCCCGCGCGCTTGCTCGGCATAGTCCCAGCCGTGGGGACCCTCCACCATCCTGCCATGGAGATAGGAAAAGTCCCAGCCAGTGAATGGTTGCCGGGCCGCCTCGGTAAGGTGACGCTCAAAGTCAGTCTCGGATGGAGTCATTGATTCTCCAAGAGCCTGTATATACAGCTAGAGGTTGGGCAACTGCCAATTGATCGGTTCCTTGCCCGCCCGCTCAAGCGCGGTGTTGATGGCGGAGAACGGGCGGCTGCCGAAGAAGCCGTTAGCGGCGGAAAGCGGGGAGGGGTGAGCCGACTGAACAATCGTGTGGCGGGTGAGGTCAATCAGGGCCGCTTTCTTCCGGGCCGGGCTCCCCCAGAGGACGAACACGACCGGCTCGCGCCGATTGCTGACCGCCTGAATGATCGTGTCGGTGAAGGTTTCCCAGCCTTTGCCGCGATGGGAGTTGGCCTGATGGGCCCGCACGGTGAGGACGGTGTTCAGGAGGAGCACCCCCTGCTCGGCCCAGGGGATCAGGCAGCCGTTATTGGGGATGCGGCAGCCCAGATCGTCCCGCAACTCCTTGAAGATGTTGACCAGCGAGGGCGGGGTCGCGACTCCTGGGAGGACGGAGAAGGCCAGCCCATGAGCCTGCCCTTTGTCGTGATAGGGATCCTGGCCCAGGATCACCACCTTGACCGCGCTGTATTCGGTGTATTTCAGGGCGTTATATACGTCGGGAGCGGGTGGGAATACCGTGTGTTCGCGGCGCTCCTCGGCCACGAATGCCTGAAGGGCCACGAAGTAGGGCTTTTCCCGCTCGCCCGCCAGGGCCGCACGCCACGTGGACGGCTCGGGCAACTCAAAAAGCATGGAGGGGATCCTTTCGCCGTTTCGCCCGGTCCTTTCGAGGATAGCACCAATCGCGCGAGCCTGCCGCCGCGTCCTTAGCTCAGGCAGCCTCGCCGGCTCGGCGATCGAGATCTTCCTCGAAGCGATCGAGCACCTCCAGGCAGCCGGCCAGCGTATAGTGCTCGTGCAGACGGCGCCGTAGGTCGGCACTGCCGGGGAGACCGGAGACGTAGGAGCCCAGATGGCGGCGGACGGCGCAGATCCCCGCCCGCTCGTCCCGCGCCGCCGAGGCCAGGGTGAAGTGGCGACGGCAGAGATCCAGCCGCTCGGCGGCGGTGGGGCGGACGATAGGGCGGCCGGACAGGGCGGCCCGTGCCTCGCGGAAGATCCAGGGGTTGCCGATCGCCGCCCGCGCGATCATCGCCGCCGCGCAGCCGGTCTCGGCCAGGGCCCGCGGCACGTCCTCCGCTTGCATGATGCCGCCGTTGACCGTTACCGGCACCCGGACCAACTCGCGAGCCAGGGCGGCCCAGGTCCAGTCGGCTTCGCCTTCGTGACGCTGCTTGGCGGTGCGGCAATGGAGGGTGATCCCGGCCGCGCCCGCGTCCTCCAGGCGGCGTACCATCTCGGGCACCGGCGGCTCGCCGTCGCCCCAGCCGATCCGGGTCTTCACCGTCACCGGGAGATCCACCGCCCGCGCCACCTCCCGGACCATCCCCTGCATGGCGGGCAGATCGCGGAGCCAGCCCGCCCCGGCCCCCCGCCGGGCAATTTTCGGCACCCAGCATCCGCAGTTTATGTCAATGAAGAGCGGTCGTGCCTCGGCGGCCATCCGGGCAGCCTCGACCAGTTTCTCGGGATCGGAACCGTAGATCTGGATCGCGGTGGGGGCGTCATCGGGCGCGAGGGTAATCTTGCGCCGGGCCCTGAGATCACCGCGGAGCAACCCATCGACGTTGACGAACTCGGTAAAGCAGAGGTCGGCCCCCTGTTCGCGGCAAATCGCCCGGAACACGGGGTCGCTCACATCCTCCATGGGGGCGAGGATAACCGGTTGGCCGGCCATGAGAGCGGTATATTCGGCGGTATTGGTGGTCATGAAACTCCGGAATGGGTCGTGATCGTCCGGACAAAGTCAGACAAGAACAGTGAACCGGCTTCGTCGAGACGATTGTTCCGCCGAACCAGGAGCCGGGTTTGCGGCTTTCTAAGTATACCGGCGGCGGAAGCTCAACACGAGAAAGGAGGCGGTGACGGTGAGCGGGCCCGCGCCAGGGGCCGCGAGATCGGCGCGTGTGGCGGCGTCCAGGTGGCGGGCGGTGGGAGTCATCCCCACCAGGTCTCCCGCCGCGTCTTTCGTGAGCGAGAGTGGATAGGATAGGCACTCGACCCCGATGGGGACGAACAGCTTTCCCAGAGTCGCCCGCACCTGATCCTCTTTCCGATTCTCGATTCCCAGCAGGGGCAGCCGCCGGCGCAATTCAGCCAGATGGTCGGGCTGGGGGATCACGGTGAGGAGCAGCCCATCGGGCTGGAGCACGCGCGCGAACTCCTCGGCGTGCCGGGGCGCGAAAATGTTGAGCAGGACGTCTATCGCTCCAGCGGCCAGGGGAAGGCACTTCGTCAGGTCCGCCACCAGGAAGGCCGTCGCGCGGTAGCGGCCGGCCGCCATCCGGGCCGCGTCCTTCGCCGCGTCCAGACCGAGGGTCCGACAAAGCCGGTGTTGGTGGAGACGGCCAAGATAATACCCCTCGCCGCAACCGGCATCCAGTACCGTGCAAGGAGTATCCGGGCGGTGCTCCGCCGCCAGGCGGTTGATCAGATCGGAGAGCGGCTGGTAATGGCCCGCGTCCAGAAACCGGCGCCGGGCGCGCAGCATCTCCACGCTATCGCCGGTCTGGCGGGACTGGCTGAGGTTCACGTAGCCTTCCCGTGCCAGGTCAAAGCTATGTCGGGCTGGGCAGATCAGAGTACGGTCCTCCAGGGCCAGGGGCCCCTCGCAGGAGGGACAGCGGAGAATAGGCGCCAGGGTGGCGAGCGGCGAGGGATTCGGCGCTCGCGCCGTTGCCTCATGAGTTACGGTTTCGTTCTCCACTCGCTCAGGGTACCCGATGCGCTACCATCGCCAGCGAAAGGAGCGGGCGCCATGCGCTATGTATTGGGTATCGACCTGGGGACATCCAGTCTGAAGGCGCTGCTGTTGGACGAGCAGGGCCAGGTGGCGGCCACCGCCAGCCGCTCGTACCCAATAGCCGTCCCCCAGCCTGGCTGGGCCGAACAGGATCCCGAGCACTGGTGGAATGCCTGTTGTCAGGCCATAGGGGAGATGCTGGCCCAGCCCGGAATCGAGGGCCAGGTGGAGGCGGTCACGGTTGGTGGGCAGATGCACGGAACGGTGCTTCTCGACGAGCTGGGGTCGCCGCTCCGCCCGGCGATCATCTGGCCGGACCAGCGAGCGGGCGGCGAGGCGCGAGCGGCGGAAGCGGTCCTGATGGAGCGGGGATTGCTCCCGATTCTGGGCGGAGGAGTAGCGCCCGGCTTCATGCTGGCCTCGCTGCTCTGGGTCCGGACCCATGAGCCGGAACTCTGGCGGCGGGTGCACACCGCCGTCCTGCCCAAGGACTATCTGCGCTACCGCCTCACCGGCGGGTTGGCCACCGAGCCCAGCGACGCCTGCGGGATCCCCGCTTTCGACTTGCGCACCTGGGAATGGTCGGAGGAGGCGCTTGCCGCGCTGGACTTGCCGGCGAATCTGTTGCCGCCGCTCCGTCCCTCGGAGGCGCTGGGCGGGGTGATCACCGCCGAGGCGGCCAGGGCTTGCGCTCTCCGTCGCGGCATTCCGGTGCTCCTGGGCGGCAGCGATCAGGCGATGGCGGCGATTGGCACCGGCTTGCTCCATCCCGGCACCTTGCTGATCAGTATCTCCACCGGCGGCCAATTGGTGACTCCCCTGGCGGCACCGCTTCCCGCCCCCGCGTATGGCGCCCGCACCCTCGCCCATGCCCTACCCCGCCGGCCGGGCCGGGAGGGAGCGGGTTATCTGGCCCTCTCTGCCACCCTGGGAGCCGGACTGTCGCTCCGTTGGCTGCGCGAGGAGGTGTTCGCCGACCACGAGGAAGGGGCCGACGCGCGGCTGATCGCGCTCGCCGCCCAGGCGCCGCCGGGCGCGGACGGGCTGTTGTTCCTTCCTTACCTGGCTGGGGAGCGGGCGCCCATCCTGGACCCCGTCGCCTCGGGCGCCCTGGTGGGCCTGCGCCTGGGCCATGGACGAGCCCATTTGGCGCGGGCGGCATTGGAAGGGGTGGCCTACAGTCTGCGCCATGCCCTGGAACCGTTGCACGCGGCCGGCGTGCGGGCCGAGCGGGTCGTGCTGGCGGGCGGCCTCGGGCAGTCGCCGCTAATGCGGACAATCATGGCGGCGGTGCTGGGGCAGCCGGTAACTCCCCTGAAAACGGTCGAACAATCGGCTTTGGGGGCGGCGCTGCTGTCCGCCGTCCACGCCGGCTTCTTCACCAGCCTGGAGGAGGGTTGCGGTGCCGCCGTGCACCATGGGGTTCCCGTGGAGCCGGCACCGGAGGCCACGGAGGGGTACGCGGCGCACTATGCGCGGTACCGAGAGCTGTATCCGGCGCTGCGGGAGGAGATGCATGCCTTGCGGGAGGAAAACGATGCGCGGATCTAGTGCGCCAAGACTACCTTTGATGCTGTCATGATGGTGTCCACCGTCGCGGCGATCCTGACCGACTCTTTTGGGCGTGTACTGCTCCAGCAACGTGATGACAAACCAGAAATCTCTTTCCCCAATCTCTGGACCCTCCCGGGTGGGAAGGTAGAGGAGGGGGAAGTTCCCCATGCGGCCATACTGCGCGAATTGGCAGAGGAGATTGGCTGGTCCGCTCCTCTCCAACTCTGGAAGATATATCAGCGAGCGAGTATCCGGGCGGGCGGCAGCACGGTTGCCGTGTTGCAGCACATCTACAGCGGACCGCTCGACCGGACGATCGCTCAGCTACGGATGGGCGAGGGGCAGGATCTACAGCTTATGGATCAGCGGGATGTCAACCGAATGGCTCTGGCGTTCGGGTTCGATGCTCTCCCGCAAGAGTTCTTCACAAGTTTTCACCGCGGACGTGATCCGCGCCCACGGGAACCTCATACCGGATGATCGGGCGCGAGGGGGAATGGCGAGCTACCTCGACAAAGCCCACCTGCTCGAAGGTGGAGAGAGCGCCTAGAAGACCGCGCGGTTCGCCTCGCCTTTATCGCGTTTGAAGACAGCGGGAGATCGGCGCCACCACATGCACCAACAGCCGCCGCAGGCCCCATGGTGACCAAACAGGGCCTCAAAAGGTCCGGCCAGCGGTCGGCTGTAAGGGGATGGGTTTCCAGGGCGATGGGCGTAGGCTCGGGGATCATGAGCGCTCCTCCGCGGTAATCCAGCCGATTTTACCAGGCTCCGAGCGCGAATCAAGAGCGGTCTCCGCATTTCGCCGCTCAGGGATATGGACCCGGTCACCCGTTCCCCAGGGCCGCTGTTACATGGTTTACACCGATCCCCTGCCTTCAACCACTTGACATTTAGGATTCTTGTTCTATTATGGAATAGAAAATACGTGCCAATACAGAAGGAGGCGGGCCGATGGGGGAAAGCGAGCGAGCGAGGAACGCGGACGCGATCATCACCGAGGTAGCCCGGCGAATGGGAGTGCCCGAGGAACGGGTGCGGGCGCGAGATCGTACGCCGCAGGTGACGGCGGCTCGGCATGCCGCCTTCTGGGCCCTGAACCGGGCGGGCCTGAATCCGGCCCAAATCGCCCGTCTCCTGCGCCTCAATCACTCCACCGTGATCCACGGCCTCTCACGGGCCGAGGCCCACCCGGAATGGCGTGAGTTGGTAGCCCCGGTGGTCGAGCTTTCGGGCGTGGGGGGACAGAAAGCGGCGCTCGATTCGTGGCTTACCCGTGGACTGAGCCAGGTGACCCCAGATCTCAAGCCGGTGGAACGACGAGCAGTCCGCTCCTACGCGACCTGCACTCTTCTGGGCTGGGAGCGGCAGCCAGGGAGCATCTGCGCCTATGGGCTGTGGTTGATGCTCAAGCGTCCCAATGTCCGCGGGGCCGTGGAGGAAGCGCTCACCCGCTGCGAGCTGGCCCATGAAATCGGGCGCATCGATCTGCAAGCTCAGCGGCTGGGGTACCAGGCCGCCGGCTGACCCAAACGGAAGCGCCTGAGCGCGGGCCGAGGCTACGATCACTCCTTCGGCTCGGGTGTATCCTCCTCACCCGCGCGGCTCGCGCGGGCAGCGCGCACGGCGGGATAGTATTCTTCCGCCCACCGGCACATCGCGGTCAGGGGACCGGCGACCGTTTCCCCCAAAGGGGTCAGCGAGTACTCCACCTTTGGCGGGATCACCGGATAGAGCACCCGCCGAACGAGCCCGTCGCGCTCCAGCTTGCGAAGTGTCTGGGTCAGCATCTTCTGGGATATCCCCGGGATCCGCCGCCGCAGCTCGCCATAGCGGCGCACATGGCCGAGGAGCGCGGCGATGACGATCAGCGACCACTTATCCGCGATGAGCTCAAGGGCCGGCCAAACATCGGCTTCGTCGGCATGGCCCGAAAGAGGAGAGTTACGCACCATGAGGTAGGTATAGCACATCGCCGTCCGTATTTACAGATACTACCGTGTGCTTCTATACTCGCACGGAACGAGGATACGCAAACCACGAGGAGGCGGCTTGTGGCACGGGCGGAGCGGAAGCCCTTGAGCGGGGAAATCGCGATCGTCACCGGGGCGAGCGCGGGTATTGGGGCGGCGACCGCGCATGAACTGGCGCGGCGGGGCGCCCATGTGGTGCTGGTGGCCCGAGGGGCGGATCGGCTGGTTGCGCGAGCGGAGGCTATCGTCGCCGCCGGCGGGCACGCCCTGGCCATCCCGGGTGACGTGGCCGATCCCCCGCGGGTCGCCGAGGTGGTCCGGCAGGTCATGGATCGGTTCGGACGGGTCGATATCCTCGTCAACAACGTGGGCGGCGGTGCCTTCGCGCCCCTGACTCTGGCGCCGGAAGCAATCTCCCGCATGATCGATGCCAACCTGCTGGGCGGCATTCTCCTCACTCGGGCCGTACTCCCCGGCATGATCGAGCGACGGCAGGGAGCGATCATCGCGGTCGGAGCGGTCAGCGGCGCCGTGGCTCTCGACCCCCTCTATTCCGCGACCAAGTTCGGCCTCCGGGGCTTCACCCTGTCCGTGCGGCGGCAGGTGGCGGGGACCGGGGTGACGGTCTCGGTCGTCTCACCAGGATTCATCAGGACCGAGCCAATGAGCCGGCGCCGGTTGTTCGTGCCGGGAGCGGAGGTGGTCGCCCGCCGGATCGCCGATCTGGTCCGCCGTCCGCGGCGAGAAGTCTACGTTCCACGCTTCTACCGAGCCGCCGTATGGGTTGAGCAGACGGCTCCCTGGGTGTGGGATCTCGTCGCGAGAACCGGCGTCATGGGCCAGGCGCCCCATCCGGGGCGGGTGGAGGAATGATCGCCTGGGATGAAGGTGCTCATCCCGGTTAAAGGGAAGAGGCGTGGCGAGGAACGAGCTTACCGTTCCTTGTAGCCGCCATAGATCGCGTGACCGGCCCGCAGCCAAAACACATCCACCTCGCTGAATCCGGCCTCCGCCAGCCACGCAAGGTGCTCGGACACCGCCGATGGCCTATCCATCGGATCGGGATAGGTGTACCAGTTCGAGTGATCGTCGACGAACCGCTGGTATACGGCGCGATCGCCGGTGAAGGTGAGCGATTGGCGTTCCACCTCCGCGTCCCACCAGCGCGCCAGGCAGCGCCGCTCGCGTTCGCCCCGTGGGGCCACCAGGTCGGCGATGATCACGGCGCCGCCAGGTTCGAGACGCGCGTGCAGGTCATGGTAGAGGGTCCGCTTCCCGGATGCGTCGAGGTGGTGGATCACGAGCGAGCTGACAAAGCAGCGCGCGGAGGGGGCGAAGTCCGCCAGCCAGGCCCGATCCTCAAGCCGGAACGGCCGCGGCTCAAAGCGATCGCCGAACGGACGCAATCGGGCGCCCGTCTCCCGCAACATGGTTGGGGAGCCATCCAGGCCCACGACGCGCGAGGCGGGGAAGCGAGTCAAGATCGCTTCACTCAACCACCCGCCGCCCACCCCCAGTTCAACCGCCAGGAATGGTTCATCCGTTTCCGCCGGGATGAGATCAAGGATCGTCTCACCGATCTCCGCTCGGGCGGGTGTATGGATCCGCCCGACCTCGATGAAGTGGCGAGAATCCGCCTCACTCCAGCCGCCTCCCGAGCCCTTCCAAGGATCCATGTACCCTCCGTTAGCCATACCTCGGTGATCAGCCCGAAGGAGCGGACACGACAACGAGCGCCGGATGGAGATCGTGATCAGTATACGGTGCGATCGGGGGATGAGCGTCTGGGATCCCGAAAAAGCCATCGTGGGATCCACGAACTCCGTGTGGTATGAAGGCGGCCCTCGCCCCTAAGAACGCGCTCCCGCGACCTAGCACGACCATCCACCGACGCCGCGGTCGAGCACACGGCCTACTAGCGTTGCATATTCGCAACGACCCGTGGGAAGATATGTATGCTTATGCAAACACGCGGGAGCCAAGAATAGTGATTGACGGATCCGCAATGGCTGGGATATGCTGTGGGAAACATGGGGCGAAGAGGGGGGGCGGCGGGTGGAATCGAGTTTCGGCGCCCTATTGCGGGGCTATCGCGAACGAGCCGGCCTGGCCCAGAACGGGCTGGCCCGCGCGAGCGGCGTGAATGTCGGCACGGTAAATCGGCTCGAACGAGGTCAACGGCTCCCGGCGGGGCGCGAACAAGCCCTGGCCCTCGCTCGAACCCTGGGACTCGACCCTTCCGAGACCAACCGGTTGCTCGCCGCCGCCGGCCTTCCCGCCGAGGGCTTTGGCCCGGAGATCACCAGCCACCCCACGATCCGGGCCCTGGTTGACCTCCTGCAAGACGACACGATTCCACGGGCCGATCGCGAGGGCCTTCTCGCTACCCTTGAAGGTTATGTGCATCTTGTGGCCCGCGCCAACGGCCGAGCCATCGGGGGTCACGATGCCGCGTGATGACGATTTTTCCGCCGGCCCCTATAATCTCGAAACACCCCCCGATTGGGCGGCCTTCCCTGGTCTCTACCCCCCCCTGTATACCCAGACCCCGGATGTTTTTTTCGATTGGGTAGCGCCGTTTCTGCCCGAAATCGAACTCCGCGTCCTCCTGTACCTGATCCGCCGTACCCTCGGCTTTAAGAAACAGGGAGATCAGATTACGGTCGAACAGATCGGGAGCGGGATCGTCACCCGCGACGGATCCCGCCTGGACTGGGGTGCCCGACTTGGCGAGCGGAGCGTGCAACGGGCCCTGGCCGGATTGGAGGCCAAAGGGCTGATCGAGCGCCATCGCCAGCTCGATCCCGACCGGGGATGGCGCCCCAGCTATATCCGCCTCCGCCTCTGCGATCAGGATGGGGAAAGCTGGGCCGGCCGCGGGCGTGCCCATCCAACCCCTGGTGTCTCGTCAGACACCAGGGAGGCGTCCAGGCAGACATCAGGGAGCCGTCCCGCCCGACACCAGGGAGGTGTCCCGGCGGCCACCTTGTTTCAGGGTGAACCACCTGTCCCATCAGACACCTACAAGAAAGAGAAATTACACTACACAGAACAGCAAGAAACAGACCCCCTTACCCCCACCCAAGAAACAGGCACTGACGCGCGTCCAGATCCCAATAGGCTATGGGACGCGATCAAAGGTGAGTTAGCGGCGGTGCTGGCTCCGGCTGTTTTTCAGGCGCGAGTCGCCCCCACCACTCAGATCTCCCATGACGGCTCGATCCTGATCGTGCGCTGTCCTACCGCCGCCCACGCGCGCTGGCTCGATCGGCAACTGGCCCGGATGATCCGCGAGATCTTGGCTGGCTTGGCCAAGGATCCTCCTTCCGTGCGTTTCATCCCCGCCGACTAACCCGCGACGATCCCGCATTACCCTTCCTGGTAAAGAATAGAAATATTCGCTTATACAGTATGTTTACTAAACATACTGTATAAGCAGATATTGTAAATACATGAATATGGTGACTGTAGGTGTCTCGCTTCTGGTGAGTCCCAAAATAGGAAGAGGCCGGTCGCGTACAGCGGCCGGCCTCTTCCCTACGCCCCTAGTTATCAGCCCGCTACGGGTAGATCCGGGCGGTTGCCCCACTCATTCCAACTCCCGTCGTAGTTGGTGAGCGTTGGGTATCCGAGCAGGCTGAGACTGAAGAGGAGCGTGGTTGCCGCCACGCCTCCGTTGCAATAGGCCACTACCCGCTGCTCCGGTCGCAGTCCCGCCCCCTCAAGCGCCGCCCGTAGCTCAGGGTCGGATTTGAAGGAGCCGTTCGCCGCCATGCACAGTTCGCGCGGCACCGAGATCGCCCCCGGAATGTGCCCGCCCCGCGGCCCACGCCGCACCGCGTTGCTATACTGGGCTTCCTCGCGCGCGTCGGCCAGGGTGACGTCTGGCCGGCCAAGCAAGGCCAGCACCTGTTCGGCCGTAGCCCGCCATTCGGGCTGGATCCGCGGGGTGAATAGGGCCTCGGGGTATCGCTTCACCTCCGTGCTCAGGGGTCTGCTCTCGGCCTGCCAGCGGCCCAGACCACCGTTCAGCACCATCGCCCGGTCGTGGCCGTAATAGCGGAGCAGCCACCACAGGCGGGTGGCGAACTGGCTGGACGGATGACTGTCGTAGGCAACCACCGTGGTTCCGTCCCCAATTCCCAGGCCGCCCAGCAACTCGGCGATCCGTTCCGGCGGCGCGGCCTGCGCCGGCACCGGATCGTTGGGATCGACGAGATCGGTCGTCCAGTCCACGAAGACCGCGCCCGGCAGGTGACTCGTCAAATACTGATCGCGCAATCCCGTATAAACGGCCTTCTGGGTACCATCCTCGGCCGTGCTGGTTGTCACCGCTCCCCGCACGTCTACCACCCGGACCTGGGGATCCTCCAGATGCCGGACTAGCCACTCCGGCTCCGCCAGCCACCGTTCGCGATTGCTCCCAGCCATGGTTTTCCTCTCCCTTCCATCGCTGTATGTTACCGCCCTGGTCCCTGGATCTGACGCGCGGTGAGCGAATAGCTGGTCAGACGGTAGCCGGTAGCGGCGCATTGGGGCGGACGTAGGATCTGGGTCCGCCCTTGGCGAAAGGCATGGCGGAGGAAGGGCATGAAGATACTGCTCGCGTCGTTTAGCAGGAAGTAGGTGATGCCGCGCTCCCCCGGTCCCAACCGGGGCGGCCAGAAGCGCGCCCCATCATCAGGCGCCCGTGGCCTTTCGGGATTGGCTTGCAAGATCCAGCGAGCCGGATCTTGTCCCTGGATCGCCAGGGCTTGCACGGGAAAGGCGCGATGGAAAAGCCAGGTCCACGCGGGCCCATACGAGACACTGGGATCGGCGCTGTCGGTCACCAGATAGACCGCGCGATCCGGGCCCAGCCCGTTTACCTGATCGGCCAGGGCGATGTAGGCGGCGGGAAAGGTGGCATAGACATCGGTCTCCCGGCAGATGGTGCCGGCGTCTCGGACAAACGAGACCACACGCTGGATATTGACGGCACTGCCGAGGAGACAGATAAGCAGCAGGATCACCATCCCGGCGCGGGCGTGAACTCGGGTCAGTCCCGCCACGCGATCCAGAGTGAGCGCGGCGGCCAGGAACAGGGCCGGCACCATGCCGTTTAAGCGATAGACCTCGCTCAGCCCGCCTATCGCCATCGCGGCCGGCGGTATCGGGAGGACGATGGCCGTGAGCAGCATTACGGATTCAACTCGTCGCCAGGTGAGCACGGCCCCCAACACTCCAAGCAGAATCAGTCCCGTGGTGAGCGGATCGATCAAACCGCCGCTAGGCAGCACCATATATGGGTACCCGCCGAGGGGACGGGCGATCAGGGCCAGGTTCAGGGAAGCGGCGTTGCTCAGGGCCTCACCTAGCGCGGTCAGGGGATTCTGGCGCCAGGCATCGGTAAAGTAATGGGTCATATAGGTGGCATCACCCTTGAGCAAGACATCAACGGTGGTCACCAATCGGATCCAGGGCGCGGCGGTCACGAGGAACGCGAAGCCGCACGTCCCGCTCAGTAACCAGCGGCGGCGCCACGTCTCCCCTCCCCGGACCAGAAAGAGCGCCAGCACGATCGCGGCGGGAATCGGCATCAATCGATGGGTGCTGTAGCTATACAGGCAGAGCGCCAGCACCATCCCCGAGGCCGCGCAGGCGGTAAGGCTCCAGCGGCGTAGACCATGAAGGAGTAGGGCCAGCCCCAGGCACTGGAACACACTGCCGTTCATCCAGCCAAACGCCAGGCTGCCCATCATGGTTGGCCAATAGGCCACGGCCAGCAGGGTCGTGGCGCCGAGCGCGGCGGGGATCCCCACAAGCTGGCGGGCGAGCAGATAGAACGCGGGCGCGACCGCGATCGCCATCGGGATGGCGAAGAGCCGCAGTAGGAGCATGCTGGGGGGGAAGTGGAGGAAGAGCCATCCCAAGGGCTGATACATGGCAACCGCGCCCCCCATGGTGCTATAGAGAGGCCACGGCCCCGATTGGTGGATAAGCCGCCAGGCATTGAGGCCGACGAAGCCTTCATCATGGACGCTGCCGTGGAGAAACGCGGCTTGCGCGGCCAGCCAGAAATGGAGCGCCAGATCGACCAGGGTGATCAGTGCGAGCAGGCCAATCTCGATCCGATGGGCCCAGATCCCGCGCCCCAGCTTGACCACGCGCCCGCGGAGAGCTTCACCGCGCAGCCAACCCTCGCCGCACCATCCCAGGATCAGGGCAAGCGGGTAGGCAAGCAGTTGCCACTCAATAAAAGGGCTGGCGTAGCCATCCCACCCGGCCCAGGCAGCCAGGAACACCGCTGACACGCAGGCCAGCAGGCCCGGACGAAAGAATCGGTTTCCCGACGCGATCCGCGTGGGGCCGGATGGATCGCCAAAGATCGTGGGATCCTCGCGCCCATGAAGCGGGACCGGCATGACTAAGGGCCGCCTTCTCACACCGCCGCGCGGGTCTCCACCTGGCAAAAGGCGAAGCCATTCTTGCCGCGGCTCTTGGCCAGGTACATGGCGGCATCGGCGGCGGCGAGCAAGGTCTCGACATCGTGACCGGCGTCGGGAAAGAGCGCGACCCCAATACTGCTGGTTACCTGTAAGATGCGTTCCTGCGCGACGATTGGCCGGGCGAGATCGCGCACAATCGTACGGGCCACCCGCTCGGCGGCCTCGGTGCCTCGGACGCGCGGGAGCAGGATGGTGAACTCATCCCCAGCCAGCCGGGCCACCATATCGTCCGCGCGCACGCACTGAGTAATCCGTTCCGCCACTACCTGAAGCAGCAGGTCACCGGCCGCGTGGCCCATGGTATCGTTGATCGCCTTGAATCCATCCAGGTCCACGAAGAGCAGGGCCAGTTGGCTTTGATGACGCCGGGCCTGGCTGATCGCCTGGCCAAGGCGCTGGTGGAACAAGGCCCGATTGGGGATGCCGGTGAGCAGATCGTAGTGCGCGAGCTGGGTCAGATAGTCTTCCGCTTGTTTGCGAGCGGTGATATCGATGAGCTGGAGCACATGATGAGCCACCTGTCCGCTCTCGTCCTCGATCGCGGATGAGGCGATCTGACACCAGATCGCCGCGCCGCCGGCCCGCAGATAGCGGCACTCGACCCCATGATGGTCCGGTTCGCCGCCCGCCCGATGGAGATAGCGCAGCAGACGCGGGCGGTCATCAGGATGGAGAAGTTGGGGGAAAGAGCGGCGGAGCAGTTCCGTTTCGGGGTAGCCCAGCATATCGCAAAAGCGGCTGTTTACCCGTGCCACCAGCCCGTCGGCCGCCAGAAGCGTCATCCCCACGGCCGCGTTGCGGAAGGCGGCGCGGAAGAGTTCCTCACTTTCGCGGAGCGCCCGCAGAGCGGCGCGAGCCCGGGCCGGCGCGGCACCAAACTGATCGCGGAGGAGCTTGATCGCTCGTCGCTCGGCCACGATCATTCTGGCCAGGGCCTCATCCTCGGCCATGGGTACGGGAAGGCAGTCGTCGGCTCCGCTGTCGATGGCGGCGATCAGAGCCTCGTGGTCATTCGTTTCGCTGAGGAAGAGCAGCACGCAGTGCTCTCCCCATGGGAGGGCGCGAATCCGCCGACAAAGTTCGAGTCCATCCGTCCCGGAAACATCGCGCCCGACCAGCACCAGAGGAAAGGTTTCATTCTGGCAGACGCGCCAGGCGGTCTCCCCCTCGGCGACCGCGTGCACGGCGTGACCGCGCCGCTCCAGAAGTCGCTGGAACAGTTCTCGGGGAGCGCCCAGATCCTCAGCCAGGAGAACCTTCATCTTCCGCCTATTCAGCTCGGATAAGCCGGGTGCTCACCCGCTTCTCGTATACGAGAAGTATGCCCACGATAGGCATCATACCCCAAGATAGATCGTGGATAACCTGAAGAAAGACCGCTTTCAGATTGGCCGATACTCGATCAGGAACCGATACCGATCGGCCCGGTAGTGGGTTTCCGCGTACTCCAGCACGCCGCGATCCTTCCCGAAGCCGACACGCTCCGCCCGGAGAATCGGCGTCCCGCTAGGGAGTGCGAGGAGGGCGGCAATCTCATCCTCGGCCGGCGACATCTCGATGGCGGTTTCCGTGCCGTGAATATGGCAGCCATAAGCCGTGGCCAGCATCATCGAAGGGGAGGACAGATCTTCGAGAGCGCACCCTTCAATGGCGGGAACATAGGCGGCGGCCACGTACGAGGTAAGCACCAGGACGGGCTCTCCTCTCACCTTGCCGCGTCTCCGCGCCGCCACCACCGGCGCGCGGATCGGCACGCCAAGACGAGCGGCGACCACCGGCTCGGCCGCCAGGCGCTCCAGCCGCAACACTTCCAGCACGACCGGCGGGTCCGCGGTGACATCGGCGCCGGGAGTGCCGGGGAGCACGGTTATCTTCTCCACCAGCTTCCGCCGCCGCACGAAAGTGCCCCGGCTCTTATACCGGTCCAGATACCCCTGCCGTGCCAGATCGCTCAGGGCCTGGCGGATCGGCGCCAGGCTGATCCCCAACTGGGCCGCGTATTCGCGTTCGGTGCCGAGGCGGGCACCGGGAGCAAGCGTGCCGGAGGTGATTTGGTCAAGGAGCAAGCGCTTGAACTGGTGGTGGAGGGGCACGGCACTCCGGCGGTCCACCATCACAACGGCATCTCCTGACGGATAATAAACTTGAGTATAAGCAAAATATCCGGGAATGCCTATAGGACGAAGGTAAGCAAATCAGTCCGGGACTCCATCGTTCGGCTTCAGGCGAAGGAGGCGGCCGCCAAGGTAGTCGAAGGTCAGCAGAGTGCCGGTGGGAAGGGTTTGGCCCAGCACCGTGGCCCCTCGACCAAGGACGGCATGAATGGGAGGGAAGGGCACGGCGGCGAGGCTGCGTCCGGCCGGAGCCAGGCTGCCGGCAGAGGTGAGGGTGGTCACGGCGTCCAGATATGCCTGATCCTCTGGGCTCAGGATCCAGCCCCTGGCCTCCCAGAACGCGGCCAGATCGTGCTCAGCCCGATCCTCCTCGCCCCGTGCCCGCATGGCGCGCCGGGCCACGGCACTACTCAGCAACCAACGCTCGGCGCGGGCGATCTTCCGTCCCTCCCTCATTGCCCGCGCGGCGGCTGGCGGGTTGGTCGTCGCTTCAGCGGTGGGGGTGGCGGGGGCGGCTGGTATTGGTCGTGCTGGGCTGGAGCCCACGGTCGATGTCGGAGCCGCCTCGGCGCCGATTCGCGGTAAGGGGCGGGGTGCATCATCGGCAGATCGTGCCGCCATGCCCGGCCCAGCAGGCAGTGAGGAGCCCTGGCGCGGCCCGGCTCCGATTTGCGGTAAGCTCCGGGCTGGTTCCTCGGCCGGGTGCGGCTGTGACTCGGGTGCGTCCGGGCTCTTACGGGTCACCATGCCCGGGACGGGCAAGCCGCTCGTGACGGGCGACCCGCTCGTCCGCGCCTTTTCGGACGCGCCGGGCGCGGGGGCACCGATCTGAGGCAGTGGGCGCGGCTTCTCCTCCGCGGGAGATGGCGGCGTAGGGACTGGGTCAGGCGACTGCCGCCCAACCACGATAGTCGGCAAGGGCCGGGCCGGTTCCTCGATCGGGGATGGGGGCGGCATCCATTCCTGGGCCGGCGGCTCCCAGGTTGGGACGATCTCGGGCATCGCCCGCGGCGGCTCTTCCGGGGGCGGGGTCCAGATCTGCTCCGGCGGGGTCCAGGTCGGTTGCGGCTCCCACTGTCCCGGTGGCGCGATCCAATCTTGTTGTGGCTGGTTCCACGGTTGCGGCGGTTGGTTCCAGTTCTGTCGCGGAGGGTTCCATTCCGGTTGCGCGGGGGGCGACCACGACGGCTGGGGTGGTGGCGGAGACCAGGCGGGGGCTGGAGCCGGGAGGGGCGGAGCGCCCGGCATTAGCCGAGGCGCGGCCGCCAGTTGGCCCGCGCGCAGATAGGCGTTGACCACCTGCCAGAGTTCCCGCGCCAGTTGCACGGTGGCCGCTTCACCGCCTTGCGTTCCTCCAGGGGCGGCGACGCGGAGGCCCAGGGCCTGGAGGGTCGTTTGGGCTCCGGCCAGATCGGCCCGGAGGGCGCGGATACCGTTGGTTATCCAGTCCGGCCCGCCCGATCTCCCCACCAGGGTTTCCAGTCCCGAAATGGCGCTTTGGGCTGTTCCTTCCAGCCGTTCCGCGCCCCGCTGCACGCCCTTCAGATAGGCGGGCGGCAGGTTTTGGTACCGGCCCAGCCCGGTGGGTGTGATCAGGTTGACTCCGCCGAGGACGGGGCGGCGCGCCGGATCGGCGAGCCCCGTGCTCACCTGGGCCAGAATGGTATCCAGGGGGTCAAGGAGCATCAGCGCCTCGTCGTGCGAGGCGGGCGACATCATGGTCGGGCGATCGGGATGGGCTTCCTGTTCCGCTTCGATCAGACTCTGGACCAAGGAGAGCAGACTTTCCGCCTGCCACAGTGGCGATTCCAGGGTAGCCAGGTCATCGGTAAGACGCCACTCCTCACCGGGGTGCGCAAGCTCCGCCTCCAGCCGTTGGTCGGCCAGACGCCGGCGCAATTCAACCAGTGGATAGGCGCCGGCGACCCGCGCGGCCACGTCGGCGCCATCCGTCTCGCCAAGGAGCGCCCCCTTGAGTTTGGCGTTCCAGTTCACCTATGTATGATCCGTCTAGGCGATCATGCGGAGCAGGGCGTCGGCGATCACCTGCGGGTTGGTTTCGCCGCCGAAGGTAAGCACCTTGACGTGCCCGTTATTCTCCTCGATCTTCCGATAGGCGGCCAGCACGCGATCGTATTCGGTTCCGAAACCGATTAAGGCAATCGCCACGTAGACGCCGCCGCTGGCCCCGCTCACCGCCTGGGCGAACCGGTCGGTATCGTCGGCCTCGCCATCGGTAATGACCAGAGCCATCAGCAAAGGGCGCGAATCGGGCGGTTCCTGACCGAACTCATCCTGGTAGACGTCGATCAAGGTGTTCCAGCCGGGCATGATCCGGGTTCCCCCCGCCCAGCGAATCTGGCCCCACTTCTGGACCAGGTTGGCGGGGTTGAGGTCGCCAATATCGTGGGCCTGGCCGTCGGCAAAGGTCACGGTCCTCAGGCCGCCCCCTTCTTCCTCGTGTGTTGCTTGACTATCCTCGGCGGCCAATTCCTGCACGATCAGGCTAATCGCCTCGTGAATGGTGTCCTTTCGGGCCGTCTGGTTATTGGCGGCGGTAGGATAGTTCATGCTGCCGGTGGTGTCCAGCAGCAACATGGGCTCTTTCTCGATCCCTGGTGTGGTGCCATCCGGTGCCATGCCCTCGATCCTTTCAAACAAACAGGTCCGTTGACAACGGGGTCGCGAATATCCCGCAATCCGGTCGCGCGGCCCTCTTCACCGTACGCGACCAGCGGATACCATGCAAGAGGCGACGATATGATCCACGATGCAAGGAAGAAGGGACACCAATGGCCGAGGTAGGGTTGGAGCTGTACACGGTTCGGGACGAGACGGGGCGCGACTTCGCGGGCACGGTGCGGAAAGTGGCGGCCCTGGGATATCCGGCCGTGGAATTCGCCGGTTATGGCGATCTGTCCGCCGAGGAGATGCGCGATCTGCTGGCCGAAACGGGGATGCGCGCCGCCGCCACTCATGTGGGCCTGGCGGCGCTGGAAGCCGATTTCGACCGCGAGATCGACTATTGCCGGACGATTGGCTGCTCGAACTTGATTCTGCCCTGGCTCCCGCTGGAACAGCGGAGCCCTGACTTCCTGGCCGCCCTCGCCCCTCGGCTGAATGAGTTTGGCCGGCGGGCTCGCGCGGCGGGGATCACCTTCGGCTACCACAACCACGATTTCGAGTTCGTCCTGGAGGGCGGCCAGTCGCTTCTGGCCCGTTTGCTGGATGCCACCGATCCGGAGCTGGTTACCCTGGAACTGGATGTCTACTGGGCGGCCCATGCCGGCTCTGATCCGATAGAGTTGCTGCGCCACTATGCTGGGCGGGTGCCCGTCATCCATCTGAAGGACATGGATAGCGAGCGCCGCTACACCGAGGTCGGGGACGGCACGCTCAAGATCAAGGAGATTGTCACCGCCGCCGTGGATGGGGGGACGTCGTGGCTGATCGTCGAGCATGACGCTCCCACCCTGCCCTCGCTCGAAAGCGCCAAACGCTCGCTGGAGAATCTCCGGGCGCTGGGGATTGCCGGGTAGGAGGGCCTACGCTAAACCGGCGGCGGCCCGTTCCTGATCGACCAGTACTCGGCGCAGGATCTTCCCCGAAGCTGATTTGGGGATCTGAGCACAAAACTCCAGCCTGCGGATCTTCTTGTAGGGGGCGACCCTCTCGGCCACGTAGGCTTGCAGTTCCTCCGCCGTGGCCTCTCCCTTGAGGACCACGAAGGCTTTGGGGATCTCGCCCGCCTCCTGGTCGGGAATAGGGATCACCGCCGTGTCGGCCACCGCCGGATGGGTGAGAAGGATTGCCTCCAACTCGGCCGGGGCGATTTGCAGCCCCTTGTATTTAATCAGTTCCTTCAGGCGGTCCACGATATAAAAGAAGCCGTCGTCATCCACGTAGCCGATGTCGCCCGTCCGCAGCCAGCCGTCGCTATCCAGCATGGCGGCGGTGGCCTCGGGGCGATTGAGATAACCGTGCATCACCTGTGGCCCTCGCACCCAGACCTCGCCCCGTTGGTTGGGGCCCAGGTCGTTTCCGGTCTCCGGATCCACCAGGCGCGTCTCGGTCAGGGGCAGGCACACCCCGATCGACCCGGTGTTGATCGGCCCCTCCGTTTCCGGCATTATATGGGTGACCGGGCTGGTCTCGGTCAGCCCATAGCCCTGCTTGACCACGCAGCCCAGGCGGGCGGCGCAGGCGGCGGCCACTTCGTCGCCCAGCGGGGCGGCGCCGGAGAAGATAGTCTGGAGGCTGGAAAGGTCATACTGCCCTACCAGCGGGTGCTTGGCCAGGGCCAGGATAATCGGGGGCACCAGATTGGCATAATTCACCCGGTGATCCTGGATGACCTGGAGGAAGGTTGGGAGGTCGAAGCGGGGCATGGTGATAATGGTGGCCCCGAGGTAGAGACCCATGTACAGCACCACAACCTGGCCATAAATGTGGTAGAAAGGGAGCACGGCCAAGAGGCGAGCGTCCTCATCCAGTCTGTGCTCCGCCGCCCTGGTTTGCAAGATGTTGGCCACCAGATTGTGGTGGGTGAGCATCACTCCTTTGGGGAGCCCGGTGGTCCCGCTGGAATAGGGAAGGATCGCTAGATCCCGAAGGGCATCAATCGCTACCTCCGGCGGCTCGCCCGAGTCGACGAGGAGATCCGTATAGGGAGTCGCTCCGTCGCCCTCGCCGACCGCGAAGATCTCCCGTATCCGTCCGGCAGTGTTCGCCTCGCGCGCCCGTCCGAGGAGGGCGGGAATCGTGAGGAGGTAGGCGGCGTGAGCGTCATCAAGCTGGAAGGCCAGTTCATGGGCGGTATAGGTGGGATTGACCGTGGTGACGATCCCCCCCAGCAGCATCACCGCCTGGAGGGTGACCGCGTACTCGATCCCGTTGGGGAGAAAGATGGCGAGCACGTCACCCTTGCGGAGGCCGTGCTGGGCCAGATTCGCCGCCACCCGCCGTACCTGGAGGGCGAACTCGCCGTAGGTAATCGTCCGCCCACTCGGGCCCTCGATGATCGCGATTCGCGCTTCTCGGCCCTGAGCCGAGGCGAGCAATAGGTGGGGGAGCGAGACTTCGGGGATCGTGATGGGCGGGAAGGGACTCTGATAGATCACTGCTGATCTCCCATATACCTGCATCAGTGAAGGTGCCGGCAGCCCTCCTGGCTGCTCGTTGTGAGCAGTGTACCGCGCGAAGGGGATTGGGCGTGAAGTCACGAGGGTTGGGTCGTGGTGCAACGAGAACACGAGAGATCGAATGATTCAGATGTCTGCCGCAAGGAGACCAGCCGCGCGTCGTTTTGAGGTTCCGTGCCGGATTTGCACAGTCTGCCTTTGCTCGGCAAGATCGTGATCGTCAAGATAGTCCTCAATTCTCCAGCCGCTTCGGCCTTGAGTTGGCGCCGATCCGCCGTCCTTTGCCGACCGAGCTGCCCCAACTGGCCCTGCATCTCGAACGCCTGGATCGGGTCTTTGAATTGGAGGATGGCGGCATTCTCCACCTGGAGTTTCAGGCACGCCTGCAGCAGGCCGACTTCCTCCGCTTCTTGCACTATGCTCTCGCCTTGCTGCAGGCGTATCCTGGCCGAAGAATCTGGCTGGTGGTGTTGTGCGGCCCGGGCGTGCGGCTGGCGCCCCTGCCCATGCATCTGGGAGAGTTGCCGTATAGCCAGCACTACATCCTGCTGGGTAACCAGGATGGAGAAGCCATTCTGGCGCGCCTCCGGATGCTGGCGACCTCGGGGGCCGCGTGGGCCGAGTCGGATCGCCTGGATCTCTATCTGCTGCTGCTGATGCGCCACCAGCGGGATACCGAGACGGTGGCGCGCGAGGGGTTGGCGCTGGCCGGCCACGCCGCGTCGTCCTCCTCGGTCCTCCATGCCGCCTCCGGGCCGCGCCTGTCCTTCACCTCGGTCGATACGATGAAGGAAAGCATGGATACCGACGCCTGGCCGCTCTCGGAGGCGCAAATCGCCGACGACGTGAACCTGGCGGCCAGACTCAACCCAACCTACATTACCGTGGATACCCACTGGGAGTATCCCGCGTACATGCAGCAGTGGATACAGGCGGTTCGGGTAACCGAGAGCAGTCCGAGCGCCGCCAGGATAAAAGCGAAGCGTGCGCCCTCCAACAGCCACACCACTACCGTCTGACCTATCAACATGGGCACGTCGCGGCCGAAGGCGGTGCTGGCGCCGTGACGGAAGTGGGTGAAGACATCGTGCAGGCGATGCGGCAACAGACGCAAGATGTGGTCGCCGGCAAGCCAGACGAGTAGGAGGACGCACAGCGCGGCCTGCCAGTGGATGCCCGCCTTCTTGATGGCCAGAACAAGGATCGCCACGGCCACGCCGAAGGAGAGTAGCGTACGCCAGTTCAGCACGCGCCTGGCGAAGGGCCGCCCTGCCGCACCGGCGCCGGCCACCTCCTGCGTAGGGATATTCAGGGACTTAGAGGCCATGTGTATCCCCATTGAGCACCTCGCGGGCGATGTAAAGGGGGCGTGCTCGTACCTCATCGTAGATGCGCCCAAGGTATTCGCCGACGATACCGAGGAAGATAAGCTGGATGCCACCCAGCAGGAGCACGATGATCAAGGTGGTGGCTTGCCCGGTAATGGCGCCGTGGAATAGGCGCACCGTGGCCGCGAACAGGATGCCGACCAGGCTGCTCGCAGCCAGCAGGAAGCCAACGCTGGTAGCGAGTTGGAGCGGCACGTGACTGAAGCTGGTGATGGCGTCGAGCGAGAAGCGAATCATCTTGCGCAAGGGATACTTGGTTGTGCCCGCGTAGCGCTCGCGCCGCTCGTAAAGTACCGCCTCCTGGTGGAACCCTACCCACGCCGATAGGCCGCGCATGAAGCGATGGTGCTCGCGCATGGCGACAAGAGCGCCCACCGCCTACGATCCAGCGCTGATAGAACACTGGCAGCGTCTCGGCTTCATTGAATACCGGTGCCACTACCGAGTAGGTAGGAGGCGCACTGCCGCGACGTGGTGCCTCCAGGGCCTGCGCCTGCATGACCATGGTCTTTCTCCTTCGCTGTGCTGATGTTGCCAGGGGCCGTGATCGCGCGTCGGGCGATCTTTGCGGTATAGCGGCGCTCGCACTGTCCGAGCGGAGCGCGCACCCTACGTGGTCTGTTCACTGTCGTGCCGTTCGCGCAACGGGCGGCGATGGGAGCGCTACCGGTGGGTAGTCCGTTGACGCCGGTACATGTCCCGCCGCGCCTCGGAGTACAGGGGGTGGATTATCGTCCCAGGCTGGATGCTCTGGTGGCAGCGGTGCCGCCCCGCCATGGTGCGGCGCGGGCGCGGGGACGGGGGTGCTCCAGGGCAGTACCGCGTAGATCCGCCACGGCATGGTGGTCCCATGCACAGTGCCGATCAGCCGGAGCCATGGGTAGCGGCCAGCGAAGATCCCCGGGTAGCGCTGGCTCACCAGATCGCGCAGGCCGCCCAGATTGGGGGCGGTGACAAAGATATAGCGAACCGTAGTTACAGGCCCTGGGCTGGCCATGAGGCACGATCAGCAACTTGAAATGGCTGGGGAGGTTGCTTCGGCGTGCCACCTCAATGGTGTCAGTGTCATCCTCCTCAAGGAGGATCTTCACATCGAGCTTGGTCTTGGGATAATCGAGTTGATCGATGGCCCGGACCAAAATGGGAAACACCTCGGTCTCTCGATAGACAGGCACGAAGATGGGGTAGATGGGGAGATCACGATCGTCAAGCGCGGTGAGCTCCTCCGGAGTGATCTCGATTTCCAGGGTGTGTGTGAGGGCACGGGAGGCGAGTTGCAGCTTGAAGGCTGAGAAACCAATGTAGAAGACGGTTGCCAGCCCGCGGAGGAAAGTGAGCGCCGGTATAGGCGCCACCAGGACGCCGCCGCCGAGCATCGCCAGGAGCGCAACAAAGAACAGCTTCTGGGCCCGACTGAGCACCCATCGCGGAGTCCTGCGGCGAACGGGAAAGCAGGGCGCTGGTCGAGTGCTCCAGATAACGGTCCCTATAGAGATGGTTGCGGGCCGCATCGAACGCCGAAGGGGTGACGAGCACCGGCTGCACTGGGCGCTTGAGCGCCGCTCTGAGCACACGCATGTCCTGCTCCCGCGGCACGTCGGTGTGGGCTACCACCACCCGACCGGCGTGCTCGTAGAGGGGCAGCACATTGAACTCATGCACAAGTGCCGTGGATACTCGGTGGGCGATCCGCGGGTCGGGTGTGTCCCGGTCCATGGCCACGAATAGCAAACCGTGTTGGTCGGCTAGATGAATGGCGAGATCCTGCTCCTCGATGAAACCGAGACTGAGCAGCGCGCGTCCGATTGGTACACCTTCTCGTCGATGTACACCCAGGCCCTGAGTAAGATGATCTGGCGTGATCGTACCGGATCGCAGCAACCGCTCACCGATGCGTCCGCTGGCTAGGGGGCGCAATACGGTAGAGTCATAGCTTGGTAGTTGGCTCATGAATTCCCCACCGTGGCAAGGGGGCAACATCGCACACCGCCGCCCCCTTGCCACTGCGGGGGCGCCGCAAAAGCCGGAGCCATGGGGTGGTAAGGGCCTCCCGATTCACCAGCGCGGCAGTCCCATCGCTGCTGCCGTCATCGGCGACAATGACCTCAAAGTCACCGTCGAATTGGCTCTGATACCGATCAAGTTCGCCGAGCGTGCGCGGCAAACGTTGTTCCTCGCTGTAGGCAGGGAAGATGATACTGACTCCAGAGCTTTCCGAAAGCCGAGTCATTTCCGAAATTTGAGTCATTGGCGTTCCGGCGGCATGAAGCTACCGCTCGCTCCCTTCGAGTATTCCTGTGGAGATACGACGGTAAAGACGCGCGCGCTTATGAAGGCCGTCCTTCCTGCATCCCCACTCTCCCTCGGAAGAGCCGATAGGTGATGATGGAGTAGGTCGCCGCCAGGATCATGCCGATGATCCACCAGACCAGTCCGACCTTGAGCCCATAGTCTCCGGCGGCGGCGTTGTGGATGGTCAGGCTGTTGGCCGAGACGATTCCCGGCAACACGTCGGGGTAGAGACTAAAAGCAGTGGCGGCCAGGAGCCCTAGCAGGAACAGACTGCTGGCGAGGAAGGCCGTCCGCTCCCGCCCGCGTGCATTGGCATGACCGGCAAGGGCCAGGCCGCCCAGGGCCGCCAGGGGGAAGATCAAGCCCCATGGCTGGTCGCCGAATCGGGTGAGCAAGGAGTGGCGGATCCAAAAGGTGGCGATCGTCCCCAGGACGGTGAGCCCTACCGTGGCCAGCCAGGCTCGGAACACGATACGCCGGGCCCGCTCGTTCACCGGGCCGGCGGTCTTCCCCGCGACATAGGTAGCGCCGTGCATGGTCAGGGCGGCAGAGGCCAGGAGGCCGATCAGAATCGTATACCAATCAAGGATGCCGGGCTGAGGGGATCTGGGATCGAAATTGGTCCAGAGCGGCTCGAAGAAGTAGCCATTCCGGCCCAGCGGTACGCCGCGGACCACGTTGGCGAGAGCGGCGCCAAAAAAGATCGCCAGGAGCGCGCTGGCCAGGAAGAAGACCCCATCCCAGAAGGAGGACCACACCGGATTCTTCAGGTGCGAGCGCAGCTCAATCGCCACTCCCCGCCCCATTAGGAGCCAGAGGACGATGATCAGCGGTAGGTAGAAGCCGCTAAAGCCGGAGGCATAGAGCATGGGGAAAGCGAAGAAGAGGGTACCGCCGGCGGCGATCAGCCAGACCTCGTTCCCATCCCACACCGGGCCAATCGTCCGGAGAATTAGGCGCCGCTCGGCATCGGTCTGGGCGGCGAAAAGGTGAATGACTCCCGCGCCCAGGTCGAAGCCATCCAGCACCACATAGACGCTCAGCATCCCCGCCACCAGAATGAACCACAGAGTCGTCATTGCTCATCCTCCCTCATGGATGAAAACGAAGCGTACACCCGGCCTCAGCCAGTTCGTTTCCTTCCATCCGGCCTCAGCCGGAGGACCATCCTCAATATCCCGTCAATCCCTCGGCCAGATCCGGGCTGGATTCCACGGCGTGTGGACCGCGCGTGGCCTCCTGGACCACCAGTACCACATAGAGCAAGCCCAGCATGAGATAGATACCCGCGAAGCCCATCAGGGTGAAGAGCACGTTCCCGGCCGAGACCATGGTCGAGGTACCGGAAACCGTGCGCTGAAGCCCGTAGACCAACCAGGGCTGGCGGCCCATCTCCGCCGTGATCCAGCCGGCGCTGTTGGCGATGAAGGGGAAGGGTGCCGCCAGCATCAGCAGCCAGAGCATCCAGCGGCTCTCGAAGAGGCGCCGGCGCCAGAGCAGCAACAGTGCCAGAGCCATGATCGTGATGAAGATGGTTCCCAATCCGACCATGATGTGGTAGACGAAGTAGACGAAGGGAATATTGTCCGGCCACTGGTTACGGGGAATACTGTCCAGCCCGGTCACGCGTGCCTTCCAGTTCCGGTAGGTGAGAAAGCTAAGCACCTTGGGCACGATCAGCGGATTGTCCAGGCGCTGGTTGGTGGTGTCGGGTTGGCCCAGGATAGCGATCCCAGCCCCGCTTTCGCTGTGGAACAATCCTTCCATGGCGGCCAGCTTGGCCGGTTGGTGGTCCGCCACTTGCCGGCCCTCCAGATCGCCGCTGGGGAAAAGCTGGAGAGCGGCGGCGATGAAGCCCACCACCACCCCAATGGTGCAGAACATCTTGCCGTATTCCTCTTGCCGGCGGATCAGCAGATAGTAGGCGCCCAGCCCGGCCAGCACGAAGCTCCCGGTAATCACGGAGCCGCCGATCGCGTGCAGGTATTCGGGGACGATCCAGGAGTTGAAAAGCACCGCCCAATAATCATGCAGGGCGAACTTGCCGTCTGGCTGGATCGTGTACCCCACTGGGTGCTGCATCCAGGCGTTGGTGGCGATGATGAAACCGCCCGAGGCCCAGGTGCCCAGCCAGACCAGCACGGCGGAGAGCCAATGCACGCGCGGGCCGAACGAACGTTCGCCAAACAACAGGATGCCGAGAAAGGCGGACTCCAGGAAGAAGGCGAAGGCGCCCTCCATGGCCAACGTTTGGGCGATGATCGCCCCCGTGGCGGCGGAGAACCGGGCCCAGTTGGTACCGAACTGGAACTCCATGGGAATGCCGGTTACGACTCCGACCACAAAGGTGATGGCGAAGATTTTGGCCCAGAATTGGGCGGCGATGTTATAGCGGTCATCGCCCTTCCACAGATACAGGGTCTTGAAGATTACCAGCATCAGGGCCAGGCTCATGGTGAGCTGGGGAAACAGGTAGTGGTAGGTTAGGGTAAAGGCGAACTGGATCCGTGAGGCTATGGTCGCGTCGTCCATGTCTCTTCCTTTCCCATCCGTGTTTCACCGCGCATCCATCAACATACCTTCTTGCGCCTTCAGCAGCCCCCGGTAGCAGCCGGGGATCGCCCGCAACCCGGCGTGATCGCCGCGCTGCACGATCCGCCCCTGGTCCAGCACGATAATTTCGTCCATCCGTTCCATTCCCACCAGTCGGTGGGTAATCAGCAGCAGGGAACGGCCCTCCGTCTGCTGGTGGATTCGGTCGAGGAGCGTCGCCTCGGTGAGCGGATCGAGATTGGCGGTGGGCTCGTCCAGAATGAGAATCGGCGCCTGGCGGAGCATGGCCCGCGCGATCGCCAGGCGCTGCCGCTCGCCGCCCGAGAGGCGCGCGCCTTGCTCGCCCAGCCACGTACCCAGGCCCTCGGGCATAGCCGCTACCAGATCGCCAAGCTGGGCCTGCTCCAGGGCAGCCAGTAATTCCGCGTCGGTGGCCTCCGGGCGGGCCATCCGCAGATTGGCGCGCAGGGTGTCTGTGAAGATACTGGTATCCTGGCCTGCCACCGCGATACAGCGGCGGAGATCTTCCAGAGCAAACTGGCGAATATCTCGTCCACCCAGCCGCACGGCGCCCGCATTGGGATCCCAGAACCGGAGCGCCAGATGGGCCAGGGTACTCTTCCCCGCCCCGCTTGGTCCGACGACCGCGATCCGCCGGCCCGCCGGCAACGAGAAGGTCAGATCCTGAAGAACCAGCTTATCACCGTCGTAGGCGAAGGAGATAGCTTCAAAAGACAGCATGGGGTTCGGAGGGATCGGGCACGGCTCCGGCGGGTCGGTGACGGCGGGAGTTTCGCTCCCGAGGGCGAGGATCCGCTCGGCCGCCGCTGTCGATCGGCCCAACACCGCGAATGCCTGCCCAAGCGGCTGCACGGCCTCGAAACTCCCCAGCATGAGCAACCCCAGCATCCCCAGGTATACCCCGTTGATCGTTCCCTGGGTCACCAGGGGAATGGCCAGGACCAGCACCGCCCAGACCGCCAGGCCGGTCACCAGATCGCCCAGCGCCGCTTGCACGCCCTGCACGCGGGCCTGCCGGCGCTCCAGGGTTCCACTCCGGACATCCAGTGCCATCACACGCGCCCGGTAGGCGCCGGCCTGCCCCAGAGCCAGTAGATCGGGCATCCCCTGGAGGCCATCCACCAAGGCGCTCTCCCGGTCGGCCCGTGCCGCCACCTGGCGCGGCCCGATTCCCTGGGCCAACCGGTGCCCCAGGAGCGGAATCGCCACTCCGGACGCCAGCAGGAAGCACGCGGCAGCCAGGGCCAGGGTGGGACTGAAGATAGCGAAGACGGCCACCATGACCGCGCCCATGACGATGGCCACCATCGCCGGAGCCCAGACACGCAGGTAGAGAGATTGCATCTCATCCAGATCGCTGACCAGGCGGACCAGCAGGTCGCCGTCTCGGACGCGGGTCAGAAAAGCCGGGGCCAGTGGCTCCAGGCGGCTGAACAGCCAGACCCGCAGTTCGGCCAGGAGGGAGAGGGTGACTCGATGGCCGGTGAGTCGTTCGCCATACCGGATAAAGGCCCGGCTGATCCCCAGGGCTTGCACCAAATAGATGGGGATAGACAGCGTGATCAGGAGCGGCTTGAGTGCCGCCGCCGCGATCACGTAGGCGGCGACCGCCAACAGTCCCACATTGGTAGCCACCGTGGCGCAACCGAGTAGGAGGGCGATCGCCATTTGCCGCCTGTAGGGCCGCAAAAAGCCGAGGAGCCGCCCGGCGCGGATCATATAGTCACCGCTTCCCTGCTCCGGCCCGCCAGACGCGCGTAAAGGCCGCCCTGCTCGATCAGCTCACGATGGGCGCCAAGTTCCACCAGCGTCCCCCGATCCAGGACGGCGATCCGGTCGGCGGTAGCCACCGTGTTCAGGCGGTGCGCTACCACCAGCACCGTGCGCCCATCGCTCAGGCGTTCCAGGGCGGTCCGGATCTCGGCCTCGGAGACCGGGTCGAGGGCTGAGGTTGGCTCGTCGAGGATCAAGACCGGCGCGTCCCGAAGGAAGGCGCGGGCAATGGCGATCCGCTGGGCCTCGCCGCCGCTCAGGCGCGCTCCTCGCTCGCCAATCGTCGTCTCGTACTGGAAAGGCAGGCGCTCGATGAACTGGTCCGCTCCGGCCATCGCGGCCGCCCAGGCCACTTCCTCTGGCGAGGCGCCGGGGCGGCCGAGGGCGATATTTTCCGCCACGCTGCCGGCGAACAGATGGGGCCGCTGGGGGACATAGGCCAGATGCGCCCGCCAGTCCTCCACCGGCAAGGCGGCCAGGGGAACTCCATTGACCGTGATGGCGCCGGCGGTTGGTTCGATAAAGCGGAGCACGATCCCCACCAGAGTACTCTTCCCGGCCCCGCTGGGCCCCACCACGGCGGTGCGGGTTCCGGGCGCCAGGACGAGATCAATCCCGCTCAGGGCGGCTGTCTCGCTGCCGGGATAACAATAGCCGATTCCGGTCAAGGCAATCTGAAGCGGGCGGGCCAGGATGATCGGTTCTCGGGTGGACGACGGCCTCCGACCGTGGTCGGCTGGTAGGGACGGGGCGACTGTGGTCGCGGGGGACGCCAGGAGGGCCGCGATCCGCTCCATTGGCGCTTCTGCCTCCATGGCCGCATGCCGGTGCTGCCCCAGGTCGCGGAGGGGACGGTAGAACTCTGGCACCAGCAAGAGGACGAAGAACGCAGTCTCGAAGGAGAGCGCGCCGTCAAGCAGACGGGTGCCCAGGACCACGGCCACCATGGCGATGGCGCCGGCGGTGATGAACTCCAGAACCAGACTGGAGAGGAAAGCATGCCGGAGGGCGCGTAAGGTCCGGTCCTTATAGGCGATGCTGATCCGGCGCACGTTCTCCTCGGTGGCGGCGCCGCGGCCCAGGATTTTGATCGTGGTCAGTCCTTGCAAGGTATCCAGGAGATAGGCGCTCATGCGGGCCAGGGTGCTCCATTGGGCCTGAATGTGGCTTTCGGCGTAGCGCCCTACCAGGGCCATCAGCAAGGGGAGGATCGGAGCGGTCGCCAGCAGAATGATCGCGCTGATCCAATCTCGCGCCGCCACGGCCACGAGAATGGCCAGCGGGGTCAGGACGACGAGGGCCGTTTGGGGCAGATAGCGGGCCACATAGGGATCGATACGCTCGATCCCCTCGCCCACGAGCGACACCAGATCCCCGGTCCGCTTATCCTTCAAGGCCAGCGGGCCGAGTCGCTGGAGGTGGGCCACTAATTGGGCTCGCAGGGTCTGTTTGGCTCGTCGCGCGCCTGCCTGGCCCGCCGTCTCGCGCAGCCCGGTGACCGCGGCACGGAGCAAAATCACCCCCAGGAGGGCCGCCAACTCCGGCGCCAGCGACCCCAGGCCGGCGTGCCGCTGGAACGCACGGTCCGTCACATGCGCCAGCAGTCCCATCTGCCCAATGGTCAGCAGCGTCCCCAGAAGACCCAGGGCCGTGCTGATCGCCACCCACCGTCGCGCACCCGGAAGCTGCCGGACCAGGCTATGTGCCATCGCGCTCCCCGCCAATCCGCGCTATTTGCCTTTCAACATACCAGCGGTAGGTGAAGACAAGTAGCACGGATCGATAAAGAAATGGTAAAGCTGGTCTTACTTGAGGCTGGCGGGGAAGGCTGCCAGATCGCCGGCCTGGCCGGATGGGGTTGGCGGACGCTGTGAGGTGGGGAAGCGGATCTCGGGCTGGAGGCGGCCAGGCGCCATCTTCTCGCGCGGCATTCCCCGCGCCAGGGCGCCGCCGGCTACGGTTGGGCGCGGATCGCCAGCGCCGCGGGGAATGCCGCGTCCTGCTCGCTGGCCAGGTGCAGGCGGGCGAAAAGCCGCAGAATTGGTTCCGCCAGGATCTCCAGCCTGGCGCGTATAGCCCAGAATATGGCCGTGAGGATCAGGGCGATGACGAACGAGCCGGCAATATCCCCTGGGTAGTGCGCCCCGACGAACACGCGCGCGAAGCCGAGGATAAACCCGCAGACGAGCATGAGCAGGCCCCAATCGCGCCGTCCCAGTAAGATGGGAAAGGCCAGGCCAAAGCCGAGCGCCGCGTGATCGGAGGGGAAGGACGAATCATGCGCTTCGGTGACCAGCAAGCGAATATGATCGGGATGAGCCACGAACGGACGCGGGCGCAGCCAGAGATGACCGATGATCTGATTGATCCCGAGGGCGACCGCCGCCGTCAACACCGCGTACAACACCAGCCGGCGCTCCAGGCCGCGCGGGGTGTTCGGACTGGGGAGCAGCCAGAGCAGCGCGATCAAGGCCAGCAAGATATAGGGCCCCTTGGTAGCGATAGCTTCCATAATGGCATCCACGGCGCCATTGTGACCGGAGAGTCCGTTGATTGCCTTGGCTAGTTGATAATCCATGTTCTTCCCTATACCCGTTTGACGCCTACCGGCGGCCACGTTCCTGGTTGCAGTCTATACCACGTGACTGTATCATGTATCGCTTCAATGCCGCCCGCGACGAGGGATGGCCCGAGAACCTCCGCTATCAGCCTAGTAGCTGCTACCACGCGGATCATCCATCGGGTATACTCACTAATCACGGACGATGTGATTCGCATCGTGACACGACCAGTCTGAACGTACCGATGCCCGAGCGGCAACGCGATGCCCCGTGCCAAAAGGAGACGGAACTATCATGAGCGGTCGCCCGATCACCCTTCTCGTTGAGGGAAACGCGGATCAGGCCAAGGTGATTTCCCAAACCATGGCGGCCCACGGGTTGCCCGCTCCTCATCATGTACGGACTGGAGAGGAGGCGGTCCCCTGGGTAAGCGTGCACGAGTGCGATCTGTGCGTGGTGGATTATTCCCTGCGGGGCATCGACGGCCTCGATACCCTCATCCGCATCCATCAGCGCAAGCCCGATTTGCCGGTAATTATGCTCTCGAGCGTCAAGTCGGAGCAGGTTGCCGTGGCGGCATTTCGGGGCGGAGTACGCGATTATGTCGCCATGAGTTCCGGCTATGCCGAGTCTCTGGTCGAGGTTCTTTTGCGGGTGACCCAAACCCTCTCTTTCGAGGTACATCAGACGGCCATTGCCATCCCCGATACCCTTGCCCCGGCCCTGCTGCGGGCCAGCTACGAAAATCGGCTGCGCGCCATAGGGCGGCAGTTGGATATTTATGGCTATAGAGCGATCAATGTCTCGGAGGTGTCGGGCGGCTTTTTGGTCCGCGCCTTACCACGCGATGGACGGACGGCCGAGGCGCTGGAGTTTCTTGACCGTGACGCGCCTCAAGTGCTGGCCCATGCGGTTGGCGCCCGCGGCGAAGGCGAGCGTTCGCGGCAGGGCGATTTGCTGTTGCCCACCGGCTACGAGGACTTTCTCCGCGCTCTGGGCCATCGCCTGGACGCCGGCAACATGGAGGCGGTTACGGTCACCGAGTTAGAGCCGCTCATCGCCGTGGGTGGGATCGCGCCCCTGGAAGTTGGCGACGATGTCACCCTCGGTCCCTTTTACGAACTGTTGCAATCGGAGCACATCAAATACCTCCTTGACGAGGCATTCCGACGGCGAACCACCCAACGTACCGCCATTGGGCGCCTGCTGGGCCGGTAAGGCGACCCCTGAGTTCGCCGGCAGCGGCAGGGAAGGTCTCTCGTTCCGCCTCAGCGGTAGGCTCTGCCCTTCCAGGTGACGCCACGCCGGAACCCCACCCGCGCCAATGATTCGCAGGCGATAGCCTGAAACACCAGCGCCGCCAGGGGATGCGCGCACGAAAGCAAGCGTCCCGCCCGAAAGAGACGTTGCCAGTACCACAGGTTCCGCGTCCCCAGTCCATAGGAAAGGACGGCCGCCAGGGCTCGCCTCCTCCCGCCGAGCCGCCAGGCTCGCCAGATCAGGAGAGGCGGCAGGGTGGCGGCGATGGAGCCGGCGACCGTCCGTGCCCCGCCCACCGGATCCACCGCGATGAAGCGGGCGGCATTCTTGGCGAATCCCGCGCGAATGGCGGCCAGACTACTATACATCCTTACCGAGGCCAGGCTCTCCCCCCTCGCCATCTGGAGCCGCACTCCCACGTGTTGACAGGCCTCCGCCAGAGCTACGTCGTCGATCATACTCGCCCGCACCGCCGCGTGGCCGCCGCAGCGGGCGTAGGCGCCGGCGCGCATCAGAATGAACTGCCCATTGGCCAGGGGAGTACCGGCGCGGGCGCCGATGAAGTAGAGCCCATAGGCATGGGGGAGCAGCAGGCGCTCCCAGAAGCTCCGGCATTCCTGGGACAAAAAGAGCGAGAGCGCTTCCACCCCGTTTTCCTCGGCATGGGTCAGCGCGGCGCTCACCGCCCACGGCCGGAGACAGGTATCGGCATCCAGAAACAACAACCACGGCTGGTCGGCACGCAAGGCTCCGAGATGGCAGGCGTGGGTCTTCCCCGTCCATCCAGGCGGCGGATCGGGAGCGGTGACCACGGTGGCGCCCGCCCCGCGGGCGACCTCGGCGGTGCCGTCGCTGGACTGATCATCCACGACCAGGATCTGGGCTACCGGCGGCCAGGCCGCCGCCAGCGAGGCGAGCAGGGTGGGCAGAGTCTCGGCCTCGTCGCGCGCCGGGATGATCACACAGACGGGTAAGGACTCGGCCCGGTGAGCAGGCGTGGCTCGGGGAGACTCCGGGGCCGGAACCCTCGGGAATCCTTCGTAGCGTCGCCGGGCCAGGGTACCGGCTAGCCATTGCCAGGCCAGGAGGGTGAGAATCGCCCGCGCCTCCCACGAGAGACGGGGAACTGACGACCTCCGGCTGAGGCCGGATGGGAGAGAGCATTCCGGCTGAGGCCGGAGGTCGGCGCGACTGAGATCATTCATACATTCACGGCGATCTTATGGTAGCCGGTGGCGCCGGCAGGATAGATATCGCTTGCCCTGCTTTCCTGCGCCTTCCCCAGGCCATCAATGGCGCGCGCTTCCAGGGTGACTCGGCCGTGGACGTGAATCAGGCAGCGCCACTGTACCCAGGTGAGGGGGGAAAGGGGGGGCGTGTGCAAAATTGCCGGCTGCCAGGGACCGCCGTTCGCTCGTAGCTGTACCGCCCGCACGCCGCGCGTCCCCGCGAAGGCCACGCCGGCCACCAGCAGCCCCTCGGGCGCCGGGCGGGCCACGTCGATGCGGGCCATGGCGTGGACAATCGCCGAGGCGGTCCACCCACGCTCCTGCCAGGTGCCGCTGAAGCCTCCCGACACCAGCTCAAGGTGTTCCACCCACTTGATGCTCTTGAAGCCGTAGCTGCCGGGCACAAGGATGCGCGCGGGGTACCCGTGGGCGGGATCGAGATACCGGCCATCCATGGCATAGGCGACGAGCACATCGTCTTGCCGAGCCACCACCAGGGGGATACTGTCGGCATGACCATCGGGCGCGCGCATCACCACCGTGGCGGCCTGGGGGAGTGGGCCGGCCAGATCCAGCAGATGAGAGAGCGACACCCCGGTAAAGAGGGCGCAACTGATAAGCGGTCCCCCTACCGGATTGCTGACACATTCCTGGGTCACGTACTGGCTGCGCGCCGGCATGGCCAGAATCTCCGCGAAGCCGATCCTTCGCGGAGTGCTCACCAGGCCGTCGACGCGGAGCCGCCAGGCAGTGGCGCTCAGATCGGGATCCACCAGATTCTTGCTCATGTAATAGAACCGGCCGGGCGGCGTCACTTCCGGGGTGAGTCCTGACACGACAAACCCACTGCGCCGGGGCGCGGGTGGGCGGAAGGCGAAGAGCCGTCCCCCTCGCGCCACGAGAGTCCTGGCCCGATACCAGGGCTGCAGGAGAAAGAGGGCGACCAGGGCGGCGGCGGGCCCTACGACGTGGGCGCTCTCTCTGATAAAATCCCGCCGGCTCGGGCCGACATCGGGTAGCGCCTTTTCCGCCGGGCGGGGGATGGCCAACAATCCTACATAGACCACTCCCAGGGTCAGCGCCGGCGCCAGGGCGGCCGCGGGAAAGACGAAAGCCAGGATCAACCCCAGAAAAATCGTCGCGGCGGCCAGACGCAAGAGTCGCTGGGCGATCTGGCCACGATCTACGCCACCGGGGAATCCTCCTGGTCGACTGTCAACCAGTACTGTTTCCCTTGCGACTACCCGATTCTCCGACCGCGGTCGGGGGATCGCCCGTGCAGCCAATGATCGTTGCCCACTCGTTCGTTCTCCGGGGCTCGGCGCCGGTCCCGCGATCAGCCCACCCACCCCGCCGATGAGCAGAGACAGGGCAAAGCCACCCAGAAGGGCCAGGGGACGGGCCAGAGAACCGAGATCGAGGAGGAGGCGGGCGGCCAGATCGACCGGGGTGCTCAGCATCACCCACTCGGTCATCGGCTCCAGGGTCCAGGGCCAATTGCCCAGGATGCTGACCACCGTGCTCAGGACCACGGCGGGCGCCATGGCGAGCATGCCGCGCTGATAGGAGCGCGGGGCGCGTCGCATCTAACCGCGCGCCTCCACCACCAGGCTTGGGCGCCCGCGGACCAGCCCGTTTCCAGGCACCGGAGTGGTCCGCAGGAGATCGGCGATAATCTCCCGTCCCTGATCGGTGCCAGAGTCCTCCCAGGAGCGGCCTATCAAGCGGTGGCTCAGGGTGGCCGAGGCCACGGCCTTCACGTCGTCGGGCAGCGTGTAGTCCCGCCCATCCAGGGCCGCCCATGCCTGGGCAGCCTGGAAGAGGGCCAGCGAACCTCTCGGGCTGGCCCCCAACCTCAGATCACCATGGCGACGGGTCTGTTGCACCAGGGTGACGATGTACCGGCGAACTAGCTCATCCACGTAGACCTCGCGGACCCGTGCCTGGGCCGCCAGAAGGTCCGTCACCTCGGTAACAGTGGGCAGGGTCTCCAGGGGATGGGTCCGCTGCTGCCCATCAAGGATCGCCAACTCTTGTTCCATGGTGGGGTAGCCGAGCGTCACGGTAAGGAAGAAGCGGTCCAGTTGGGCCTCGGGCAAGGGAAAGGTTCCCTCAAAATCGAGCGGATTCTGGGTGGCGAGCACCATAAAGGGGTGAGGGAGCGGGTGGGTAATGCCATCGACAGTGATCTGCCGCTCGTCCATGCTTTCCAGCAAAGCTGATTGGGTTTTGGGGGTGGCGCGATTAATCTCATCGGCGAGAATGATCTGAGCCATCAAGGGCCCAGGGCGGAAATGAAACTCCTGCGTATGCTGGTTGTAGATCTCGGCCCCCGTGATGTCACTGGGCAGAAGGTCGGGCGTAAACTGAATCCGGTGAAAGGTGGCGCCGATGGAGCGGGCCAGGGCGCGGGCCAACATTGTCTTCCCAACTCCCGGCACGTCCTCGATCAGCACATGACCGCCGCGGAGCACGGCCACCATGGCCAGGCGCACGGCCTCCGGTTTGCCGATGATCACCCGTTCGACGTTGTCCATGGTGCGTTGAGCGAGCGTCCGAACGTCTTGCACGGGTAACTACTACTTCCTCTTTCGGAGCCCGGCGGCCCCTGCCGGCCGCCGCGGGCGGTATCCTACGTTCCTGAGAGTGAGTATAGCCCAGGACGCGGCACGCGACGGCGTGCCGCCGGTATTTTCGCCCGTGGTGTAATACGAGTGGGGTCTCATCCGTTGATGCCAGAAGAGGGGAAACCCGTGCTGCCCGGCCCGCTGGCCGGCGCTTCGCCCGCCGCAGCTTCGGTGGGCGGGGCGGCATGCAACGGAGCCGAGGGAGCGACGGAGCTGATACAGGCAGAGTGCGTTGACTACCGAGGCCAGGCGGCTTCCGCATGGACCGCTCCAGTGGCAGATACCGGAGTGGAGATCCTGGGCGGCAGTTTCACCGGCGTGGTGGATCGCTATCAGGCGCCGCTAATCTCCTTTCTCTTTGGCATGGTCGGAAGCAGGGAGCAGGCCGAGGATCTGGCCCAGGATACCTTGATCAAAGCCTACGAGGCGATGGAACGGCGCCGGCCCGGTCAGCAATTTACGGCCGGCTGGTTATTCCGGATCGCTCGGAACACGGCCATTGACGCCCTGCGCCACAAGCGGCTGATCTCCTGGCTGCCGTTTGGGGTCGAGCACGAGCATATCCTGCCTGCCAGAGGTGATTTCGCCGGCAAGTTGGCGGAGCGGGAGTTGGTGCGGGAGGTGCTGGCTCAGATGCCGCCCCGCTATCGCGAATGCCTTCTCCTGCGTACGGTGGTGGGAATGTCGAACGTGGATATTGCCCAGGCGCTCGGGATTACGGCTCGAAATGCCAACACGCTTCTGTTCCGGGCCCGTGAGCGGTTTCGGGAGATCTATTCGCGTCTCGATCCCGGTGGCATCAATGAAGGGCTGCCGGTGGGCGATACCATGCGAGCCTTGACGGGGGAGAAATGATCACCTGCGACCGGTGCCGGCCACTCCTCTCCCTCTATCATGACGCGGTGCTGATCGGGGCTCGCGGTCCCGAGGGCGATGCCGTGCGGGCCCATCTGGCCGGTTGCCCGGACTGCGCCACCGTGCTGGCGGCCTATCGGCGCGACGAGGCCCGGATCACCAACGCCCTGGCGAGCCCTGCCAATCCGCGCCTCCGGGCCGCCATCCTGGCGGCGACCGTGCATCGCGGCACGGGAGAGCGCCGACCGATACGCGAGCGGCCGCTTCGCCGGCGCGGGCAGATCGTCTTTGGTGGTCTGGGCGGGGCCGGGGTGGCGATTCTGGCGGTGTTGCTGGTGGCCCTGGCGGGAAACCTGCCGCGGAGTGGGCATCAGACGCCCCGGATCGCGTCACAGGCGCGGGCGCGCGCCACGGCCCTTGCCTGGGTAAGTGGGGTGCGGGTGGGCGGCGATCCCCTGCCCCGGCCTCAGCTTGGGAGCGTGCCGAACGTTCACCCTACCGTCGTCCCGCCCGTACCGGCGCCTCTGGGTCAGACGCCCCCGATTGTACAGGCGATCGGCCCCTTGACCCCCGCGCGGAGTACCGCGCCCGCGCCGGCGGATCGGGCGGCCACCCTACGCCTAAGCCCCGAGGCCGTGCTCGCCAGGGGCGGGATCCGGATGCCCTTGTGGTCGCCCGACAGTACGGCGCTTCTCTACCTTACCAACTGGACCGAGGATCCGGCCACTACCTGGTACGCCGGCACCTTGATGCGCTACAGCCCGGCGGGCGTCATTCAACTGGCGACCAAGGTGCGGGATTTCGATTGGTCGCCCGATGGCCGTTTGGTCACCTACATCACCGAAACCGCCGCGCCCCCTGGTGATACGCAAGATGGCCTGGCAGCGGCGCGCCTCCATGTGATCGGAGCCGACGGAACCGGAGATCGCCTGATCGGCGGCGTGGATCATGCTAACCTGGAGTGGTTTCCCCAGGGAATCCTGGCCGTGCGCGCGGGCACCCTGGTCCAGATCGATCCCCGTACCGGGCAGGTGTCAACGTTTACCGGCATTCCTTCGATCCGTATCGCGTCGGATCCGGACGGCTTCTATGCCGTATCGGCCGGCCAGCGATTTCTTGCCTATCAGGATGGGGCGGGGCTCCGGGTGTGGGACCGATCCGAGGGCGGCGCCCTGGTCCTTTCGCGCGCCCAGGCTCGCATCTCCCAGGCTGGATTCCATTTTTCCTGGGACGGGAATACGATATTTTATAGCGTGTTTGATGGCAAGACCACCACCCTGTACCGGCAGACGCTAGCGCCGCTGGGCGCGCCGGTTCCCCTGAATCCTGGCAAGACACTCCTCGGGCCGATTGACCTGGTGGGTCCAACCTCGCCCGATGGCGCAATTATCAGCTTCCGCGTGGGGACAGGCGCCGGTACGCTCAACTACCTGATGGATGCTCGATCCGGCCAACCGCATCCGCTGCTGCCGCCCGGCGGCGTGGGGCCGGTAGGCTGGTGGTCGCCCGACGGGAAACATCTGGTGTACGTACTGTATCAGGGGGACACGGCGATCCAGGCGGGCATCGCGCGGGTCTTGCGCTGAGCGCGGCCGTGGGTAGGTAAAGGCGCGGGTCTCCGGATCCGCGGTCGCGACCGATCACCGGCGCCGATCAGGCTACGGGAATGGCGATCCGTCCGATCCGTCCGATCGGATCCGATCCGGAGACCCGCGCCCCACACATATCAACCTCAGGCCGCTCGGCGGAGCGCCTGGGTCATGCGCCGCCACGTCGCTCAGCCCGCCGGTTC
>DATLQX010000356.1:0-2317 GCA_035534995.1 Chloroflexota bacterium | reverse complement strand
CGAGTTGGTGGGATCATACCACCACTGGTAGGCGTTCCATTGATTACCGGCCTGGGTAACGGTCTGCTTGAAGTTGCCGATCGTCCCCTTGACCGCCACGATCGCGGGCACGGTATACAGCGAGATGTTGTACATCTGCTGGTAGAAGTACTTCTGCACCTCATTGTAGATGGCGTGCCGCTTGGCGGTGTCCAGGGTCGCGCGGCCCTGCAGAAGCAACGAGGTCAGATGGGGGTCGTTGATCACACCGTAATTGCCGCAGTTCGGGCAGGTGGGACTGTTGATCTGCTGGGGTAGCCAGCTCAACGCGCCCTCATCCGGATCGGGATTCTCCAGGTAGGCAAACTCTCCGATCTGGTAGGCATGATGATCCAGGAGACCGCCGTTGCCCCAGGAGGCGAAGATGCCGTTCTGTCCCGTGGAATGGGCGGAGTAACTGACCTTGATCCCAATCCCTACCTGATTCCAGTATCGCTGGAGAATCTGGCTCAGTTTGATCCGATCGGTGCGGGTGGTGGTAACGTAGTCCAGGACGATGTGGTTGCCGCCGGAGCCGAGGGTGGTGGCATAGCCGGCCGCCTGCAGCAGAGCCCGCGCCTTGGCCGGGTTATAGACATTCCCCGGCAACTGCTTATCGATCGACCATGGCGAGGAGCCCGGATAGGGTGAGGAAAGTTCCAGGGTCTTTGGGTCGAAACCAGGGAAGAGCGCGGTCAGCAATTGATCCTTGTTGATCGCGTAGTTCAGGGCCGTGCGCACCGACACGTTGGCCATCGGATTCTTAAGGCCCTTGTAGGTAGGCGCGACCATGAAATCCAGGTGTTCGTACTGAAGGCTGGGCTGGATCACCACCTGGTATTTGGTCGTCTTCAAGTCGGGTACGTTCTGAGGCGAGAAGTCCTGTGCCTCGTCAATGGTGTTGTAGTTTGAGGCGGCCTTCACGTCCTGCACATAGGTGGGGCCATCCGCGCTCAATACCACCATCTGGAGGATCGCGGGGCGCGGGTGCTTGGGGTCGGCGGGCAGCGCCGTATAGTAGGGATTGGCCTCCAGCACATAGCGCTGATCCGCGCTCCATGACTTGAGCTTGTACGGCCCGTTGAATATGTCGCTGGGGGAGTTATAGTTGTCGCTTAGATATGCCAGGGCCAGCTTTTGCAGACCCGAACTCTTGTAGATCGCGGCCGGAACCAGGTCGGTCTTGGGATCGATATCCTTGGCTCGGTTGTACGAACTCATGTCGATCCCGGTCACGGGGGCATTGTATTTCTTCTGGTAGTACTCCCACGGAAAAGGTTGCGTGGAGAGTTGCTGGAGGGCGGATCCGACGACTCCGTTGAGGGCTACGATCATGTCGTTTCCGCTAAAGGTGACTGAGGTGACCGCGTCAGCCGGCGTACCTGGGCCATTGGCTACATCGGGCGCGAAATTCCAGAACTCATATTGGGAGATCCAATCGGCATTGGTAATGGGCGATCCGTCCGACCATTTCAGGTTGGGTTTGATGTGGTAGGTAATGGTCTCGTTGCCGTTCACCACTTTTAGGCCGCCGTTGGCGGTGGTCGGCACTTGGGTAACCAGGTCGGCGTAGAAGTTGCCTTTGTTGTCCAGGCCGAGGGCGCTGTCGCTCATGGCGCTGATCAACTCCACGTTGGCCTCGGCGCTGCCCGCGCCGCCGGCGCCGAGCGCCTGTGGCGTCTGGTAGTCGGTGAACGAGATAGTGCCGGAATAGGTGTCCCGCGATCCTTGCGCGTGGGCCGTACCGCCGAGGCGCCCCATCCCAGCGGTGCCGCTGAGAATGAGTACGGCGGCGGCCGGAATAGCCAGTGATTTTCGATGCACGTTTATTACCCTTCACTTTGCCATGGTCTCGGATGTGAGATAGATGATGATGCGACAGCCGCGCCCTACATGGGCACTGAACCATGCTGGGCTTGACTATTCACGCCGTAGGTTGCACCTCCTTCCGTGACCACATGTGAAACTGCCGGAGTCGGGGAATGCCTCTCCAGGGGGAGCGGCGGTCGAATTACAAGTTTGCTTGGCCGTATCGCGGCCATTTGCTGGTATCGCTCGTATTGCTCGTCGGCCAGAATGGTGGGCAACAGGAGGAAAGAGACGCCCAGGCAGCTAGCCAGGGCGCGGCCAGACTGATTGGCGCAAGTAGCGCGGACGGGCGTCGCCGAATGGTTGGGAGCGGCGGTAGCCGGGCTGGGCTGGGACGCGGGTGCGTCCGACGCAGTGTGCCAGCCCGGGTTTCCCACGATCGAGAAGACGCCAACCGATAGAACGAGGGTCAGGCAGGCGACCAAGCCGA
>DATLQX010000355.1:0-2039 GCA_035534995.1 Chloroflexota bacterium | reverse complement strand
ATGAGCCTGACCAACTGGGATGGAGTGACGACCCCGAAGTTCGTGGGCCTGGGCAACTTTCATGACCTGATTCAGGATCAGGTGTTCTGGCTTGGGGTGCGGAACACCTTCATCTATACCTTCATCACCGTCCCCGGAGGGGTAGCGCTGGGGCTGGCCGCCGCCCTCCTCCTCTACCAGAAGGTCCGCGGCCTGGCCCTCTTCCGGGCCGCGATGTTCGTGCCGGTGGTCACCTCGGCCCTCGCGGTGGCCGTAATCTGGAAATGGATCTTCGATTACGACAATGGGCTGATCAACGACGTGCTGAGCCTGCTCAACTTCAATCAGGTGCCCTGGCTGAGCGATCCGGCCTGGGCTCTGATCAGCCTGGCGATCATCGGCATCTGGCAGAGCTTTGGCCTGAACGCGGTGATCTTGCTGGCGGCTCTGGAGGCGGTGCCGGATTCGCTCCTGGAAGCGGCGTCGATCGACGGGGCCGGCCCCTGGAGCCGCTTCTGGCGGGTCCGCCTGCCGCTGATCGCCCCAGCCCTCCTCTTCGTAAGCATCAATTCCTTTATCGGATCGTTTCAGGTCTTCGCCCAGGCCTATTACATGACCAGCGGTGGACCGGACTACGGGACCACGGTGTTGAACTATCTCGTCTACCAGCGCGCCTTCGGGCAGAACCGCTTTGGCAACGCGGCCGCCATCGGCTACGTCCTCTTCGGAATCATCTTTATCGTGACTCTGCTTCAACTACGCCTGAGCCGCGGCTATGTCAACGCGGTAGCCGAGGCCGAGGCATAGTGGCGGCATGGAGGAGGTGATCGTCGATGGAAGGTGAGGGAATAGGGGTAATGAGCGGCGCGCGGCGGCCACGGCTGAAGGCGCGCGTACTGGGCAAGCGCGTTGCCAACAAGGTGCTGGTGTACATTCTGTTGGCGGCCGTGGGGTTGCTCGCGATTTTCCCTTTCTTCTGGATGGTGTCCACATCCTTGAAGACGGTGGCGGAGTCGAGCACCTATCCGCCGCCACTCCTTCCGGCGGTGCCCCAATGGCACGACTACTCCGATGTGTTCAACTCGGTGCCGATGCTCACCTTCTTCCGCAACACCGTCTTCTACTCCTCTATGGTGACGATCGGGCAGTTGGTCTTTTGCAGCACCGCCGCCTTCGCCTTCGCCCGCCTCCGCTTCCCTGGGCGTGAAGGGCTGTTCATTGTCTACCTGGCCACCCTGATGATCCCCACGGCGGTCACCCTGGTGCCCAGCTTCATTCTGATGAAATGGTTCCACTGGCTCGACACGATCTGGGTCATGACCATTCCCGGCATGTTCGGCAGCGCCTTCGGCACTTTTCTCCTCCGCCAGTTCATGCTGGGGATTCCCCGCGATCTCGACGAGGCGGCGACCATCGACGGGGCGGGGCTGGTCCGTATCTACTGGCAGATCATCCTCCCGCTCACCGGCTCGGCCCTGACCGTGCTCGGCGTATTGACCATCATGACGGTCTGGAACGACTTCACCTGGCCACTGGTGATGCTCAACAGCAGCAACGTGATGACCCTGACCCTGGGGCTGGCGGTCTTCGCTACCGGCGGCACGGAAGAGTTCACCAACGTGCCGCTGCTGATGGCGGCCGCCACCATGACCGTGGCGCCGCTGATCATTATCTTCATATTCGCGCAACGCTATTTCGTCCGCGGGATCGCCTTGAGCGGATTTGGGGGGCGGTGAATCACGGAAACGTGCACCGCGGCACGGCAGCATTGGAGGAAGACACCACCATGGAACACCTGGCCCTGGAAAACGCTTGCTTGCGGATTCTCGTGGATCGCGAGACCGGCGCCACGCGCCAGGTCGAGCACCGGGGGGCCGGTCTCTCGTTGATCGCCGATTCCGACCGAGCCGCCGCGCACCCCTTCATGGTGATCCTGGCTGATGGCACGATCCTGCGTGAATGGTTGGCCTGCACGGTCAAATCGGAGTCACGGACCAGGATTCGCATCCACTGGACCCTCGCCCAGGGCCTGCGGCTGGAGGTGGGATTGGATCTGGACT
>DATLQX010000354.1:0-3475 GCA_035534995.1 Chloroflexota bacterium | reverse complement strand
GCTCCCCTTCTGTTCATTGACCTTCTTCTTTTCTTCCCTTTCCTCCCGTGCCGCTTGCGATGGGCAGTGATTGCAAGGGGCAGGGAGCACGCGGTACGCGACCATACCCCCATGCAAAAAGACCCCGGCATTGCTGCTGGGGTCTTGTGGTGCTCCGTCGGCGAGACGCACCGTTGCGGAGTACGGTTGTACCGTCTCTTTCAGGCAGCGTTGAGTAAGAGAGCCACCTGAGGAACAGGGCGGCCGCTCTGATCCATTTTGTCCTTTGGGTAGGAGCACGATCCTGGCGGGTTGTCGATAGTGCATCCCACGGGGAATCCATGCCCAGGGCGGACAATGTCTAACTTTGATCATGGCCCAGTCATGATCGCGTCGTATGGTGAAAGCCTGGATGCCGCGCGTCCGGCGATCTGACGGGCCCGCGACAGTTCCAATACCGGATCCAGCATCCCCACTGGGAGGCCTAAACGACCAGCCCGCGAGTAGGATTTTCATCTTGTGGAATGAATTGAGAAATCACCATGGACCACGCACGCGCGCCTTGCCGCGACTTTCAGTTCTTATTCTTGTCCTGACCCTTGGAATGACCGGCATACTGCGCTCCCATGGTAGTCCTACGGCGGCTCGCTCTTCCGCTCCCGTGTCCATTGATTTCGGTGCCGCCAGACCCAATCCGTTCCCGCCGGGTACTCACCATGCGATCAAGACGGTCTTTCTGATTGTGATGGAGAATCAGAATGGGTCGAATATTGTCGGCAACCCGGCGGCCCCTTACATCAATTCCACTCTTCTGCCGAAGGGGGCCTACGCCACACGGTACTTCAATCCCCCGGGGATCCATCCCAGCTTGCCGAACTATCTCTGGCTGGAGGCGGGTACGAACTTCGGCATCACCGATGATGGCGATCCGAGCACGCACTCCCTAAGTACCGGCGCCCACCTGACGGACCTGCTTGGCCGCGCCGGCATTTCGTGGAGGGCCTATCAGGAGGGAATTGACGGAACAACCTGCCCGTTGAGCAGCGCCTATCCCTACGCCGCGAAACACAATCCTTTCGTGTACTTTAACGATGTCACTGGGACGGGTAATCCCCAATCGGCCGCCTGCATCGCGCACGAGCGGCCCTATCAACAGCTGGCGACGGATCTGCGGCGGAATACGACGGCCCGCTACAATTTCATCACCCCCAATCTGTGCCACGATATGCATGACTCGTGCGCGCCCATCTCCGATCCAGTCAGGCAAGGCGATAGCTGGCTCGCTCACGCGGTGCCGGCGATCCTCAAGTCCCATGCATATAAGGCGGGCGGTGCGCTCTTCATCGTCTGGGATGAAGCGGAAACCGGCGATGGTCCTATCCCCCTGCTGGCCCTCTCGCCCTATGCCAAGCAGCATGGCTATCGCGGCGGCATTGCCTATACCCATAGCTCGCTGCTGCGGACTCTGGAAGAGATCTTCGGCGTCTCACCCATGCTCGGCGACGCGGCTTACGCAACCTCGCTGCGTAATCTCTTCACCACCTATCCGTGAAGGGCTCGCGGCAGCGCGCGACCGGTAACCGGACGATCACTCCTCCGGTTTGACACCGCTCGGTTACAGCTGTAGTATGTAACCGAGCGGTGTCAGGAGAGATCACATGCGGGTGCGTTCGATACGGGATATGGCGGCGGCCGTGCGAGGCCGTCGTACGGACCTCACGCTGAGCCAGGCGGAGTTGGCCCGGCGGGCGGGTGTGTCCCGCAAATGGATCAGCGAATTCGAGGCCGGCAAATCGACCGCCGAGTTTGGCCTGGTGATCCGCGTTCTGGAGGAGCTTGGCCTGGTGCTTGACCTGATCAGCGGCGAGGACGCGGCCGCGACACTGCCCGCGACGGTGGTGGATCTCGATGCTCTGCTCGACCAGTACCGCGTCCGATGACCGATGCGCTCCTGGTTATCCTCGACGATGCCGTCGCCGGTTCGATCACCCGCCTGCCCGGCGGTACGCTGCGCTTCGACTACCACGACGACTACCGGGACCGCCCCAGCCCTACGCCCCTTTCGATCTCCATGCCGGTGCGGATCCGCTCCCATCCCGACCATGTTATCACCCCATGGCTGTGGGGTCTCCTGCCCGACAATGAAGCGGTCCTCGCACGCTGGGCCCGCCAGTTCCATGCCTCAGCCGCTTCTCCCTTCTCGTTGCTGGCCACTCCCATCGGGCACGACTGTGCTGGAGCGGTGCGTTTCGTCACGCCCGACGCGGTCGACCACCAGATGAATCGGCCCGGCGGCGTCGCATGGCTCACCGATGAGGACGTCGCTCAGCGCCTTCGCGATCTGCGCCAGGACGCCACGGCCTGGCTGGGCCGCTCGTTCACCGGCCAATTCAGCCTGGCAGGGGCGCAAGCCAAGACCGCGCTCTTATGGCAAAATGGCCGCTGGGGCGAACCCTCCGGTCGCATGCCGACCAGCCACATTCTCAAGCCCGCCGTAGTTGGTCTCGACGATCATGATCTCAATGAGCACCTCTGCCTTGATGCGGCGCGGCGCGCCGGCCTTCTAGTGGTAAAGACGCATATCGCGCGATTCGGCGAGGAGACGGCCATCGTCGTGGAACGCTACGACCGGCGAAACCTCGAGGGCGACGTGCTTCGCGTTCATCAAGAAGACCTCTGCCAAGCACTCGGCATTCCTCCCTCGCGCAAGTATCAAAACGAGGGAGGCCCTGGACCTACGGATATCGTGAGCGTCTTTCGGCGGGCCATGCCGGGCCGCGTCGCCGCCGACGCGGTCTGGCGATTCGTCGACGCACTCGCCTGGAACTGGCTTATCGCCGGCACGGACGCCCACGCCAAGAACTATTCGCTGCTCCTCGCCGCCGACCAGATTCGTCTGGCGCCCCTCTACGACATCGCGTCCGCGCTTCCCTACGGCATGCATGAGAAGAAGCTTCGCTTCGCGATGAAGCTCGGAGGCGACTACCGCGTATTCCCGCATCGCAACCGGTGGAGAGACGTTGCTCTCGAGTTGGCTATTGATGCCGACGCGACAGTAGCGCGGGTGGAGACCCTGGCGCTACGCGCCCCCGATGCCTTCGCGTCCGCGGCCTCGGCTCAGGACATTGTGTCCCTGAAGCGTGACTTACCTGGACGGCTGGTTGACCTCGTTGCCGCCCGCACCGCTCGCTGCGTTCAACTGCTTCGCGCGGCGTAACGGATTCGAGACCAGCGTGTCCATTGCCGCTTAATGACATCGTCTGACGCTCAGCCACAATTTGCTTGACCCACTATTTGCACTCAGCTGTTGGACGCTAGTATCGTAAGAGCACCAAGAGAGTGGTGAAGGGCGCTGGACGCACGGGTTGGGACCGACTATGGCAGACATTCAAGTGTGGCGAGACGTACCGGACTGAGCCCCCGCCGTCTAATTTGTGCGTCTTGTCTCGGTCCCCCGGCGGCGTGGAGCAACGGGTGACACGGGCCCGAAGTCTGA
>DATLQX010000353.1:0-4427 GCA_035534995.1 Chloroflexota bacterium | reverse complement strand
AGCGGAACCCTGGCGACAATCCGGGTAGAGGGATTATACTGGCAGTACAGCATAGAGCGACCGCCGCGGCGTTGGCCAGGAAGGACAGAGATACGTGAGAAAGAGACGAATTGGCGTGGCCGCGGTGGCGGCATCGGTGGCTCTGTACGCGGCCAGTCCGGTTCTCGCGTGTGGGATCGATGGGATTCCCTCACTCTCCGGCAACGGTGCCCTGGCCCATCGCAATACGCAGCGCGCGACCTACGGCACCCTGGGTCGCTGGGCTCCATTTGTCTTCGTTGCTCCTTACCGGACGGGACAAACAGTCACCTTCCGCGAAAACGTGGCCGATCTGCGGAAGTCGCTCCTGCCCCAGGCGTTTGGTCATCCATGGCAGTGGCGTTTTGGCGACGGTACCACGACCAATGGGGACACCGTGCACCATGCCTATAAGCGCGCGGGGGTGTATAAGATGGTAGTCTACGCCTATTACAGCTCCTACAAACAGTGGTATGAGTTCGACTCCGCGCTGCTTCATGTGCGCTAAGCGGCGGCTCCGGCTGATCGCCCTCTCGGGGCTTGGCCTTTTGGGGGGAGCGGCTATGGCCGCGCGCCCCGCCGCCGCCTGCACGATCGATGGGCGGGCATCCATGACCCTCAATAGCGGTCTGGCCTGGCCCACCCGCTCGGCGCCCAACGCGCGCGATCTCGCCTGGTGGGCTCCCTTCTCACTGGGAGATGCGTCGCCGGCCAGCGCGCAGGTGCTGGCCGAGGATCCGAGCAAATTGCGGACATCGTTGCCCGCGGCGGCCTTTCAGACCCCGTTCCGCTGGAGCCTGGGAGATGGCGGCACCGCGACTGGCCTCTCGGTGACTCACCAGTATGCGCGGCAGGGCTGGTATAAAGTGCGGGTAGCGTATTACGAGCCCAGCGCCAGGCGTTGGGTGCAATTCGACAGCGCGCAACTACATGTGGCGCCGGGGATCATGGTCCAGGCCGGCGCCGGCCCTGATAGCGGGCTGCTCACGGGAAATCGGCGCCCTTTGGTGGTGGGTCTTTCGGGCGCTGCTGGTTTGGTTTGCGTCGCTGGGCTGTTCGTGGCGGCGCGCGGCATGCTTCCGCGGGAAGATGACGAGGTAGCCCCGTAACGGCGCCGTACCATTGCCTGCCCATGGCATGTGGAGTACCCTGGGGACTGATTCAGCGGCACGGAGGAAGGAGCCCATGGAGCGGAAGCGACGATCCTACCCACTGAGGTTGCATCTCTTGCTCGTGTGCGTCCTGTGCGTCGTGCTGTTGGCCGGCCTGGCGCTGCACGCCTCCGCCCAAACCACCGCTCCTTTGAGCGGCCAGGTGGTGATCCCCGACCATAGCAAGTGGGCGCCCAACTTTCTCCTGGCGGACCAAACTGGACGGCTCATGGGACCACAATCGTTTCATGGCCGGGTGGTGGTGATGACTTTCCTTGATTCCCATTGCACCCAGGATTGCCCGGTGATCGGAAAAGAGCTGACCTATGTCCAGCGAAAGCTTGGCCCTTCAGTCCCTCTGACCTTGTTGATCGTGAGCGTGGCCCCCTACACCGACTCACCAGCCAGCGCGGCGGCGTTCGCCATGAAGTCGGGTTGGACCGGTGATTGGCATTGGCTCTTCGGCGCCCCCGGTCAACTGGCCAAGGTGTGGAGTGACTATGGGATCTGGGTCAAGCCTACCCCCAAGGACATCCTGCATACCGCGGCTCTCTATGTGCTTGGTCCGGATCAGTATGTCCGCGTCGCGGACATGGTGCCCTTTACTCCCGATCCGCTCACCCAGAGCGTGCGCGCGCTGGCTTCGAGCACCCACCAAGGTTGGTTGAATTGGCTGCCGGGTCTCTAAGCCAAAACACCGCCGCGAAACGGAGGCCCATATGCGAGCCTTAGGCTGTTCGCTGCTCTTCATCCTTGCCTGTACGCTGCTGCTCGTCCCCTCGGTCGCACAGGCATGCACGCTCGATAACGTCGCCTCGGTGAGCGCCAATGGGGAGTCGGCGATTCTGTCCACCAGTCAGCCAAGCCCTGGTAAGCCGTGGGCCCCGTTTCGCTTCGCGCAAGCGTACGCGATCGGGACACCCGTCTCTCTCCAGGAGGCACGGTCGGATCTCGTGCGCAGCCTGCCGGCGGCGTTGCTCGCGTCCCCTTTCCGCTGGCGGCTGGGGGACGGGCATGTAGTCCGCGGCATGTCGGTGACGCACCAGTGGGCCCGGAGCGGCGACTACCTGATCCAGGTCTACGCCTACGCGGCGTCGCGCGCCCAATGGCTCCTCTTCGATAGCGTGTTGGTGCATGTAGTGCCCGCGAGCCAACTCTGGCAAGCCAATCTCGGCTACCATCTGTTGCAAGGACTCAACGTCGCGTTTAGTTGGCTGGGGCGATTGGTAACCGGCGTCCTTGCCGCGCTCCTCATCTATTCCGTGTGGGCGTACCTCCGGAGGGGTAAGCTGAACGACGCCGGCGACCAGGGAACCTGAAGTCCCGGCGCACGAGCTACACAGGCAAACCTGGCACACCATCGGGAAGGGTCGGCACATGGCTGAAGGAAGAACGCGACGTACTGTTGAGCCTCCACGGCAGGAGAACCCACCATCCAGGGGGACTGCCTCTCCACGGCGTCCCCGCCAGCCTGCCGCCGGTGGCGAACCGAACGCATCCTTTACCCGAGCCGAGCGGCGCCGAGCGCGCGCCACGGGCATGGAGCAGTCGCGCGGTGGTCAGCATTCGCGGCGGTCGCGTAGGCGGGTCAAGCGGCCCTGGTGGCGTGGTCCCTTGCCGCTTGTGGGCACGGTCGCGGTGGTAGTGATCGCTGTCGTGGTATTCATCGTCGCCGCCAACCAGAGCGGGTCGGAAGGGCCGATTGGCCAGGTTGTCCCGGCCTCCCTGGTACGGGAAGTCACCGCGGTATCGCCCTCGGTCATCTCAGCGGTCGGCACCGGCGGCCTGCGGACCCCGCTGCGCGCCATCTCCGGGCCTACGCTGACCAGCGGCGGTAAACCCGAGCTACTCTACATTGGCGCCGAGTATTGCCCCTATTGCGCGGCGAATCGCTGGAGCCTGGTCAACGCGCTCAGCCGGTTCGGCACCTTCTCCAACCTGCACTATATGCGCTCGGCAACGACCGATGGCGATATCGCCACCTTTACGTTCCACGGCGGAAGCACGTACACCAGCAAGTACCTCGCCTTCCTACCGATCGAAAACGAAGATCGGAGCGGTAATCAGCTTGAGACGATGACCGCCGCGCAACAGCAACTCTTCTCGACCCTGGGTAATAATGGGTTTCCCTTTCTGGACTTCGCGGGCAAATACGCGAACGGCGCCGGCAGTACCTCGGCCGGCGGCTTCGATCCCAACATCCTGGCCGGGGCGGATTGGACGAAGATCGCCGCCGCCTTGAAAAACGCGAACGATCCGATTACCCAGGCGATCATTGGTAATGCCAACTACGAAACCGCCGCCATCTGCACCCTGACCCACAACCAGCCGGCCGCCTCCTGCCAGGTGCCCGCGATCAAAACCATCCAGCGGACGCTAGCGCATTAACCCCGAGGAGGCGCCGATGACCGTGGGCCAGGAGGGAACCACCACCCCGCTGGGCGGGGCTCGTTCGCGGCTGCTCTCCGGGATCCGCGAGGAGCCGGAAACGGTGGTCCAGTTGATCCTGTCAGTGGTCGGACTGGCCATCGCCGCCTATCTCACCAGCGTGCATTACGCGGGTGTGCCGTTGGCATGCACGAAGGGCGGCCTCGTTGATTGCGCGGCCGTGACGACCAGTCAGTATTCCGTGATACCCGGCACACAACTGCCGATCACCCTGCCGGGTATCCTCTGGTTCGTCGTCAATGGCGGCCTTGCCCTGGCCGCGTGGCGCGGCCAGGGATGGGCTCCTGGACGCCTGGCCGTTGCCCACGCTATCTGGGGCGTCCTGGGGTTACTGGCAGTGTTCTATCTGGTGTACGCGGAGATCGTGCGCTTGCACAAGATCTGTGAATGGTGCACTACCGTCCATGTGCTGATCCTGGTCAGCTTCTTATTGGCGGTCTACCGGCTGCAACAGGAAATCTAAATCAGCGCGCCGATTCCTCCCAGAGTCCCGGCTAAGATCTCCCTTGCCGGACGAAGCCTATGACGTTAGGCTAAAAGGCGACTGGTGCCCAGGCGAGGGCCGCGTGGATTCGCACCGGAAAGAGGAGACCTATGAAACGGTTACTCAGGATGCTGGCCGTGTCGGCCTGCGTCATGCTTGCCACGCAAACGGCCGGCGCCCAAGCCTGCAGCATAGACGGCACGCCAACGGTGAGCGTCAATGGGTATTTGGCGGTCATCAATCGGACAGTCCCGATCGGCGCCAATCTCCGCGTCTGGGCGCCGTTTGTCCTCTCCTTTCCCCTGCATACCGGACGCGGCGAGACG
>DATLQX010000352.1:0-20362 GCA_035534995.1 Chloroflexota bacterium | reverse complement strand
TTTAAGGTAACCGCCGTACCAGGGGCCACGTTGTTCGCACTGGAAGTCACGGCGGCAACTCCCGAAATATTGGTCACGTTATAGGAAGTCGTCCCCGTGTGCGTGCTGTCCGACGCCGACAGCGTATAGGTGCCGCTGGCGGTGTTCGCGAGCGTTGCGAGGCTCGTCGTAAAGGTACCGTTTGATGCGAGGGCAATCGTGGTAGTTGAGATGCCAGGTCCGCTTATCGTGGCGGTCCCACCGGTGTTAAAGCCGGAGCCCGAAATCGAGATGGATTGCCCCGCTACGGTAGTTGATGGGTTGACGGTAAGGGTGGCACTGCCGGTTGAGGTGCCGCTCACCACCAGTTGCGTGCATGCGGAACGACCAGACGTATCCGTGCCCGTTACGGCATAGGTGCCGGCGGCCGTCCCCGAGTTGATGGTGTTGGGAATGCTGAAAGTACCAGACGCGGAGACGACCTGCGATGGGACCCCCTGGGTAAAGTTGACGGTGGCGCCGGGTGCGTAGCCCGAGCCGCTAAAGGTGACGACACTCCCCGCCGCCGCCGTGCTGGGACTCACGGAGAGGAACGCGCCCCCTACGTTAGCTCCACAGATGCCGCCTCCGGTCCCAGCGCCGGAAACCGTAAGGTTGAGGCTCATGCTGGCCGTCCCGGCGGCCCCGGACACGGAGAAACCATACGTGGCTGTAGGATTGGAGTTGATCGGGAAATAGGACGTAAAATTTCCACTCCCATCGGTAGTAACATTCGCGGCCGGATCCACCATGTTGGAGGCGACTGTTACTGGGGACGATGCCGCGAAACCGTAGCCGTTCACCTGGACATAGGAATTTGGGCCGGGTGGCAGGGTCTGGGAATACGAGGTACCGCCAAGAGATTGGGCACCGATCGGAATGAGAATCGGGTTTGTCGCAGCCACTCTTCCCTGCAAGCCAGGTACAAAAGCCGCGCACAGGGCGAGGAGCAAGACCAATGGTAAGACATGCCGTATTCTGGAAAGTAACATCGCGCGGAGTCCCTCTCTGCTGATCGGGGGTCAGACCGCGCGGTATGTGCCTGGCCGGAGAGCACACGGTGCGCGGAAACTGGGCGGCCGTTCGCGACCACTTCTTATATGCTGGCCTACCTGAGCCTTAAGGGTCAAGGGTAAGCAGTGCAAGAAAGGGTGTGTCATGCACCATTTAGGGCTACCGAGACCGGCGCCTTCATGAGCGATACGCGGGCGTTAGCTCAATTCTCCCCTGGCGCTGTATCTTTGATAGCCAGGAGGCGGGCGTTGCCGGCCATGACGCCGGTGGCAGTTGGGTGATAGAGGACGGATAACATGACATCCTCGGTGGAGCACATTCTGGCGGAGGGTCAACAAGAGGCAGTGGCCGGCCTCAGCCATTTTCTACGCTGGCGAAGCGTCAGCACCGACCCCAGCCTGGCCGGTGAAACGCGCGACTGCGCCGTCTGGCTGGCCGAGGAGTGCCGGCGTTCCGGCCTGGAGAACGCACGAATCTGGGAAACCGCCGGCCATCCTGTCGTCTATGCCGACTGGCTGCACGCCCCGAACGCGCCGACCGTCCTGATCTATGGCCATTATGACGTGCAACCGGCCGAGCCGCTCGACCAGTGGGAGAGCCCGCCGTTTGAGGCGGCGATCCGAGACGGCAACCTCTACGCGCGGGGATCCGCCGACGATAAAGGCCAGGTCTACATGCATCTGGTGGCCATTCGCGCCCTCCTGCAAGCGGATGGGCGGCTCCCAATAAATATCAAAATGATCGTGGAAGGAGAGGAGGAGATCGGGAGCCCAAATCTCGATCCGGCGATCGTGGCCCACCTCTCCGATCTGCAATGCGACGCGGTGGTGATCTCGGACACCTCCATGTTCGCGGTCGGGCAGCCGGCCCTCAACTATGGTTTGCGTGGGCTGGCTTATTTTGAGATCGAGGTCACGGGAGCCAACACCGATCTCCATTCCGGGGGGTATGGCGGCGCGGTGCCCAATCCGCTGCAAGCTCTGGTCACCCTATTGGCGAGCCTGAAGGACGGGCATGGGCGGATCACGCTGCCCGGCTTTTACAATGATGTACGCACCATTCCCTACGAGGAACGACTGGCCATTCAATCGTTGGGCGACGACGAGGACGCCTTGAAGGCGGAGCTTGGCCTGGACGCCCTGGATGGGGAGGAAGGCTATAGCCGCCTTGAGCGTGTCTGGACGCGCCCCAGCCTGGACATTAATGGCATCTGGGGCGGCTACAGTGGGCCCGGCAGCAAAACCGTGCTGCCCGCGAGCGGCGGGGCGAAGTTGAGCTTCCGCCTGGTTCCCGATCAAGATCCCGCGCGGATCGCCGCCCTCCTGGAAGATCAATTGCGCGACCTATGTCCGCCTGGGGTGCGGCTTTCGCTTGCCCAACTCGCCGGGAGCGCCCTCCCGTGGCTGGCCGACCGCGAGCACCCGGCGATGGCGGCGGCGGGGCGCGCCCTTGAGCGTGCCTTCGGCAAGGCCCCGGTCTTCATCCGATCCGGCGGGTCTATTCCGGTGGTGATGAGCTTCCATACGCACCTCCACGCTCCCGTGGTGATGCTTGGCGTCTCGCTGCCCGACAGTCACGCGCACGCGCCCAACGAGCGTTTCAATCTTGATTGCTTTCATGGAGGTGCCCGCGCCGCCGCCTATCTCTGGCAGGAACTGGGTAGCTCTACTCTCCCTTAGGCTTCGCGGCTCCTCGGGCCTGCCTCGCCATGTCATCCCATTGATCCGACTGTAAGGCACGCAGACGGCTGAACTGGCCCGCTCCTTGCAGCCATTCTCCCCCGTCAATGGTGACGACCTCGCCGTTGATATACGCCGCGTGGTCGGAAATGAGAAAGGCAGCCAGGTCCGCCAGTTCACCGTGCTCGCCAAACCGGCCTAACGGCACCGTATCCTCGCCCCTGGCTTGACCGCTCGCCAGGGACGGGACCAGGCGTTGCCAGGCCCCTGGAGTGGGAAAGGGACCGGGAGCAATCGCTACCTGCCGGATCCCTCGCGGGCCCCACTCCACCGCCAGGGATCGGGTGAGGGCCAGTACGCCTGCCTTGGCGGCCGCCGATGGCACGACATAGGCCGACCCGGAACCCGAGGAGGCATAGGTGGCGACGATATTCAGCATCACTCCGCCCAGGCCGGCATCGAGCCACCGCTTGCCTACCTCCAGGGTGCAGTAAAAGGTGCCGTGCAAGACAATGTTGAGCACCGCGTCAACGGCGCGGTGAGACAGCCGTTCGGTGGGACTGACGAAGTTTCCGGCCGCATTGTTGACCAGAACATCCAGCCTGCCGAAGCGATCCCAGGTCGAGTCCGCCATCTTCCGTATCTGCTCCGGATCGCGCACGTCGCAGACCACCGGCAACACGTCGCCGCCCGACGCGCTCATCGCCGCCGCCGCCTCGTGCAAGGTGTTTTCCCGCCTCCCCGCGATAACCAGGCTAGCGCCCAGGGAGAGAAATCGCTCGCCCATGGCCCGGCCCAGGCCGGTGCCGCCGCCCGTGATTAAAATAACTTTCCCCCGCAAGAGATCCGGTTGAAACATCGGCGATCCTCCAGTCCAACTTCTCAATGCCTGAAAACACTATACTGGGCAGAGTAGTACGTAATGGGCAGTCGCGGGGGAGGAGAATCCGAATGGCAGTCTCGCGGGAAGGGCAGAGCGCGGCGGGGAGCGAGCCTCCGGTGCTCGTAGGGCTCCTGGACGGGTTGATCGACCGGGTCCAGCGTTCACCACTTATGCGCCGCCCACCCGCCCAATGCACGCCCGAGGAACTGCAAACCCTCGCGGCCCTCCTGAGCGATCTCCTTTCCCTGCGGCAGACGCGGAGTGCCATCGAGAACCTGGCTGGCCCGCGGATCGATCAGGTCACCACCTACTGGCCGGAGTTGGGAGCACTGTTGGCCGCGTCTCGCCGTGCCGCTCCAGCCGCCCGCGGGCGCGGGCGCGAAGCCGGCGTCCCAGTGGCGGACAGTGGGAGCCTCTTCGGGGCCGAACCCATGAGCGATCCAAATGACAATGGGCAGGCCGCCGCCCAGGCGACTCCGCCGACCTCACCCGCGAAGGGGGGAGAGAGTGGCACTCCTGATCTGGCGCATCTGTTATTGGAAGCGCTCACGGTGCAGGGCCGTGCCCTCAATACCACCCAGATGCTGGCCTGGTTGAGCGAGCGAGGCACCCAGGCGACCCGTGAGGAAGTGACCACCACCTTGTTCCGGCACGAGGAGTTGTTCCGGAAGCGGGGCGCCGGACACTGGGTGGTCGCCAGTCAGGAAGTCCCCTGAGCCGGTGCCGCTTCCTCGTCCTCCACGTTGATCATAAAGGTCGCACCGCGCTCGAAATACTCCCGCATCGCGCTCCGAGCCGGTTCGGCAATTTCCACCTCGTCGATGGCGGCCAGCATATGCCCAACCCATATGTCCCGCGCCGCCCGATCAACCCGGAAGGGGATGTGCCGCATGCGGAGGCGGGGATGGCCACGCTTCTCGCTGTAGGTGCCGGGACCACCGAAGTACTGAATCAAAAACAGAGCCAGGCGGTCGATCGGCCCAGCTAGGTGAGTGGGGAACATGTCGCGAATCGCCGGCTCGCGGTCGATGCGTCGGTAAAAGGCGGTCGCCAGGTCGAAGAAGGGCTGCTCCCCACCCACCAGGTCATATACGGTCATCCGGGCCAGTTCCATGCGTCGTCCCCTCGCTTCCTTCACCCTGGACGATACCAGAGCCTCGCCCACGCGCCAATGTCTGGTTGCTATCATAATCGGGGCAGGCCCCATGGGCGGAGGGAGCGCGAAGGGCCATGATCGATACGCTGGTGGTGGTGGCCGGTACCCTGGTGGCGGATGTGCGGGTACGTCCGTTTTGTCCCGTGCGCCCCGACAATCCCGGTGGCCTGCGCCATGTGGATGAAGTGCGGGTGGCGGCCGGCGGCCTGGTCAGTAACACGGGAATGGCGCTGGCGCGGATGGGCGTGCCGACCCTCGCTCTGGGCCGCCTGGGTGATGATGCAGTGGGCACGGTCATTCTTGACGAATTGGCCCAGGCTGGCCTCCGGGTGGATCGCCTGCTCCGGCAGCCTGATTGCCCTACCTCGACCGTCCTGGTCTGCGTGGACGCTGATGGCGAGCGGACCTTCCACATCGCTCCCGGCGCGAACTCGCGTTTTGCCCTGGACGATCTTGAGCGAAACTGGGATGCCCTCCGCCGGGCCAGGGCGATCGTTTTGGGCTACCTTGGTGAGTTGCCCGCCCTTGACCCCTATCTCCCCGTGCTCCTGGCGCGGCTGCGACGGGAGACCGAGGCGCTCCTGGTTTTGGAGACCGCCGGCCCGCAAACCCACACCCGCGCCCTCCTCGATCGGTGCTTGCCATTCCTCCATGTATTCTTCCCCAGTTGGCGCGAGGCCCAGGAACTCACGGGTTGCTCGACTCCGGCCGACGCCCTCGCCGATCTGGCGCGGAGCGGCGGCCCCGCGATCCTGGGGATCAAGCACGGATCCCTGGGAAGTGTGCTTTTGGTGGACGGGGAGGCGGTATCGATTCTCGCCCGGCCCGTCCAGGTAGTGGACGCCACGGGGGCGGGAGATATATTCCTGGCTGGGCTTCTGGCGGCGCTGCTGGAAGGACGAGATCCCCACGCCGCCTGCGCGGCGGGAAACTTGGCGGCGGGGCTGGCAATTGGCAGCCGGGGAGGGGCCGCGCGTATCCCCCCACTGGCGGATCTTCTCACCGGTGCCTCCCTGGTACCATAGCTTGGTGCGCGAGCCAAATCAATGCCGCGGTGAGAGCCACCGGTTTAGGAGCGCGCAATTCTTGATAATTCACCCTGACTTCGGTTGAGTGGGCACGTCAAGTATGATCAGCCTAAAACCGCCACAATGGAGAAGGAGAAGGAAATGAGTGGAAAACAGGTCAGGCTTGGCCGCCTGTTCAACGCGGCGAGCGGACGATCCCTGATCGTCCCCGCCGATCACGGCTTGAATCTCGGCGCCGTAGCCGGTCTAGAGGAGCCCCGCCGCTTGCTGGAGCGGCTGGAGGGGCTTGGGGTGGACGCCACCCTGGTCAGTCCTGGGATCGCCCGCGACACCGCCGATCTGTTCGCGCGTCGCACCGCCCCGGCCCGCGTCCTCACCATCGATCTGCCGCTCCTCTCCAGCGTGCCGGGCGCGGACGGCGAGGTGCGCGCCTATGCCCTGATTGCCTCGGTGCAAGACGCGCTGCGGATGGGCGTGGAGTGCGTGAAGGTGTTGCTGGTGTGGGGAATCGAGCCAGCGGTGCAGATGGAGAATCTTCGGCTGGTGGCCTCACTGGCCCGCGAGTGCGAGGTCTCGGAGATGCCGCTGATGGTTGAGCCGGTGCTGTGGGGCGCGGCCATCCCAGAGGCGAACCGCGCCGATCCCAAGCTCGTGGCCAATGCCTGCCGGATCGCGGTTGAGTTGGGGGCGGACGTGGTCAAAGGCCCCTACGTGGCCGACCAGGATGCGCTTGCCACCCTGGTGCGGCGCACCCCGGTGCCGCTGGTTCTCCTCGGCGGTCCCCGTCTGGATGACGCGCGCGCGGTTCTCGACATCGCCGCCAACGCCATGCGGGCGGGGGTACGGGGAATTGTCTTTGGCCGCAACGTCTTCCAGCGCCCCGACGCCGACGCGATGATTCGCGCCCTCCGGAGCATCGTCCACGACGGGTTCGACGCAAGGCGGGCCGCTGACCTCCTGGTCTGATTCGGACGGATCGGACCGATCTGTTCCCTGAAATCGGAAGGGCGTCACCACGGTGACGCCCTTTCCCATAATCCACTGGTCCCCGCGGGCTCCCTAGCCGCCGGCGATGGTCGCCCCGGCGATCGGGGTCGGCTCGTTGTCCGCCGGCATATGGCCGTTCTGGCCGTGCGCGTCCACTCCCAGCACCTTGAGAATCTCTTTCTCATCCAGCGATTCCCGCTCCAGCAGGGCATTGGCGATGTCGTCTAGGCGGGCGCGGTTCGTCCGCAGCGTCTCCAGCGCGATGTTGTAACAGTCGTCGATGATCCGCTTGATTTCCTCGTCGATCTTGCCGGCTGTCTCATCACTGTAATTCCGCTGAGTGGCCAGTTCACGACCCAGGAACACCTCATCGTCCGAGCCGCCGTAGGCGACCAAGCCAAGGGTGTGGCTCATCCCCCACTTCGTCACCATCTGGCGTGAGATATCGGTCACCTGTTTGAGGTCGTTTTCCGCCCCGGAGGTGATGGTGCCGAAGACAATCTCCTCGGCGGCCCTACCACCCAGGGCGCCGATGATCCGCGCCTGGAGATAGCCAAAGGAGTAGTTGTAGCGATCGTCAAGCGGCATCTGGTAGGTCACGCCCAACGCCTGCCCCCGCGGGACAATGGTCACGCGCCGCACCGGATCGGCCTCGGGGATGAGCACCCCTAACACCGCGTGGCCGCCCTCGTGATAGGCAACCCGTCGGCGTTCCTCAATGTTCAGCATGATCCGCCGCTCAACCCCGAGGATCACTTTCTCCATCGAGTCGGAAAAGTCGATCTGGGTCACGTTATCGCGATTTTTGCGCGCCGCCAGAAGGGCTGCCTCGTTGACCAGATTCCGCAGTTCCGCCCCCACAAGGCCGGGGGTAATTTGCGCCAACTCGCTCAAGTTCACCTCGGGATTCAAGGGCACGTTGCGGGTGTGTACTCGCAGGATGGCCTCGCGTCCCGCCCGATCCGGACGCTGCACGGTCACTCGACGGTCGAAACGGCCAGGCCGCAGAAGCGCGGAGTCCAGTACATCCGGCCGGTTGGTGGCGGCCAGGACAATCACCGCCTGGCGGCCGTCGAAGCCATCCATTTCGGTGAGAAGCTGATTGAGGGTCTGCTCGCGTTCGTCATTGCCGCCCCCCAGGCCGGCGCCCCGCTGCCTTCCGACCGCGTCCAGCTCATCCACGAAGATAATCGACGGGGCGTTTGCCTTGGCCTGGGCGAACAGATCGCGGACCCGGCTTGCCCCAACGCCCACCAGCATTTCCACGAATTCGCTGGCGCTCATATTAAAGAAGGGCACATTGGCTTCCCCGGCCACCGCCTTCGCGAGCAGGGTTTTCCCGGTGCCCGGAGGGCCAATAAGGAGGACACCCTTGGGGATCGTGCCTCCGAGCCGCTGATATTTGGCCGGGTTTTTGAGGAAGTCCACGATTTCGATCAACTCGTCCTTGGATTCCTCAACCCCGGCGACATCGGCAAAGGTTGTCCGAGGGCTCTCCTTGTCATACAGGCGGGCTCGACTCCGCCCGAAGCCAAAAATGCCTTGCTGCTGATTCGAGGCTCGGCGACTCAGGTAGTAAATACCGGCGATGATCAAGATTGCCGGGCCAAAGCTGAACAACAGCCCGAGGAGCGGACTGGTATTATCTCCCGGCTTGGCGGTCACCTCAACCCGATGACTGTCCAGGAGCGGACCTAGGTTGTTATCGGTATAGGTGGGCATGCGGCTGGTGAAATCCGATATGGTTGCCGGCTTCCCGTCGGTCGCGGTCAGGGTCACTGGCCGGGTGAAGTGGCCCGTTATCAGATCCGTCTGGGTGGATATGGAGGCGACCAGGTTATGGCTTACCTCCTGTTTGAATGTGCTGTAAGGGATCTCGGTATGGCTGCCGGAGCTGCTGCCAAAGAGGGGCGCGACGATAACGTTGCCCAGAATGGCAATCCCTAGGAGAATGATCCACATGAGCGAGATTCGGACACCGCCCTGTGGGCGCTTCTGCTGGGGAGACTTATTGGGCGAATTGGGGCCCCGGCGATTATCCATGGACATGTTGGGTTGCGCTCCTCCCGCTTTATGAAAGCGAATGGCTGGCGTCTCGCGCGCCCACCGTATTCGAGTTTACCCGGGCCCCAGGAATGAGCAAACGGCGTGAAAAGGGCGACGGCTCCAGGCCATCCATACTTGAAGATACCTAGCGCACAAGTTGCCCGCAAGCAAGAACTGGACGTCCCTTTCCTTGCCGCCCTGGCCAGGAATTGATTCGCTTCGTCCGCACTTTGAGAGACGGGTAATCCCGCGATTGGACAAACGGCGCGATTTGCGCCACGATCACTGATGGCGATCCCGGATAGAGCCGTTCGGCGCGCGGGTGGCCTGGTCCTTATATCATGCGTGGGGCCACTCGGTTCGCGATCCTGGCCGGTACAATGATCGCTGCGTATTGACAGGGTTTGGCGGGGGTGACGGGACAGATGCCGGATGAGGGCGGGTTCGTATACCTCCTGCTGGCGCGCATACTTCGCCAATCACGGCGAATCTGGCGCCGCATCGCCGACTCTCGTTTTGGTGGGCCCGACGTAGGTTCGCGGTTCGTGCTCCTCCTGTTCGGCGTGGTGGCCATGACGGCGGCGCGGGCTGTCACCTTTATTCACCTAGTCCCGGATCGCAGCTTACCGCCGATCCCGCCGCTGATCTGGGTGTTCCACCTCGCGGATACCCTGTTTCTCCCGCGAATGGATCGCTTGCCCAACCTGAGCACGGTGCAGGACGTACAGATGGTGGCCTTGGTGATTGCCCTGGGCTGCCTGTATCTCGCGGTTCGTTCCACCATCCCAGCCTGGCTCTCGCGACATTACCGGCCATTCGCCTTCGCGGCCATGGTGATTGCCGTGCCGCTCACGGTGATTGATGTGCAGGGAATCTCGCCGTATCCGGCCGCGCTCGGCACCCATCATTATGGGAACGACGCCGTAACGGTCACCAGTTGCGCCGTGGATTCATTCCTGGCCGGTCGGAATCCGTATCGTACGTTTCGGGTAATCCCCTGTTTACAGGAGAACGGGATGCAAGGCCCGAAGACGACTCCCCTGCAGGCCGGCGCCTTCAAGCATATTCGCATTTACCCCAATCGGACCCAACTCGATTCCGAGTATCAGGAGGCAGTGGTCCATCACTGGGCCTTTCCCGCCGAGTTCGAATCCAGTTACAGCTATCCCGCCGCGTCGTTCCTGGTGCCCGCCCTGGCAGTCGCCTTGCACATTGAGGATCTGAGTCTCATCTTTCTTGCCTTCTATCTGGGGATCGTGTTCCTTGTCCTCTGGCGGGCCCGCGACCGGATCGCCCGCAAGCTGACCCTGGTCGTGTTGGCGGCAAACGCGGCCCTGTGGCCAACCATCGAGTCAGGCGCCACCGATGCGCTCTACGCGCTGCTCGTCATGGTGGCATGGGTGACGCGCGACCGCCGCTGGTTGTCCGCGCTCGCGCTCGGCCTCGCCGTGGCCTCGCGGCAGCAAGCCTGGTTCTTCCTCATCTTCTATGCCATTCTGATCGAGCGAACCGAGGGCCGGCGCGAGCTTCTGACTCGGCTTGGCATTATCGGGGTGGTCTTCCTGGGCACGAACGTGCCCTATATGGTGGACTCACCCGGCCAGTGGTTCGCCGGCGTGCTCGGCCCGATGCGCGATCCCATGTTCGCTCGCGGCTCCGGCATCGTGGCCGCGAGCACCGCCGGCGGCGCCTGGGCCCTTCCTCTTGGTCCTCGGTGGCTCTATGGCGGTCTGGAGGCGCTTGGGGTCGGCGCTAGTCTGGTCCTGTATTGGAAGAACTGCCGGCAGCACCCCAATACCGGTTTAGTGTTAGCCCCTCTTGGTCTCTTTTTCGCCTGGCGCAGTCTGTATTCCTATTTCCTCCCTCTCACGCTTCTGGCCCTCTACCCGGCCATGGTGGAATACATCCGCCCCCGACTGGAGAAAACGGGCGACGCGCGGCGTGAACTGGGCCCGCGCGACCAGGCGGCGTAGTTTCATCTGGATCCTCCGCTTAAAAGCGGATGCGAGGGAAGACGGGCCGACTAAAGTCGGTTCAGCGCATCCCGTAGACCTGGCTTTAGCCGACAATCATACTTCCATGCGCTTTTCAGCGCAGGATCGGGATCACTTTCGGATCGTGGCCCGTGGATGGGTTGGTTGCGCGGCCCCAGAGGCTCTGCTAGTGTTGGAGTCTCGATACGCGTGACGGAACCGGGTTGGAGGAATGCCGATGGCGCTCGATGTGCTGGCCGCCAGTTCACAGGTGCGGACCATGGCCGGCGCCCTGGCGGCCCAGGCGGCCCGGATGCGCGAGGTACCAGGGTTTGCCACCGATCTCCTACGGACCTGGCATACCCGCTCCGAGGAAGCGCAAGCCTATCTCGAGGGTCTGGAGACCGGGGGCATCTGGCCCTTCGCGGTGCCGCTGGAACCCCTCCTCTCCGCCTTCACGGTGCGCGGCGAGCCGCGGGACTCCGCCGTGGTCGCCACCGATGGCAGCCAGATCAACGCCGACAGCCACGGTCTGGTCCGCTGCCTCCTGATCAATGTGGGCTGGGCTGCCCTGAGCTACGGGGCCGAGCCGCACGCCTGCCTCTCCAGTCGCCCCATCGTCTATTTCCACGACGATGATCTCTACGGCGAGGACGAGGATGGGCAACAGCGCGAGATGGGCGACTCGATGCTTGCCATGCTCCGCACCGTCGCCGAGCTTGAACGCCTCGCCGATCTGGCGGAGGAGTGGCGCGACCGAGAGAACCTCGTCGCGATCACGGACGGCAATCTCGTGCGATGGGAGTTTGGCGGCAAGGGCGGCGGGAGTGCCCGAGCCGCCCTATTGGCTCGCTATACCGGCGCCCTCGCCCGTTTCCGGCACATGGATGTGCCGGTGTGCGGGTATATCAGCCGGCCGAACAGTAGGGAAGTAGCCAACTCGGTCTCGCTGTTAGCTCTCCGCGAGTGCGGCCATTCCAGCGGCCGCTGCCCCCGGTGCGCCGGACGGAAGCGGCCGCTGTGTGAATCCCTGCATGTTCTGAACGACACCCGCATGCTGACTCACCTTCGGCCCGGCCAGCGTTCGGCTCTCTTCCGTAGCCTGGCCCCGATACTCCAACACTACGAGCCCGCCGACCGCATTCTCTTTTGCTATCTCAAGCTGGAGGACGAGATAGCGCGGATCGAGATCCCCCGGTGGGTCACCGGCTCCGAACATCTTTCGCGCGTACTGTCCCTGATCCATGGCCAGTGTGCGCGCGGCCGTGGGTATCCGGTGGTGCTGCAAGAAGCACACGAACAGGCGGTCATCCACGGTACCGCTCGGGAGGCATTTCGGCGGCTAGTCCAGACCGCGATGGTGGGCGAAGGACTGGAAAGCGCCGTATCATTCAAGCGCCTGAGCAAGGATTTGCGCGCGGTGTGAGAATATTTTGGGGGAAACCGCGTATACAGGCGATTCCCTTGTGAGTACCCTGAGAAGGAACATGGAGCGTAAGGGAGCGCGGGGGCTGGACGTTTGAATGACGACCTCGTGGCGGTGGGTGAAGTGGTCGCGGTATCGACCGCCCATTTCGAGGCGCAGAGTTATGAACTCAACCAAGCACCCTCCTTCGGCAGTCTGGTGCTCACGCGGGGCCCTGGCGGGTCCGGCCATTTCGGGCTCTGCATGGCGGCCGAGACATCGGGCATCGAACCAGGTAGGATGCCGATCGCCTGGGGGGCCGCCGATGACGACGACGTGGATATTTACGACCGCCAGCCGCAGTTGCGTCATGTCCTCCGCACCACCTTTCGTTGCGTCTTGGTAGGCTTCCTTGGCCCGCAAGGGGCGCCAATGCAGGGAATGCCCGCGCATCCGCCGCGCATTCACGAGCGCGTGTGGCAGGCCGGCGAGGCGGATATTCGTGATTTCTTTGTTTCCCAGCACTATCTGCGATTCTTGCTGCGGGCCGACGTTGAGCATGTCGAGGATCTGATCGCCGCCGCCATTGGTCATGCCTATCGAGCCCACGGTGGAGATCGCGCCTATTTGGTAGGGGCCGGCCGTTCCGTGGCCCGCCTTTTGGCGGGCGACCATGAGCGGCTTTCGGCGGTGCTGGAACTGCTGGCTTCCGAGGAGGAGCGAGGATGAATGAACCGGCACGCCTTACGTCCCGATTGACCACCGAGCGCTTGGATTCAGTGACGGTTGCGCCCGCTCCCTTGGGCATGGTCACGCACGGCTCCCTCCTCAAGGGACTCCGCGTTCGTCTGGAGCACGGCACCACGGTGGAGGACATGCGGGTAGGTCGTTTCATGGTGATCGAGGGGCAGGACAACCGGTTCTTCTGTTTGGTGACCGATATGGAGTTGGGGATGGCCAGCGAGCGGATGCTGCTGAACCCACCGCATCGTACCCATCCCCTGGTGGCGGAGATGCTGGAGGATATCGCCACCTTTGGCGTGGTGGATATTCAGCCGATGTTGATGCTGCCCAGGACCAGCGAGTCCGAGATACCCGGCGCATCGAGCGCCGGCAATCTTGAACCGGTACGGACCATCCCCGTGCATTTTTCTCCCGTGTATGATGCCACTCAGGCTGACTTCGCCAGCGTGTTCGGGGCCGAGGATGACCGTCATTTCGCCATTGGGCAGCCTCTGAACATGGATATCCCGGTCTGCCTCGATCTGGAGCGGATCGCCGAACGAAGCAATGGCGTGTTCGGCAAGTCCGGCACGGGCAAGTCCTTCCTCACCCGCATTCTCCTGGCCGGGGTGATCAGCCGCGACATCGCCTCGACCCTGGTCTTTGATATGCACTCCGAGTATGGCTGGGAGACGCAAAGCGAGGAAGGAATTGGCCAGCGCAAGGTGCTGCCCGGTCTACGGCGCCTCTTTGGCTCTCGGGTCCACGTCTACACGATCGACCCCGAGAGTTCGCGGGCCCGCGGGGTGCGGGTCGATGGCGAGTTGATGGTCGGCCTGAATCAGATCGATATCGCCGACATCGCCCTCCTGGAGGAAGAACTTGATCTCTCCGGTCCCATGCTGGATACCTGCTATTTGCTACGCAACGTGTGGGGAGAGGACTGGCTGCGTACACTGCTGGAAACCCAGCCGCCCGCGATGGAGAACGTGGCCCAGCAAGTGGGCGCTCACAAAGGTTCGCTCTCGGCGCTCTTCCGCAAGCTGTCTCAGGTTAGGGAAATGGGTTTTGTCCGAGATCAGCTCTCCGATTCGCAGAGCGTGTTGCATGAAATGATTGGCTGGCTGGAAAAGGGCGACCATGTTGTTCTGGAGTTTGGCCGTTATCGCCGGCCCCTGGTTTACATGCTGGTGGCCAATCTCCTGACCCGCCATATCCATGATCTGTGGATCAAAAAAACCGAGACCTATCTCCTCACCAAGAATGCGTCGGATGAACCGCGACGATTGATGCTGGTGATCGAGGAAGCGCACAAATTCCTGAGCCCACGGGTAGCCCGGAGCACGAGCTTCGGCACGATCGCCCGCGAAATGCGGAAGTACTACGTTACCTTGCTGGTGGTTGACCAACGGCCGAGCGGCATCGACCCCGAGGTGGCGTCGCAGTTGGGTACCCGTTTGACCGCTCTGCTCACCGAGGAAAATGATATCAAGGCGGTATTCACCGGCGTGAGCGGGGGTGAGCACTTGCGCGGGGTGTTGGCCAGTCTCGACAGTAAGAAGCAGGCGTTGATCCTTGGCCATGCGGTGCCGATGCCCGTGGTCGTGCGCACCCGCGAATACGACGAGGCCTTCTTCGCCACTGTCCGGCCGACCGCGGTGACCGCCATGGACGTGCGAGGGTCCAACGGGGTTCCCCACGATCCTTTAGCCGATTTGTTTGGCTAGCCCTCCATCGGCATGATGCCGCGGGAGGTTGGATCCTCTATTCGAGGTGCTCTGCCCACACCAGACGGTTCCGCCCCGCGGCCTTGGCCCGGTAGAGCGCCGCGTCCGCCCGTGCCAGCAGCGTCTCGCGGGCCTCGCCGTCGGCGGGAAAGGTGGCGCCGCCCAGCGACGCGGTGACCGGGATCACCTGGTCATTGGCGGCGCGGGCCGCGACCAGTGAGGCGGAGTGGCGGATCCGTTCACACACCCGCTGGGCGGCGTCTCGGTTGCTGCCCGGGAGGAGAATGAGGAATTCCTCCCCACCCCAACGGGAGACATGATCGGTGGCGCGCACCTGCACCTTGAACATGCGGGCGACGTCGCGCAAGACCCGATCTCCTGTCTCATGGCCATGGGTATCGTTGATTTCCTTGAAGTGATCGATGTCCAACAGGGCGATACTGAGAGAGACCTGCTCCTGGCGCGCCCGGTCCAGCTCGCGATCGAAGGCGGCCTCGGCCGAACGCCGGTTGGGCAGGTCGGTGAGGGCGTCCAGTACGGCCAGGGACGCCTGCAACTGATACCGCGCCGAGGTAGTGAGTGAGAGGGCCACCTGGTCCGCTACCTGCGCCAGGGTTTCGTGATCGGGGCCGGAAAAGGGCGAGGCGGGGAGCCGCCGTACCTGCAAGGTGCCAATTCGCTTGTCACTAGATATGAGATGGGCCTTCATCTCGATGAACGGCGAACCGCTGGCGTATTCGGGGCGGTGCACGGAGCGGGTTCTCAGAGCGGATCGTTCGCTCCCGAGCAGGTAGAGATAGACGGACGTAGCATCGAAGTGATCCTGTACCCGCATCAGAATAGCATCGAGCATGATCTCCATCCCCAGCTTGGACAGGGCGATCTCGCCAATGGCCGCCAACAAGGAATAGCGGCGGATGCGGTCCTGGGCATCAATCGAGGTAAGGGCGATCTCACTGGTAATCACGATTTGATCGGCGAGCGCGCGCAACAGCCCCATCCGTTCCACGGCCATGGTGGCCGCGTCATGTTCAGTGGTTCCCGGAGCCATGGCGCTGATCGCCACCCCCACGGAATCCTGATTGCGGCGCAAAGGCGTGACGATGGCCGCCTCTCCTAATTCCTCCAGACCGATTCCCAGAATGTCCTTGAGCCAGGGCAGCGCGCTCAGCGCCACCGCGGCCGGTGCGTCGAACCGGGAAATCCGCCGCAGGTCGTTCTGCAGCGCCTCAAGCGCCGCCGGTGACTCCGCCGGGCCCTCGCGACCACCCTGGCCGCCACTGACCGCGCGGAGGCGCATCGACCCTCCATGCCCTGCCGGTTGCAACCAGAGACACGCATGATCGGACTGGGTGGCCTCGCTCAGAAAGTCGGTCATCCGCCTGAGCTTCCCCTCGACCGTCGGCTCCTGGGAAACCGCCTGGCTGAGACGTGTCAGCACCTCGCTCTGGGAAGTCGACGCGCGCGCCTCCTCCATTAGCGCGGCTAGGAGGCAAATAACCCGCGCACGCTGTCGATCAACCCCGGTAAAGGCACCGGTGACGAGCCCCCCCTTCCGTTGCCGGGGGGCAGCCTGAAGGACGAGGAAGGCGGCGGGCGGCGTAGCGCCCTCTTGAGAATTGGGGCGAGCCATCCAGATCGCCTGGACCAGCAGATCCTTGCTGATCAGCGACTCTTTCCGGGCCGCCGCTTTCCGCAACAATTCGACCGAGACGCCAGGCATCTCGGGAAGGCTCAACCGCTCCCCAACGAGACCGTTCCCGTGCGCCCCCGCAACCTGCCGCGCTTCGATGACACCACCCGCGTTGGGGGTCATGATGAAGAGGCCGGCACACAGGGCGCCGCAGGTGCCGATAGCAATGGCGCAGAAACGCCCTCCTCCCTCGGCCGTGAGTAACTGGCCAGGGAGAATGGTGTCCGCCACGCTCGTGGTCGCCCGTACAAAGTCACCCCGTCGAGGACGCGATACCGGCATGAGCCTCCCAGTGAGCGGCTGTGTGGACGCAGGCACGACAGGATTGTACAGGAAAGAGGGTAGCCTGGGCAGCCGGCTGGGGATAGGCTGGGCGCATCAGCGGGACTGATCGGGCGGATCGAACCGATCGGCCCGATCCGACCGATCCGCGATTACCCGGGCCGGGTGGTCAGGGTCGCGCTGATGCTCAAGGTGTGGCCGCCCCGGAAAACCGACAGGCGTATCGTATCATTGACATGAAAACTATCCAGGACGGTTTTCAGATCGTGCGTGGCATCGATTGGCTGCCCGTTAATCGCGGTGATCACGTCCTGCTTCCGCAGTCCAGCCTTACCGGCCGGCGAGTTCGGCACCACGGTAAGGACGATAGCTCCTATCGGCAGCCCATAGAGGCCCGCGACCTGGGCCGAGACTGGTTGGTAATCTACTCCGAGATAGGGACTGGGCGTTTTGAAGATCAGGCGATCGGCCACCGCTTTGGCCGTGTTGCTCGGGATCGCGAAACCCAGCCCCTGCGCCTGGTCCGCCGCTTGCGTGGGATCATTGCTGGCCGAGCGCACAACGGCGGTATTGATCCCGATCACCCTCCCCGAGAGATTGACGAGGGGCCCGCCGCTGTTTCCGTGATTGATCGCGGCATCGGTCTGGAGCAGGTTCTGCAGGGAGGAGTTTCCCGTGGGGTCGTTCCCGTTGGGGAGGCTGCGGCCCATCCCACTGATCACCCCTTCGGTCACCGTGTTCTGCAAATCTCCCAGCGCGTTCCCAATCGCGATCACGATCTCGCCTGTCCGCGTCTGGCTGCTATCGCCGAACTCGGCTACCGCCGGGACCGGCGTGCTTACTTTTATGACGGCGATATCATTCGTGGGATCGCCCCCAACCAGGGTCGCGGTCGTGGACGTGCCATTGGAGAACGTCACTCTCAAGTTTTGCTCCTGAGCAATGACATGGTAGTTCGTCAGGATATAACCGTTCTTGTCGATGATGATTCCGGAACCGGCGCTCGTCGACCGGGTGGTGCCGAAGAAGCTGGTGCTTGGCTGTTGATTATTGAGAATGCTGACCACCGCCGGCCCGACACGACGTACCACATCCACCGAGAGAGCACTGACGTCGCCGCTTTCCAGGGAGGCGGGCCGCGAGACTGCCGAGACGGCATTTGCCGACGCCGATTCCGAATTTCCGCTCTGCTCGTGACTCACCAGCGCGCCGGCGCCCGCCCCGGCCGCGCCGCCAACTACCAGGCAGAGCGCGGCGATGCCGGCCACCCATCTGGGCGTGACCCCGCGGGCGCTCGGCGCCCCGATCGCGGGGCCGAGCCGCTGAGTTTTGGCGCCGGCGAGCATTGGCGGATTCACCACCGTTGCCTGCCACGTCGGTTCGGTCCAGGCTTGAACGGGCTGGGTGTGCCCGTTGGTCCGGAAGCCCTCGGAGGGCATTCCATCCAGCGGAACTGGTACCTCTTGATCCTCGGCGTGCATGGTCTCGCTGTCTCCTTGGCTGCCCGATCCTCGGGGTTCATCCCGCGGCATGACCGTACATGTCATTCAACAGCGTACCCAATCCTCGAATTACCGTAACCAGGCAGTCGCTACCTACGACGCAAAGGCTACTACAAGGCGGGTAAGGTCAGCACGACCTCCGTGCCCTGGCCCACCTCGCTATGAACCTCCACGTCTCCCGCGTGCGCTTGCATGATCGACTGGACGATCGGGAGGCCGAGGCCGCTGCCGCCGGCAAGGTTCGCGGTGCTTGGGCCCCGGTAAAAGCGCTCAAAGACATGCGGCAGTTCATCGGCGGGAATGCCTGGCCCGGTATCGCGCACCACTATAGTGGCTACCTTCCGCTCACTCTGAAGGTTCACCTCGACTGTTCCGCCGGCCGGCGTGAACTTTACCGCGTTGAGGAGGACATTCGAGAGCGCCTGGCGCAGGCGGTTGGCATCGGCCGCCGCCCGGATAGGGGCCGGCGCGGTTGAGAACTGGATGGCGACACCTTTCCGCTCGGCCGCCAATCGCGCCTCATCCACCGAGCGTTTCACCAGAGGACTCAGGTCCACCTTTTCGACATGGACCTCGGCCAGACCCGCGTCAAACTTCGAGAGGTCAAGTAAGTTCTGTACCAGCCATTCAAGCCGATTAATCTGGGTCGCGCTTTCGTCCAGGAATTCATCACGAACCGCCTCATCCTCGGCGGCGCCGTGCGCGAGCAGATCGACAAACGTATGCAGGGCGGTAATCGGGGTGCGCAACTCGTGTGACATGTCGGCGATAAAGGTGCGGAGCGCGTCGCGCTCGGATTCCAGGGTGCTGAAGCTCTCTTGCATCCGCGAGGCCATCCGATTAAACCCGGCTCCCAGTTCCCCGATTTCGTCATCGCCTTCCTCGGGCGCCCTGGCGTTCAGATTCCCGCCTCCCAGGCGCCGCGCCGCGTCGTTCAAGGCGCGCAAGGGGGCGGTAAGGCCGCGACCCAGGACCAGCCCAGCCCCGGCCGAGATCGCGGTGGCAAGGAGGGTCAGGCGGAAAATGGCCGCCTGCGCGTTGTGTTGGGTGGCCTGGCGATAGGTGAGGGGGTCGTCGATGGTTAAGTAGCCAAAGACGCTGTTTTGCTGGCCGCCGGCAATCGCCGAATAGGGCGCGATGGGTACCTGAATCGGCGCCACCTCGCTATCGATCGAAGGCTGGAGGTGGCGTGAGTCCGGCGCGGTCTCTCCCGTGGTGTCGCAGCCTTGCTGGTTGCCGCTGGAGTCGAAAGCGCACACTCTGGCTCGCGCGTACTGGCTTGCCTCGGTCAGTACGCCGGCGAGGCCATGATTGAGATTCTGGTAGACAAGATCACCGACAATCGCCGCTCGCGCTTTCGTATCCTGCGTATCCTGCTCAAGCAAGACGCTTCCCAGCACCTGCATAATCACGAATCCCAATGAGGTGCAGAGTACGGCGGCCATCGCGGCATAGGAGAGCGCCAACTGCCATTGGAGGCTGCGGAGCGCGCGTAAGGGCCGGCGAGGCCAGCCGACCCAGAAATGTCTGGTCATGGCGTCGCTCCGCCGCCTGAGGTGAGGTGATCGTTAGCCGGCGAACTTATACCCCACCCCACGTACGGTGATAATGTGCGCCGGATCATCGGGTTGATCCTCGATCTTTTCGCGCAGGTGGCGAATATGTACGTTAATCGTCTTCTCATCACCAACAAAGTTGTCATAGTCCCACACCTCTCGCAACAGCGTGTCTCGGGTAAAAACAATCCCTGGGTGACGGGCCAGGAAGGTCAGCAACTCGAACTCGGTGGCCGTCAGGTCGATCCGCCGGTCCTCCTTGAAGACGCGCCGCCGCTCCAGGTCGATCCGGAGCGCGCCGGCGTGGATCTGGCTCTGGCGCGAATCGGCCCCGGCTAGGGCGCCGTAGGCCCTGCGGAGGAGCGCCCGCACCCTGGAGACCAGTTCCCTGGGCTGGAAGGGTTTGGTGACGTAGTCATCGGCTCCCAGTTCCAGGCCCAGCACCTTATCGATCTCGTCGATCCTGGCGGTCAGCATCATGATAGGAACAGTCATTGTCCGGCGCATTTCTCGGCAGAGATCAAACCCGCTCATCCCCGGCAGACGCGCGTCAAGGATAGCCAGGTCGGGCGCTCGGTCGGCGATCAGGGTCAGCGCCTCCTCCGCGCTGCGCGCCACCGCGACGTTCCAGCCCTCCTGGGTGAGGAGATATTGCAGGCCGCGGGCCACGGCGGCATCGTCTTCAACCAC
>DATLQX010000351.1:0-2595 GCA_035534995.1 Chloroflexota bacterium | reverse complement strand
GCATGGAGCAGCGGGACCGCGGCTGCCTCCAGCACCGTGACCTGACAGCCGAGCAGGCGCGCCGAGGCCGCCACCTCGCTGCCGATGAAGCCCGCGCCGACGATTAACACGCGCGGCCGGTGCTGGAGGGTGGGACCAAGGACATCCGCGTCCGCCAAGGCGCGCAGGTATTCAACACCCTTCAGATCCGCTCCCGGTACGTGGAGCCGGCGTGGGGCGGCGCCGGTGGCAATCAGCAGTTTGTCGTAGGGTATCTGCTCACCGGTGTCCAGGGTCACGCGCTTCTCGCTGGGGTCGACCTGCCGCGCTCGCAGGCCCAGACGGAGTTCGATGCGCTGCTGGTCGTAGTAGTCCGCGGGCTGGAGGAAGACCTTGTCGCGCGGCCACTCGCCTCGCAGGTACTGCTTGGAGAGTGGCGGTCGTTCGTACGGGCGATCCGGCTCGGCGCCGAGGAGGACCACCCGCCCCTCGAAGCCCTCGGCGCGCAGCGTCTCGGCGGTCCGCCCACCGGCCAGGTTCGCTCCCAGGATCACATAGGTTGGGGTAGTTTTCATGGTTCATACCTTTCGAGAATGCTACACCTCGGTCATCGAACAGTCCCTCCCACATCTGATTCCAGCGTATGGCGCTCTACAGTAGCCTGCCGTGACAAAAGTCACGGGCGCCGCCGGTTGAATCCACTAGAGTTAGGCTTGAGGAGAAGCGCCACGCTACACAAGCGGGCTGGTTCGTTGGAGACGCGCCGGCGTCAGGCGCTGATCACTTCAGGAGGTTTGTGATGATTACCCCACTGCGACAACTGGTCGAACACGGGCAGAGTCCCTGGTACGACAATTTCCGCCGGAGCTTTCTCACCTCCGGACGGCTGCGAACCCTGATCGAAAGCGGCATCCAGGGCGTGACCGTGAACCCCACGATTTTCGAGAAAGCGATTCTGGACAGCACCGACTACGATGCCGCCATCGGGGATCTTCTCGCCGCGGGCGCCCGCCCGGCCGCGATCTACGAACGCTTGCTGGTCGAGGACGTCACCGCGGCGGCGGATCTCTTCCGCCCGCTCTACGATCGGACCGGGGGAGCGGACGGCTTCGTCAGTATCGAGGTCTCCCCGCGCTTGGCCCACGATACGGAGGCCAGCGTCGCCGAGGCACGCCGGTTCTGGCGCGCGATCAATCGCCCAAACGTGATGGTCAAGATACCGGCCACGGCGGAGGGCATGCCGGCCATCCGCCAACTAATCGGCGAGGGTATCAACGTGAACATCACGCTGATCTTCGCCATCACGGCCTATGAACAGGTGATGGAGGCGTATCTTGGCGGTCTCGAGCAACGGGCCGCCGCCGGCCGGCCCCTGGCCTCTCTTGCCTCGGTAGCCAGCTTCTTCGTCAGCCGCGTGGATACCGAGGTGGACAGGCGGCTCGACGCGCGCATCGCCGCCGAGCCGGAAGCGGCGCGCCGCACGGAATGGGAAGCACTCCGCGGCCAGGCCGCGGTCGCCAACGCGCGCATTGCCTATCAACAGTTCCGCCGGACGTTCGCCGGGGAGCGATTTGCCGCCCTCCGGAAGCACGGCGCACGGGTCCAGCGGCCGTTGTGGGCCAGCACGGGGACCAAGAATCCCGCCTATAGCGACGTGAAGTATGTGGAGGCATTGATTGGCCCCGATACGGTCACCACGCTGCCCCAAGCGACCATCGACGCCTTCCAGGATCATGGACGGGTCGCGCGCACTATCGACCAGCACGTCGACGAGGCCTATCAGGCGATCGAGCGGCTGGAGAGTGCCGGCATCAGCATGAAGGAGGTCACCGAGACCCTCCTGGCGGCGGGGGTGACCTCCTTTGTCGATGCCCTTGAGAAGCTGGACGCGGCGATTGGGCACAAGCGCGAGATTCTGCTGGCCGGCCAATCGCCCCGCCGGCACGGTGAGTAGTACCAGGGTGGGCCGGCCAGCTGGGCGGAGCGCGTGGGATCTATTCGAAGGCGGTGATGATGATGTTCGAGGCACATGAGTGTGATGAGCAGGAGTGGCAGGCGATGACCGCGCCGCGCCGCCGGCAGGTCTCCACTGAGCGGATGGCGATCTTCGCGGGGTACATGACCGAGATTTTCACGGCGTTCGGGCTCGACCTCCACACGCCGGCCACCGAGCAGACGCCGCGGCGCTTCATTCGCGCCCTCTTCGACTCAACCGAGGGCTACGAGGGCGACCCCAAGCTGCTCACGGCCTTTCGCACCGAATGTCGCGGCGAGCCGGACTGCCGCCTGAGCCAGGTGATCGAGGGACCGATCAACTTCTTCGCCCTCTGCGAGCACCATGCGCTCCCGTTCCACGGGCATGCCTATGTCGGCTATATCGCGCATGAGCACATCATCGGCATCTCCAAGCTCACCCGGCTGGTCCGGCTGTTCGCCAAGCGCTTCACGGTGCAAGAACGCCTGGGCCAGCAGATCGTGGACACCCTGGAGGCGATGATGCAGCCGCATGGGGTAGCAGTCTACCTTGAGGCCCAGCACCTCTGTACGCAGATGCGCGGGGTCCGAGAGATAGCCCCGCTGACCCGGACCACGCTCTGGCGTGGTGAGTACGCGAAC
>DATLQX010000350.1:0-15467 GCA_035534995.1 Chloroflexota bacterium | reverse complement strand
CATTCATGCCACCCCGCTTGACGTGACCGATCGGGCGGCGGTGGATAGCCTGGCCGCCGACCTGCAAGAACGGCACGGCAAGCTCGACGTGTTGGTCTGCAACGCGGGAGTGAATGTTCCGCGCCGCCGCTTCGCCGAACTGAGCGTGGAAGATTGGCATCTGCTCATGGATACCAACGCGACCGCGACCTTTCATACGATCCAGGGATGCCTGAACCTGTTACGAGCGGCGGCTGGACTGGTGATCGTGGTAGCCTCGGTGTCGTCTCGCTGGCCCGATGCCTCGGGACCGGCGTACCAGGCCAGCAAACGGGCCATGCTTGGCCTCGCGCACGCGGTAAGCCTGGAGGAGCAAGCGAACGGCATCCGGGTCAGTTCGATCCTCCCAGGGACAATCGATACGCCCCTGCTGGATCGGAGGCCACAGCCGCCGAGCGCCGAGCATCGCGCCTTGTCGATTGCCCCGGCGGATCTTGGCGCCGTCTGCGTCTTCCTGGCCAACCTCCCGGCGCGGATCTGCGTGCCCGAGATCGTGGTCACCCCGAGCGCCCTCCAGCGGATCGGCGCCATGCGGTAGGGGGCGATCCTCCACGGATCAGTTCAGCCCCGATCCGTTCCACCTGTACGCGGCGTCGCTCCTGAAACTCGCCCCGCGCCTGGGTGACCTGGGCCACCAGGGCGGGGTCCGCCGTCCGCGGATGGCCGCCCGTGAATGGCGGGGCTGGATCATATTCAATCAGTAACTGAATCTCGCGCGCCACTGCTTCCCCACGCAACTCCACTGCCAGGACGAGACCAAAGTCGATCCCGGCCGTGACGCCGCCGCCGGTAATCCGGTTACGGTCGATCACCACCCGCTCGTTCACCGGGATAGCCCCCAGCGGGGCCAGGAGGTCCAGCGAGAGCCAATGCGTGGTCGCGCGGTAGCCGCGCAGGAGTCCGGCCGCCCCCAAAAGGAGGGCGCCAGTACAGACAGCGGTGACGTAGCGGGCTGTCCGCCCACGTTCCTGGAGAAAGTGGATCAGAGGAGCATGTTCCATCATCGCCGTCTGTCCCGGCCCGCCGGGTACGCAGAGTACATCCAGGGGGGGCGCCTGATCGAACGTGGTGGCGGCGACGATAGCCAGTCCCTTCTCCGATGCGACGGCTCCCGCGGTCTCGGCAATCAGATGCACCACCGTTCCCGCTAGACGGGAAAATACCTCATACGGGCCGGCAAGATCGAGTTGGGTGAAACCGGGATAGAGAACCAGTCCGATGGAGAGTGACGGCGTGGGATCGGTTCGCATATCAGGCATCTAGCGATCGACCAGACTTCGGGTGAGCGCGACGATAGTCACGAAGCGTTGGAACAGGGTGAGCGTATTGGTGTCTTCCAGCACAACCTGCCGCGTACCTTTCCGGACGACCCCGCTGACCCAGGCCGCCATGGCGGCCATGTCGGCAGTGAGAAAGGTCAACTCCAGTTCAGTGGGCTGAGCGAAGCGTGGCGCTCCCATGGCGCCGATCCGTTCGACCGCCCGCTTGGCGCCCGCGTGGACGAGGGCGCATGCCTCCTCTGGATGGAGGTTGTGGGCGGCGAATCGGCTGATTGACTGCTTGACCACCACCCGCTCCCCGAGCGGGGCGATGCTCTCCGCCTCCCTGGCGGTGGCTTCATCGCCGCTCACCAGGGCAATCGGCACCCCGAAGTGGGCGGCTACCAATGCGTTGAGGCCCGATTCACCCACGATCTGGCCGTCCAGCCGGGCCTCCCAGATGGCACTGGGATTGTAGCTGTGCGAGAGGATAGCCGGATCGGCGCCAATCGACCCGTGATAGCCGATGAAGAAAATGGCCTGGGCCGAGGCATCCAGGCCTTCCATCATGTAGAGCGGCTTGTGGCGGCCGCTGATCAGGGCCGCGCGCCCGTGTAGCTCGCGTGGGGTGAGATTCCGCATAGTATGATGGGAATCGTTGACCACGAACTCGGTGGCCCCGCCTTCCATGGCTCCATCGATGGCGGCGTTCACCTCATCCATCAGCAGGGCACGCCCGTATTGATACTCCGGCCCGTCGCCCAGAACCTGGGCCCAATCCACGATCCCGCTCACCCCCTCGAAGTCGGTGGAAATGTAAACCTTCATGATCTCCCTTTCGCCTTATCGATCAGTATGACACATGCGCCGCCCGGTCGTTTGACAGGTCCGGCCTGTCTGCTGTTATATAACAGCATCACACTAGACGTTGGGAAGGGCTTACGCCGATGTGGCGCATTCGGATCGACCGGACCTTGCCGATCTCAATCTCGGCTCAACTGAAGGGCCAGATCGAGTTCGGCATTATGTCCGGCGCGATCCAGCCGGGTGCCCGCCTCCCCTCGGTCCGCGAATTGGCGGCCGGGGAGGGGATTGCGCACGTCACCGTGAGCCATGTCTATCGTGAGTTGACCCGTGAGGGGCTGATCCGGGTGCGGCCGGGGCACGGCACCTTCGTGGCCGGAGAGGGATCTGGGAATCGCACCGATCTGACGATCCTGCAGCGGCTGGTGGATGGGATGGTCGGCCAGGCCATGGCTCAGGGTTTTACCCCGGCCCAGATCAACCGGATGCTGGCCGCGCGGCTGGCGACCGGACACCGGCGCCGGCCCCGGATCGCCATGGTTGGCTTGTTTAGTCGAGCCACCCAGGTCTACGCCCGCGACCTGGCGGAGGGACTGGCCGACCTCGGCGTGGAGGTCTTCCCCTGTACCCTGGAGGCGCTGAAGACCGGCGATATCGATCTGAGCGAACGGGTGGCGCGGGCCGACGTGGCGTGTACGATGGCCACCAAGGTCCGTGAAGTGCAAGCGTTGCTCGGTCCCTATCATCCACCCGTGCTTCGTCTCTCGTTCGTGGCGCACCCGGAGACCGTGGCTCGTTTGCGTGCCCTCCCCATGACCGCCCGCCTAGGAATCATCAGTACCTTCGCCGAGTTCGTTCCGACCATGCTGGCGGGGATTAGAGAATACTCGGGATACCGTGGTACTCCCCTGTGCGCGGTGCTGGATGACCCGGCGTTGGCGAGCAGCGTGGTCACCCACGCCGATGTTTTGGTATATGCCAGTGGGAGCGAGGCGGTACTGGCCGATCTCCCGGCAACCACCCTGGCGATTGAATATCTCCATACCCCCGAGCGATCCAGTATCGAGCCCGTGCGGGCTTTGCTCGATCGCCTATTCTCCACTGATAGTCTACAGGGAAGGGAGGTACTCGCGCGCTGAATCGGCGAGGCAGGCACTTCGCCGCGGACCAGGTTTCGCCTTGTTTCTCTCTAGCGAACGGAGCACCGATCCGATGGCCCTTTTCAGTCGTTTTTCCACTCCGCGGCGGCTGCTTGCCGCTGCCATGCTGGCGCCCCTGGCCCTGGGCGGTGTCGCCTCGGCCAGCCATGCCGCCCGCGCCGCCTCCGGTTCCACCAGCGCCAACACCCTGACCATTGGTTGGAACATCGAAACCAAGACGCTGGATCCCGCCGGTAACTCGCAGAATCCTGATATCTGGGTGCAAGTTGAAATGTTCGACCGGCTCCTCCAGGTCAGCACGGACGGCAAATCGCTGCAGCCGGACCTGGCAACCAGTTGGAACATCAGCAAGGACGGCAAGACCTACACTTTCCACCTCCGGCCCAACATCACCTTCCAGGACGGCAGCAAGATTACCGCCTCGGATGTGGCGTTCGATATTACGCGGGCCGCCAAGCCGGCGGCAGCCTGGAGTTGGACCCTCACCGAGGTGAAAGACGTCCAGGCGCCCGATCCGAGCACGGTGGTCGTTCATCTCAAGTACCCCTGGAGCCCTTTCCTGTCCGATGTTTCGCTGTTCGACACCGGCGTCTACCCCGAGGCGTACTTCAAGAAGGTTGGGGCCAGCAAGATGGGCAAGGATCCGGTGGGCTCCGGACCGTATATGTTCGACTCATGGGTCCGCGGGCAATACGTGCGCCTGAAGAAAGATCCCACCTACTGGAACGCGGCCAAATTCCCCATGCAATACGTGGAGTACGAGCTGATTCCGAACGATACCACTCGCCTGCTCAACGTGGAATCGGGCCAATTGGATGTCGATAATCTGCTGGCCGATAACCTGATTCCTCAGGTCCAGCACAGCTCTACCGCTCAGGTACAGATCAACCCCTCGACGGAAACTAACTACCTGGCCTTCAACACCAAGGTCAAGCCGTTTCAAGATGTCAAGGTACGCGAGGCGATTAGCTACGCGATCAACCGTGCCGCGATCATCAAGGCCGTGCTTGCCGGCCATGGGACACCCGCCAACTCTTTCATGCCGGCCGGAGCGATCGATTACAACCCCGCGAACCCTGGGCCGTCCTATAACCCCCTGTTAGCCAAAACGCTGCTCTCGCAGTCATCGGTTCCCCATGGCTTCACCATGAACATGCAGACCCAGGCCGGACTCCTTACCGACCAGCAGACCGGGGTTCTGGTGCAGTCCGAGCTAAAGGCGATTGGAATCACGGTCAACATCCAACCGACCGACCCCACCACCCTGTTCAATAACCAACAAGTCGGGAAGTATACCTTCTGTACAAACCTCTGGACCAACGATATTCCCGACCCCGACGAGTTGGTCTCCTTCACCGCGGGTTACCACACCAGCTCCTACAACTTCTTTACCTGGTACAACAATCCAATGCTCGCCGGCCTGGCCAGCCAAGCGGAACACGAAACGGATCCCGCCACGCGGAAGAACCTGTACTACCAGATCCAGAAGATCTGGGCGCAAGACCAATGGGTGATCGCCATGTATTACAATCCCTTCGTGAACGCGGCCAGCAATCACGTCCATGGCTTTTCCGAGAACCCGCTCGGCTATTTCAATCTTCAGGGTGTGACCAAGTCATAGGGTTATAGGGTGATCCCCCGACCGCGGTCGGGGGATCACCCTACGCCGACTGGATAAGCACTGGGTACGTGACTGGCGGACCACGGTGGCCCGCCAGTCGCCAGTAAGGGAGCAGGCCCGTAATGACCGACGCAGCCGTCATTTTCCCCGCCTCCGGGCACCGGCGCCAGGGGCTCCTGACCTTCGACCATCCATTGCTGGCGGACGACCGTTGGCCGTACGTCACGATCAGCGGCGCCCACGATGGTCCTACTCTCTGCCTGACCGCCGGGATCCACGGAGCGGAATACCCGCCCATCGACGCGGTCATCCGCTTCGCGCGGGATCTCGATCCGGTCCGGCTCCGTGGGCGGGTGGTGGCCATGCCGGTGGTGAACCTCCCCGCCTTCCATGGGAGAACGCCGTTTCTCTGCCCCAGGGATGGCAAGAACCTCAACCGGGTATTCCCCGGTGACCCGTCCGGCACCTATAGCCAGGCGCTCGCCCACCATCTGGTGGAGGGCCTGTACCGCCAATCCAATGCCTTGTTGGATCTGCACTGTGGAGACATGGTGGAGGATCTGGCCCCGTTCAGCATTATTCACCAGGTTGGCCAACCGGAGACCGACCGAAAATCGATGGACCTGGCTCTGGCCTATGGGCTCCCTCATCTGATCCCCGTGGTCGACTCCGGCGGCCTTACCGGCACCACGATCAACGCCGCCGCCCGGATCGGCGTGCCTGGGGTGGTTCCCGAGGTTGGGGGGATTGGCCAACTCCAGAGCGAGGCCGTGGAGCAACACCTGGCCGGTCTGAACCGAGCCCTGCTGCATCTGGGGATGCTCGATGGTGAGTATGTTCCTCCGCCACGCCCAACCTTGTACCGCGAGTTCCGCTGGCTCCGCACCCCGCGCGGCGGCTTCTTCCGTAAGACCGTGTCGGCTGGGGATCTCGTGCATGCGGGCCGAAGTATCGGTTCGCTGGTCGATCTCTGGGGCGACCTGATCGAGGATATTGCCAGTCCAGTGGACGGAGTGGTGTTATTCATCACCACCAGTCCCGCGATGGCCGAGGATGGGCTGATCGCGGGGATTGGGGTGGTGTGAAAGGGTGGCTCCGAGAACCTCCGGCTAAAGCCGGATGGCAGGAACGACGAGCCGGCTGAAGCCGGGTGTGGTGGACGGACTGCCGGTCGCGACAAGAGGGAGGAAGAATCCTGGCATGGTGATCGAATTTACCGGGCGGACGGCTATTGTGACCGGGGCCGCGCACGGATTGGGGCAAGAAATCGCCCTTGCCCTGGCGCGAGCGGGCGCCGTGGTCTACGGCGCCGACGTGCTGACCGAGGAAATGCACGGGACTGGGCGACAGGCCGAGGACGAGGGGCTGCGCCTCACCCCGGCCGTGATCGACGTGACCGACCAGACGCAGGTCAACAGCCTGGCCAATCAGGTGCTGACCCAGCATGGGCATATCGATGTCCTGGTCAACTGCGCCGGCGGGGTGTTGGGACAGGTTGCGGTCCCAATTGACGAGGTAGAGAGCGAGGCGTGGGAGCGGATCTTCCGGGTGAACCTTTTCGGGGCCTTTTACCTGACTCGCGCCGTGGTGCCGGCCATGAAGGCGGCTCGCTATGGAAGGATCGTCAACATTTCCTCCGGGGCGGGACGGACGGTGAGCCTGACCGGAATCCAGGCGTATGCCAGCGCGAAGGCTGGACAGATTGGCTTTACCCGCCAGACCGCCCACGAACTCGGCCCGTGGGGAATCACGGTCAACAATGTGGCCCCAGGCTTTGTCCGGAGCAATCCCTCCACCGAACGGCAATGGGAATCGTATGGCGAGGCAGGGCAGCGGCGGCTGGTCGAGGGAATACCGCTCCGGCGCCTCGGGACGTCCCAGGACATTGCCAACGCCGTCCTGTTCCTGGCCTCCGATGCCGCCGCCTGGATTACCGGCCAGACCTTGAGCGTGGACGGCGGCTCAACGCTGATCTAACGTAGCTACGGCTGCTTCAGGTCGTTCAGTTGGCGGCGCAACTCCGCCAACTCCGACTCTTTCGCCGCTAACTCCGCGTCCTTGCGCGCTAACTCCAGACCGATTTCGCCTTCGTGTAGTTGGCGTCCGTACCTGGCGCTGTAGACATCGGCCACGGCATCGAAAACGCCAAAACCAACCGGGATTTGCGTGCTCCACCATATCCCATCGGCTCCCGCTTCCCAGGGTCGGTATTCACCATCCGCCAGCCGCCAGGCCATCACGGGAGTGGCGAAGTACAGACCAAGTGGGTCAAGCAAGAGATACTCCTGGACACCGGCCTGAGCGTAGCTCCAGCCCTTTCCTCGGGTCATATCCAGATCCTTACGGTGCGTGGATTGGCTGGCTACCTCGATAATCAGCGCGGGCGGCCCTTCGTCCAGGATCGAAAAGCTTCGCCGGTCCGGATCCATGGGCTTCTTGTAGATGAAAACATCCGGCATGGTGGTGTAAGAGCTGCCGTCGGGCCGGCGAAAGCCCGATAGGATGGTTTGGCTCAGGGCATGCCAGGGGACGGGCTGCCCTGGTCCCGCTTCGACGCGGGCAAGCTCGTTCGCGCCGACGCGCATCGTGATGATCGTCATCTGGTGGCGATCAGTGCCCGCTACGCTCTCCTCGGTGTCATCGGGTGGCCAGCAAGCAGCTTGCCGGGCTGGATAGGTTGCCGCGAGGCGTGCCATTGGTCTGCTCCCTGTGATTCTCCGGCGCGAATCCGTCATGAACTCCAGCATAGCACGGGCGTCGCGGGTTTGGAGACACAACGTTCAATAGCCATCCCGCAGCGCCGTCCGGGCCGCGTGGTAGCCGCACATCCCATGAACCCCCGGACCCGGAGGGGTGGACGCGGAGCACAGGTAGAGACCCTTCGAGGGAGTGCGGTAGGGGGTGAAACCGAGGCTGGGCCGGAAAAAGATCTGCCGGAGGTCCGACACGCCCGCCGTAATGTCTCCGCCGATCAGGTTGCGGTTGCTCCGCTCGAGGTCCGCCGGCCCCGTGACATGGCGGGCCAGGATGAGGGATCGGAAACCAGGCGCGAACCGTTCGACCATCGCTTCCATGGGCTCAGTCATATCGACGGTCGAGCCACGGGGGACATGACAGTAGGCCCAGGCGACCTGCGCCCCGGCCGGGGCCCGCGAGGGATCGAAGAGCGACGGCTGTCCCAGGAGCATATAGGGACGTTCGCTGTGCTCGCCGGCCCAGGGCGCCCGTTCGGCGGCGGCGATCTCCCCCAGCGTACCCCCAAGATGGATGGTTCCAGCTCGCGTGCAGCCCTGGGCCGTCCAGGGAATGGGACCGGAGAGCGCCCAGTCGAGCTTGAACACTCCCGGACCATGCCGGTAGGCGTGGAGAGCCCGGAGGTAGCGATCCGGCAGGCGTCTGGCCGCCAGGCGAGCCAGACCGCGGGGGGAAGTGTCGCAGAGGATGAGCCGGGAGGCCGGCAACTGATCCAGATCCTCGACCGGGTGGTCCGTCACGATCTCGCCGCCGAGCCGGCGGAGGTAGGAGACCATGGCATCGGTAAGCCGCTGGGCCCCACCTTGCGGGAACGGCCAGCCGACCCGATGGGCAAGGGCGGCCAGCACCAGCCCGACCGCGGCGGTGGGCGGCGTTTCCAAGGGAAGACAGGCGTGCGCGCTCAATCCACCCAGAAGGGCCCGCGCCCTCGGCTCGCGGAAGGCAAACATGGCCAGCGGGCCGGCCGGCCAGACCGCGCGCGCGCCAAAGCGGGCCATGGCCACCGGATGGTGGGGCAATCGGAGCGGCCCGAGAATGACGGGGAGGATGCGGTCCCAATCTCGGACCACGGGCCCCATGAGCCGGAGGTAGGTCGCGCCGTCCTCTCCCAGGCTGGCGGCGGTCGCCGGAAGCGAGCGTTCGAGCATCGCCGCCGTGCCGTCATCCAGGGGGTGGGCCAGCGGGGCCTCGGGATGGATCCAGCACAAGCCATGTTGATCCAGCGGCAGGCGGCGGAAGAAGGGCGAGCCAACCGCGAATGGATGAACCGCCGAGCCAAGATCATGGATGAATCCCGGCAGGGTCAGCGGGGCCGACCGCACCGCGCCCCCGATCGTTGATTGTCCCTCCACCAGCAGGACCGAGCGGCCCGCGCGGGCCAGAGTGATCGCGGCCGCCAGCCCGTTCGGGCCCGAGCCAACCACCACCGCGTCATACCGGGGCACGAACCACCTCCGGATTCCAGGCTACCACGTCAAGCCGGCGGGCGAAGTGGAGGAGTGGGGGCACATCCGGCAGGGCAAGGCGGAGCGGCGCGACCATCGTATTGTATTCAAGCTCGGCCTCGGCCGGCTGCAAGGGCCAGGGAGCGTGGTCGATATCGCCACGCCAGACCCTCCCGTGACGGCTCGCGGCGTAGAGGGCGTAGCGGGCGGTCAACCAATCCTCCAGGGTGTCCGGCCGCGCGAACGCCGGTGGCCCCGTGGGGCGGTACGAGGCCGTAAAATCGGCGGGCGGAGCCAGGCGGTGCGTGCGGGCACTGGAGTAGCGGACGATCCGGCCCTCGGTGACGCAGCGCATGTGGGCATCATAATAGGGCAGGTGAAAAGCCAGGCGAGCGCCGCGGACCGCGAGAGCATTGGCCGCGTCAAGACTGAAGAACCAGACCCCTGGCTTGCCGTCGATCGTGACGTAGGTGCGGACGTTCAGCTCGCAAAAGGCGGAGAGGCCAGGGAGGGAGGGGAGAAGCCGCGCGGTCACGCCGCGCATCTGGAATGGCACGATCCCGATCCAGGCCGCTCCGTCGAGGGTGTCAAGGCGCAACGGCGCGGGAATATGCGGACGGAGGACCTGCGGCGGCAGCGGCCAATGCATGAACAGCAGATTATGCCACCGCATGCTCATGATCCACGGCCGCCGGGGCACCGGCCACGGACGCCGCGCCCCTGTCCGGGAGCGGTTCTCTGGGCCGCTCACTGGTCGAGACCCTGGATGACCGCGTTTTCCACCTGGAACACGGGTCGGTAGCGGGCGCGCAGGAAGGAGGCCAGGCCGGTGGCGGGCGGATTGGCGGGCTCGATCACCACGATATAGAGCGGAGGATTTCCCTGCAATCCGGGCAGGACGCCGGCACCGCTGCCGGGAACCACGGGCCGGTAGAAGGCGGAGAGGAAGCGGGTGGCGGGCTGATACCCCGAGAGATAGTAGATCCACGGCGCGTTGCCCCACACATACAGGCGATTCGGCGGCCGAGGATGGGACCGCAAGTAGTTCGCGATGGCGATATTCCGCTCCACCCGTGGGTCGATCCGGTTGCCGTACGCCGCATCATCCAGCCCACCCGTCTGGTGTTGCCAAAAGTAGGCGTAGTAGGCTAGCGTGTCGCTGCCGGGCGCCGGGTGGGCGCTGCCCAGACGGAGGGCCACGGATGAGGTGAGCGGGACCAGGATGGCCCAGGCCGCCACCAGGCCGACCACCGCGCGGCGGTACCTGGCAGCCGAGGTCGCGGGGACAACATCCGGCCTCAGCCGTCGTCCCTCCCATCCGGCCTCGGCCGGAGGCTCCACGCCAGGTGCTGCCTTCCGGCGAACGGATTCGTCCAGTAGGAGAACCACGCAGATCGCTATCGGGACCACCGCTTGCAGGAAATAGTGCGGATAGGTGCGCCCACTGGCCAGCGCCCCGATCAGGGACAGCCCCAGCCACCAGGCGGCTCCGGCGCTGAAGGGGAGGCCGGAGCGGCGCCCACGCCAGGCAATGATCGACCCGGCGATTAGTGCGCCAAGCGGGGCCAGCACGGTGAACAGGCCGACGATCGGCGAGTGCAGGCTCTGGCCAGTTGAGACGTAGCCGCGATTGTAGCCGATGGTGGCATAGAGCGCGTCTCCCACCAGCCCCTGGCCGGCCAGCCATCCGCTCATCGCTCCAAGGGGAATCAGCGCCCCCAGCACAAGAGCGGCCAGGCGGATAAGCGGTTGGCGCTGGAACCCGATCACCAGGGCCGCCGCCAGCGCGTCCGCGCCCGCCGGCAGCTTGAACAGGATGCCGATCCCAAAGGCGATCCCGGCCAGCACCAGGGCCGATCCGGATGAAGGGAAGCGCCGGCCGGCGGCCGGCACCGAGCGCACGGCGTCCCATATCAGGGCCATGCCGGTCGCACTGGCGGCGGCGACAAAAATCTCGGCGTTGGCCTCGGTGCCGTCGATCAGGGGCAGGTCCAACCCGATCCCCGCTACCAGAACCGCCAACCGCGCCGCGCCGGTCCCCCGTTCCGCCGCCATCAGACGATAGAGGGCGGCCAGGGCAATCACCGAGGCGATCAGGGCCAGCAGCCGCATACTGGTGATAACGTGTCCCGCCCCGCCCAGGCGCTCCGCCGCCGCGTTCAGGAGATAGATCGCGGGCGGCTTGTTTTCCCACACTTGCCGGTACAGCATCTCCCCATGCAGCAGGGCTCGCCCAACCATGGCATACACGCCCTCGTCGTTCAGCCAGGGCGGCTCTCCCAGGCCGGGAAGGCGCCAGAGGGTGCAGAACCCGATCAGGCCCCACGGAGCCAGCCGCCCGACGCTCAGGCGACCCACCCGCCGCTCAGAAACACGATGGTGTTGAGGATCAGGAGGGGAACCGACACGGCGCAGGCGAGCCGGAAGCGCTTCCGGGTGCCGGATAGGAAGATGATCAGCGGGAACGCGGTAGCCAGGAACCGAGGCAGGGAGATCAGGGGAGAAGGAGCGCCATCGAGAAGAGCCGGGGTGCTCAGAACCTCAAGCCAGAACAGCCAGAGATAGCACGAGTAGCGCGGGGGAAGGGCACGGGTGGCCGGAATGGAAATAGCCAGAAAGATCACTCCCCACAGCGTATCGGTCAAGGCGTGTACGTCGGCGCCGCCGAGGTGGGGGAAGTGCGCGAACGGCTGGGTGAAGGCCCCGATCAGAGCCTGCCACGGCCAGGCCCAGCCACGATGCCAGGATCGCTGACTGGCGCTGAAGATAAACGGCTGGCCAAAGCGGATCCACAGGAAGACCATGTAGGCCAGGACGCCGGCCGGAATCAGGGCTCCAGCGGCCAGGGCGCCCGGCGCCCGCCGGACGCGGGCCAGGGCCTCGCGCGCGAAGGCCTGGGGCCTTACGGAGATGGTTGGTCCCCCATGCGCCCACCATGCCGCCAGGAATGGACCCACGAGCAAGATGCCTAATGGGCGGGCCGCCCCCGCCAAGCCACCCCAGAGTCCCGCCATCCACCACTGGCGCAGCCGCAGATGGTAACAGCAGCGGAGGAGACAGAGGAGGAAGAGGCTTTCGCTATAGCCGGCGAAAAAGAACAGGCTGGTGGGAAAAAGAGCCAGCATCCACACGGCCCGATTGGCCCAGCGGGGACCAAAGTCGAGTACCACCAACTGATACAGGGTGCAGGCCGCCGCGAAAAAGCAGAGATTGCTCAGCACCAGAGCGGCGGCGCCCGGCGACCACGGCCAGACGGCCAGAAGCAGATGCAGGGCCAGGGGATAGAGGGGAAAGAAGGCCAGACTAACGTGGTTATGCAGATCCGGGGCCGCGCTATAGCCGTCGATCGCCACCCGGAGATACCAGAGCGCATCCCAGCGATCCCAATAGCCCGCGAGCGTCTCGCTCACTGGCACCGTGGCGCCCGGCACCGAGCGGAGGCCGTTGAGGGCCATGACCACGGCGGTAACCAGCAGAAGAAGGATCCGGCTGGCCGCGAAGGGAACCAGCGTCTCACGCATGGCGAGCGCCGGATGAATCGCGCGCTCCAGGACGGTGCTTTGGGCAGCGGGCCTGGTGGTGGATTGCGCGACGATCGCCAAAGGCTGCCCCCGGTTCATCTGGCGTTCATATGAGGAGTCCTCTCTGAAGATAGCGGTGAGGGGGTTATCAGTCAAAGGGATTCGGTACGCCCCGCCCTTGCAGGCAAGAGCGTGTTTTAGGCGGCTTCGGCAAGGCGGTTCTGGACTACTCCCAGCCTTGCCGCCTACACTGGGTAGGAAGGTTAGGCGAGGAGGAGACAGCCAATCAATGGATGAACCGTATCTGGTGCTGGCTGATGGCGCGGTGTTTCCCGGACGGGGTTTCGGGGCGCCGGTGGAGTGCGAGGGCGAGGTGGTATTCACCACGGGCATGGTTGGCTACCCCGAGAGCCTGACCGACCCCTCCTATCGGGGCCAGATTCTCGTCTTCACCTACCCCCTGATTGGCAACTACGGCATTCCCGAGTTGGACCTGGTGAATGGTATCCCCACCCGTTTTGAATCGGACGCGATTCAGGTTCGCGGCCTGGTGGTGGCCCGCTACTGCGCCGGGCCCAGTCACCACGAGTCGGCCGGCAGCCTGGGCGATTGGCTGATCGCCTCGGGCATCCCAGGCATCGAGGGGGTGGACACACGCGCTCTCACCCAACATCTGCGTGCCGAAGGGGTGGTGCAGGGGCGAATCGTTCATGTCGCGAACGCCGCGGCCGCGCGCGCCCGCGCCACTGGGGGGCAATTGCCGCCGGACATTCTGGCGGAGGTATCGGTAAGCGCGCCCCGCGTCCTCTATCCCACGGCCGGACAGACCGGTCCCACGGTGGCCGTACTGGACTGCGGGGTGAAGAACAATATCCTGCGCGCCTTGCTGGCTCGCGGTGCCACCGTGGTTCAGCTTCCCTGGGACGCCGAGCCCGAGGCCGGGGGGATGGCTATCGATGGGGTGTTGATTTCCAATGGACCCGGTGACCCCAAGGATGCCGGCCCCACGGTGGCCACCGTGCGCCGTCTCCTCGAACGCGAGGTGCCCACCTTTGGTATTTGCTATGGGAATCAGATCCTGGCTCTGGCGGCCGGAGCCGAAACCTTTAAGCTGAAATGGGGTCATCGGGGCCAGAACCAGCCATGCGTGGATCTCGACTCGGGCCGCTGCTACATCACCAGCCAGAACCATGGTTACTCCGTGAACGAGGACACACTGCCGAGCGGCTGGGAACCATGGTTCCGCAATGCGAATGACCACACGAACGAGGGAATTCGCCATCGCGAGAAACCATTCAGCGCGGTGCAGTTTCACCCCGAGGCGCATCCAGGCCCCGAGGATATGGGGTTTTTGATCGACGATTTTCTCGCTTCTCTCGGGCGGTAGGCCGCGGCGCTACCGGGCCGCGCGTGGGCTGATCCCCCGACGCAGGTAGAGGACGATGTCGTCTTCCTTCCCCGCTAACCTCCAGGCGGGGTCGTGCTCGATAGCCGTTATCGCTGCCTGGCGCTTGGCTTCGGTGGGAGACAGCTCCTTGAGATCGAACAGGAGCGCCTGGGCCTGCTGATACCCGGTGAAGAAGTGAGTGACCCAGACGCGCTCGGTTAGATGGGCGCCCATCTGATTATCCACCGCCAGAGACGCGGTCGCAGGGACCATGGCGGCCAGGCGGGCCATGGCCCGCTCACGCGGGCCCCAGGTGTACTGGGAACTGGCCCACTGGCGCTCACCCGGCAGCGGACCGACCAGCCAGCCGCTCCCAGCCACCAGGATCAACACCAGAGCCGCTATGGGCAGCCGAGCCCGCGGGCGGAGCCTCGGCAGACCAAACACCGTGCCCGCGAACAGCAACGGCAAGAGCGGCGCCGCGTAATGGTAATGGTAATCGTATTGCAGGGGATAACTGCTCAGGATGGTGTAGAGCGTGGTGGGCACGATGAGGAGCACCGACCAGCCGCCGATCAGAGGCAGTCCCAGGAGCGGCACCATGAGGAGGGCGAAATATTCCACCTTGGTGAGGCTCAGGAAGTGCCCGAGGTAGGCCAGATTCAGTCGCCCATGCTCGATCAGGCCGCCTTGGTAGCGGCTGATGAAGAGATAGGGTCCGCCGCGGATATGGGGCACGGCCACGTAGACCACGGCCACGATCCAGCCCAGCCCCAGGATGATCAAGCCGGCGCCCAGTCGTCTTTTTCCCTGGCTCAAGGCGGCAAAGGCGCCAAACGCCGCGACAATCAGGCCAATTTCCTCTTTGAACAGCAAGGCGCCGCAGAGCAGCGCCAAGGCGGCCTTGGGCCGATCGGCATCCAGCCGCTCTACCGCCCAGGCCAGGAGTGGGACCGTCATGGCGATTTCATGGAAATCAAAAAGGTTCGCGTAGGACAGCGAGGGAGTGGCCAGATAGGCGACCGCGAGGAGGAGGGCGATCCGCTCGTCGTCCAGGCGCCGGGCCGCCAGCACGAAGATCGGCACCGCGCCCAGAGCAAGGGCCAGGGTTTGCGCTACCAGAAGCGTGTAGACGGACGGCGCCACCCAGTAGAGGGGGGCCAATATAGCCAATCCCGGACTGAAGTGCTGGCCCAGGAAATTGTGAGAGGTTTGCACATAGGGATCAAGGGTGTCCCAGAACCAACGGCCGTGAGCCGTGTTCCAGATCACCTGATCGAAGATGCCCAGATCGATGAGGGAGGAGTGATAGGTGGCATGCTTGAGGACGCTGAGGGTGCCAAGCAGCCCAGCATAGAGAACCAGGGCCACCGCCAAAATGGAGCGGCAGCGAACGGGAGCCGCGTCATCCGATCTGCCATGCCGCACCCTGAGGATCATAGCCAGTCGGCATCTCCACGGCAAACGACGTCGCGGA
>DATLQX010000349.1:0-4575 GCA_035534995.1 Chloroflexota bacterium | reverse complement strand
AGACGTTTCCCGGTCTTCCCAGCTCACCGCGTCGACGGGGTAGCGATCGGCCAGGGCGAAATTCGGGTTCTCCCCATGCAGATGGAGGACGATGCCCCAGGAGTCCCGCCGGAGTGCTTCCAGCACCTTCAGGTCAAAGGGAATCCCGATCCGCTCATAGAGATCCAGGGGAAAAGTAGCATTCGCCAGTTGCGTGGCGAAGAAAAACCCGTCGGCGCCCCTTTGCAAACATGCCTGACCGAAGGCAATGGCGTCATCCGCCAGCCGATTCAGCGTCCGGCCAAGAGCCTTTTCGTCCTCAAGGAACGCGGCACCGATCGTGCCGCCGACCAACTTCGCCAGCATGGCAAGGGGGGAGAAGACGGTCTGAATGATCGGCGTATCGGAGCCGAGGGCGGCGCGCGTGCCCGCGACCACTGCTACCTGCTCCGCCAGTGTGCCTCGCTCGGGTGAGACCTCGGGCAACCGGGCCAGATCGGCCGGTGCTCTGAATGGTCCCGCCACATAGCGGGTGGTACCGAGATCATCGGTTGATGGTTCAACCTCCACCCCATAGTCGAGGACCGGATACATGCCAGTTGGCATCAACTTCACCAGATCAAGGTCAAAACGGCGTTGGAACTCAACGGTCGCCGCTATCTGAAGCGCCGCCGTATGATCACGTCCGGGAAAGTGCCGCCAGAAGCTGACGGGCACCCGATCGACCGGCTGCCCCTTGAAGGCCGCCTCCAGCCGCGCGCGATGAGACATATGTTCCGCTGCTGTTCCGCCTGTTGTTGACTCCGCCGCGACGTCCTGGTCCTGCCGATTCTCTTTCATCAGCTGCTCTCCCACGATGTGATAGGGGGTGTGACCCCGTACACCTTCTCCATCCCCCAACCGGGGTATCCGCCGCCATTTTCCCCTCGTGTCCCTGCCGAAGACCCAACGCTACTCATGGGGATACACAAGAGGAAAAGGGAACTCGGGCCGGCTCCGGGTTTCAGGGTTGGGAACGTACTCCCCCGAGGCTTCGAGGACACGATAGCCCCACATCGGTCCATTCCTCCCAATCGAGTCGAGGGCGTGGGCCACGTAGTCAATATCCTCGCGTCTGGTATCCAGACCCAGACTGATCCGGACGGCCCCTGGTATGCGCTCCTTGTGGCCGGTCGCGATAGCTTCGCGAATCGCCGTAGCGCCGGTATCGTCGATGCGTATCAGCTTTTGCATGAGAGGATGAGCGCAAAAACACCCATGCCGCACCCCAATCCCGTATTCGGCGCTGAGGATAGCGGCCAGATGACTATGCCAGAATCCGGCGAGATTGAAGGAGATAATGCCAAGTCGAGGAACATCGGCGTCAGGCCACAAGTTGTATATCGTAACCCCAGGCAGCGCGGACAGCGTGCTCCGGGCGTAGGCCACCAGTTCGCTCTCTTCCGCCGCCACACAGTCCATCCCTATACCGCCGAGGGTCTGGCAAGCCAGCCCAAGAGTGATCACACCGATCACGTTCGGCGAGCCGGCTTCTTGCCGATCGGGAAGATCTGTCCACAGCACGTCGTCCAGCGTCACGAAGTCGACGGCACCGCCGCCAAAAAGAAAGGGCGGAGCACCGCGAAGCCAGTCCGCGCGGCCGATGAGAGCGCCGGCTCCGAACGGCGCATAGAGTTTATGTCCGGACATCACGAGATAGTCCACCGCCGACCCCTGCATATCAATGGGCATGTGCGGCGCCAATTGCGCGGCATCGACCAACAGGCGCGCATCATAGCGGTGCGCGAGCGCCGCGATCTCTCCTATCGGCCATACCTCGCCGGTAACATTCGAGGCGCCGGTAACCGCGACAAGGCAATGCGGTGATGATACCTTCCTCAGGGCCGTCTCCAGGAGTAGCAGCACGTCAGCGGGACTGTCGGGCCCCGGTAAATAGCGGATAACCGCGGCGCCCCGGCGCCATGGAAGCAACGTGGCATGATGTTCAGTGGCAAATGCCAGCACCTGTGTCTGTTCCGGAAGGCTGCTCGCGAGCAGATTCACCGCGTCCGTGGTGTTTCGGGTGAAAATGACCGCGTCGTCGTCACGAGCATGGACGAAGGAACGAACCGACCCGCGAGCACCTTCGTACGCCGCTGTCGATACCTGCGACTTAAACCCCGCCCCACGATGTACGCTGCTATACCACGGCAGAAATGCCTCGACGGCGTGCGCGACAATGGCCAAGGACGGGGTGCTTGCCGCGTAGTCAAGATTGACATACCGTCGCATCCGCCCGGTGACCAAGGGAACCTCTTGGTCGGTACCGATGAGATGGGATCGCTGCTGAGTGCTCATAGGTTGGCACTCGCCCGCGTGAGCGTAAGGTCCGACAGTTTGCGTGAGGGGATGGTCAAGTTTGTCGAGAGAAGCTCCTTGTTAGAGAGAAGGCTATCGATCACCATGATCTGCGATGCGCGGGTATGCGCGACCACGACCTCGCGGGCAAGTTCCTCATCGCCCCGCATAATTGCCCTGACCAGATCCTGGTGATCCCTGACGTTTTCGTCAGAGCGTGAGGTGAGCGCGAGACCCATATAATACAGCCGCTCCATATGGTCGAGCACCTGTTCGAGCGCGGCGGCAAGGCGTTTGTTCCCTCCGGCTCCGGCAATAATCGCATGGAAGCGCGTATTCGCGCTGAGAAACTGGGTGATGCTGGCCGGATCCTTCGGATCGTAACCGATCTTGCTCAACTCCACGAGGGTTTGCAGTTGAACGGCATCGGTACCCTGACTCGCGGCCAGACGTGCGGCCTCGCCTTCGAGGAGAATGCGTAAGGAGAACCAATCGCGCACGTCATTGAGCGTAACCGGCGCCACACGGTAGCGGCAGCGCGCCGGTAACTCGACTAACCCGTCGCGCTGTAACCACCCGAGTGCCTCACGGACAGGCGTCTTGCTCAAAGACAGTTCCGCCGCCAATTGGCCTTCGGTAAACGGCATACCAGGCGGCATATCGAGACTGATGATTCGACGCTTTATCGCAAGATATGCCGCCTCGTTCAGCATACGGCGTGCCGTGGAGATCAGGGCCATCTCGACTCCGGCGATCCGAATAGTATATCCCAATTCATTGGAAGATATACTAAATCGGCTGAACGGGATTGTCAAGTCGTGAAAAGACAATACAATTACCCATCAAGTATATCTTGTCTTCGCGTGGGTCAATTCAGACGCCCGCGTGTATTCCCGTTGACTCACGGTGAAAGGATGCCACCGTGATACCATGCCGAGGTAGCCACGCGGGGCATGGTCGGACAGTAGGGGAGGCACGCCCCCAGGCTGCCAGCCAGATCCGGGAAGATCGCCCGTGCCAACCCGGACGTAGTGAGCAAAGAGAGACGAAGATGCTGGACTACGACAGCGCGAACCCGCCCATTACCCAGGTGCAGCGGCTGCATTTGGCGTTACTGCGCACGGTGCAATACAACGAGTTTGATGGCGAGGCCATTGTACGCGATCTGCTCGCGCATCGAGAGTTGTGGATCTCGGCCATGGGGGAGCATCTGCCGCCACCGATCAGCGATTGGCTGGCCAAGCGCAAGGGGGAGTATATCGATCTACGCCGCCTGCTGTACATGTCCGGAGATCGCTGGGCCGTGGACAGTATGCTCGTTCTCACCACCAGGGATCACCTCAATGCGCTGAAGGCGCGGATTACCAAGCACTGGAAGATTGATCTGCTCGAAGAGGTGGATCGGGAAGAGGCGGCGTGGTGCATGGGCCTGGATCCCCACGACAAGGAGAACAATATGGTGGTGCTCTACCTATGGTGGGATTGAGCGGCGGCCGGCGCCGCGAGCGGTCGATGTCCCAGGAGTCGATTGACCATCTCTTCCGTGATGACGAGACCACGACAACGCCAGGGAGCACGCGCCCGGAATGATCGATCTCACGCTTCAACCGCCGCGCCGCCGGGTTCGGGCCGGAGACCAGGACCGGGTCATGGTCACCATGCACAACCCTACCCTCGATACTGGTGACTATCTGCTGGAGGTTCGAGGACTTCCCGCCGACTGGTACACCCTCACTCCCCTACGACTCACCGTTCCGGCCCATGGGTTAGCCCAGGCGGCGCTCACCGTGCATCCGCCGGCGTCCGTCGGTGCTGCCGATCTTCCTTTTTCCTTGGTAGCCACCGGTGTCACCGATCCGACGGCAAGCACCCAGACCGAGGGACTCTTGCAGGTTGAGACGAACGCGGCGGTCCCGACCGGGAAAGCCGGCGCGCGCTCCTATCGCCGGCTCCTATTGTCTGCCGGCCTGGCGTTCGTCCTGCTGTGCGCGGGAATCGCGGCGGTCGCGGTCCTTCACCGAGGTGGGCGACATATAGCGGTCCCCGCCTGTCCCACGGTCGTCAAGGGCCGCTCCTGTGGCCGCGTGGCCACTCCAACCGTAACCGCAACCCCGACCAGAGGGTCCACTCCTCGGCCTACACCCAGCCCCTCCCTCGTGGCGCCTCGCCCCACCGCCGTCCGGCGCGCGCTCCATTACCGCTCAAGTCTGCTCGGTTCCCCCATGCGTCCGCCCGGGCGGTTCCGCCTTCATCGTCATG
>DATLQX010000348.1:0-4522 GCA_035534995.1 Chloroflexota bacterium | reverse complement strand
AAAGTCTACGGCAAAAGAGAAGATGCTCTAGGTTGTGGCGCGCGGCTTGGTAAGCACAACCGTTGCCGGAACCACCGTGATCCCGGGCGTGGTGATGGTGCAGTTGGGATCGGAACCGGGCGTGCATGCCGGTAGATTGGGGGTGACCTGCTGGATGTCCTGGAGCTTGGATGTGTCGATGTAGTGAACCTTATTGTCGCCCGCAGTAGAAACAAAGAAGAGAGTCCCGTCAGGGCTGAACGCGCCCGCCACCGGCCCGGTGATGGCCGAAGCGCCATTCAACGTAATGTAGCCGACCGTTCCCAGCGAGCTGGTGTTTCCGGTGGTCTGCTGGTAATAGGGCAGGGTGGCGCCGGTGGAGGTTCCGTTGTAGGTGATGAAGCTGAGGCTGGATGCGGCGGCGGCGGTTCCCTGCTTGACCGCCGCGGGCAGGGTTTCGATCCCAGTCACCGAGCTGGCGCTTACATTGAGCGTGGTCTGGTTCAGGGTGTGGCTGAGGATGAGCGGCTGGAGCACGCCGCCGACCGGCGCAGGGCAATCGCCCGAAGGGATGTTCACACCGATGTCGGAGAAGGATATTTGTCCGCCGGCGGCCGCCGCACCCAGAATGTGCATACCGTCGGTGGTCGCCGTCAGCACGTCGGTATCCGCATTCACGGTGTCTCCCTGGGGATAATACGACAGGTTGACGTTGCCTGCCGTTCCCGCGGGGCACCAGGTATGCGCCACCGTGGGATCGCCGCTGATGTAGGCGCCCACGCCCGGTACGGTGACGGCCACGTTCTGTGGACCGTTAGGCCCGCCGGAAGTGGTCAGGGGGGAGGTGGTCCAACCGGTGTTCTCGTTATAGACATACAGCGTATTGGTGTGCCCGGGGCCCGCCGCCGCGCTGTCGGTCACGTAAAGTGTCTTGCCGTCCGGCGTCCACTCCGCCGCTGTCCCCATTCCGCTGAAGGTGGCGCCGATGGTCCCACCCACGTTCCAGACATAGAAAACCTGGCGGATCTGGTCGTTGACCAGCACCTGGGTGTTGAAGGGATTCACCGCCAGCACCACGCCCGGCACGTTGGGATACTGCCCATTGGGCGTGTCGTTGGTGGCGGTGTAAACCATCAATTCGTGCTGCGACCCGAAGTAGAGGCTGGTGCCGTTCCGGTCCATCATCATCGAGTTGGGCACGTAGGGCAGCCGTGCAGTGGAAGCGGGGGTTCCCGTCAGCAGCTCGAATTGCTCAAAGTACTGCGACCGGCCCGGTGCCCCGTACCATACAAAGTTGCTGGCCACGCCGGGAACGGTCACATCGACGGCATTGCTGGAGATTGGCAGGCCGGTTCCGTACAGACCCATCACGTTGATCGGGGCCGGGTTGCAGGCTCCCGGCTGGCAAACGGCGTAAATCGAGGAGGAGCCCGGGAAACTGGCGGTGACGGACCCAGTGAGGGTGGCGGAGACGTTAACCGGGTTAATGGACTGGTAATCCAGGGTGAGGCCGGTGATGGGATTGCCGTTGGTATCGGTGACGGTGGTGACCAGGTTCTGCTGTACGCCCTGGGTCACGGTTCCGGTGGTGGCCCCATTGAGGGTGAGAGAGATTTTGGCGGGCGGACAAACCGAGAAGTAGCCGGCGGACGATCCGGAGAGCGCCACCGAGGCGGTAATCACGGTGGTGCCCGGCTGCTCGGCGGTAATCTGGTTGGTTTCCGGATTGATGGAAGCGATCGAAGGATCGCCCGGAGCATAGGTGAGGGTGCCGATGGAGTTGGTGCAGCTCGGCACTGAGGTGACTCCAGGCGGCAGGGGGCAGGCATAATTCCCGCTGGTCACCGTAGACGGCGCGCACATGAGAGCCTGCTTGCCGTTGGCGCTGTAGCAAGCCTGCGCGTCCAGTTGCGCCAGTTGCCCCTGGGAGAGACATTGCTGCGGACCCACCAGCGTCACCGAGGTGATGGGCACATGCACGTAAACCTCCACCGGGTTCGAGGTGACGGAGTCAGCCGAAGCGCTGATAAACGCGGTTGAGTAGGGAAGCCCGCCGGTGCTCGGCAGGGGATTGGGGTAGTTGCAGATGGTGTAATCGGCAATGCCGCCGCCGGAGTTGCGGTTCCAGGTACCCGCGCACATGTTGCCGGTGGGCGAGATGTCCACAATCTGGTTGTTCGTAGTGCCGTAGGCAAAGCCCCTGACTCCCACTTCGCCGCCCTTGCAGTTGGTGGCCGTGGGCGAGGCGATCTGCCGCGTCTGTCCAAACGCCATGGAGACCCCCGTGTACTGGGGCTGGAGCGTAATGGCGTAGAGATCGTTTACCCGCGGACCATAGCCCAGACCGTTGCAATAATTACCCGCCGGATTGCGATAGCAGCCGGAGATAGTGATGCCGGCCGGCAGAGCCAGGAACAACAAAAAGACAAGCGTCAAAAACCGCCGCATGAATCCTCCCCGTTCCGCCGATACCGGCGCGAAACGGTCTTCCCGTAAATCATTCGGAATAATAGCTGCTGCAGCTCGTCCACCGGGCGCGCCGATCGCGGGCAAGCCGGGAGATCGGCGGGGAAACGAGCATCAGCCGTTTGAGTTTTCCACCAATGAAAAGTGTATCAGGCTCGTTCGGCAGGCCCATATCCCGCCTGCCTTTTCTCAATAGACTCATTTTCCTGAGGACGGCGAGCAGGAAACAAGGGACAAAGGGACAAGGGACGAAGGAATGAGGACGTGGGACCGGATGCACTTGCCCCGTCACCCTGCTCTCTACTCCCCTTTTCCCTGGCCTTCTGATCCCTGATCCCTGTTCCCTGTCCCCTGTTGTTCCGGCATGTATTTCGCAAACCATGCAATTGCCCGGTCGAGCACGTCGCGGGAGTGCGCGGGATTCACAAATCCATGGCCCTCGTTGGGGTAAACCACGAGTTCCGTGGGCACATGCTCATCGCGGAGGGCATGCCAGAACTCGAACGATTGCGGCGCCGGACATTCGCCGTCGCGGTCGCCCACAACCACCAGCGTCGGCGTTTTGGCCTGCTTGATGTAGTTGATCGCGGAGCTCTTCGCGTACACCGCGGGATCGTCGTACACGCTGGCGCCGAAGTATGGAATCATCCACTGATCGATGGAGTTCTCGCCGTAGTAGCTCAGCCAGTCCGACAAGCCCGCGCCCGCCACCGCCGCCTTGAAACGATGCGTCTGGGTCACGGCGAACATGGTCATGAAGCCGCCATAGCTCCAGCCGGTGATGCCCACGCGATTGGGGTCGATGGAATACTTCGCCTCCACCGTGTCCACGCCCTTCAGGATGTCGCGCAGGTCGCCGTAGCCGAAGTCCTTGCGATTAGCCTCGGTGAACGCCTCGCCCTGGCCGAAGCTGCCGCGGGGGTTGGGCTGGAGAACGAAGTAGCCGAGATCGGAGAAGGCGGCCGGGCTCAACGCGCCGCGGGCGCCCCAGCGCGACAGCACCGCCGCCGCCGGCCCGCCATGCACTTCCACAATCATCGGATACTTCTTTCCCGGATCGTAATTGCGCGGCAGCAGCAGCCACCCCTGCACGTGGAACTGCTCGTTCTTCCAGCTCACGGATACCGCCTTGCCCCACGCCGGCTCCACTCCGTCATTCAAGTGCGAGAGCTGGGTAACGCCGGCAAGACCCGCAGTCATGGTCGTACCCGGCTTTGCCTCGTAGATCTCCGGGGCATGGTCGAAGGCGCTGGCGGAAAACACGAACAGCTTATGGTCCGCGGTCGTGGACAGGCTGTGCGACATGCGGCCGTCGCCTACGCTGCCGGGAATGCTGAAGACCGGCGCGCCGAAGCTCACCCGGCCATTGCCGGTGCGGTCGCCCTCGAGATGCAGGCGGATGAGCTGATCGTTGCCGCCCGCCAGCTCGCTGACATACAGGTCGTTGTTGTCTTCCCACGTGACCCAGGCGGGCGAGGCTGGCCGCCCCTCGGTCAGGTCGCGAGGCTGGCCGCCCCCGGAGGACACGATCCAGACGTCGCCGCCGGTCGAGCCCTGGTCGCTCATCAGGCCGCCGATGAAGGCGATGGTCCTGCCATCGGGCGACCAGCGCGGGACCGCGATCTGGAGCCCGTGCAGCGAGCCGCTGACTGTTGCCGGAGCCAGGATTGCTTTGGGCTCGCTGCCCGGCGCCTGGGTGTAGAGCTTCGCCACCCACCAGTTGTCCTCGCCCGGAGGATCGGCGGCGATGTAGGCCATGCCGTTCGAAGCCGGCGCCCAGTCAAACTCATACGCATGCAGATTGGCCGGAGAGAGGAACGAGGCCTCGGCCGGCGCCGTCACGTTGGTGGCCGCATAGGCCACGCGCTGCACCTCGATGGCGTCGTGGCCAATCACGCCGGACCACGGTTTCATGGCTGCCAGTGCGCCGGCGGGGCGGGTGGCGCCTTCAACGTAGAGGAATGCGATCCTGGTCCCATCCGGCGAGAACGCCGGCGCATGGACGTAGCCCTTGAGGGTCGTCAACTGCTTTGCCGGGCTGCCGTCGGGCTTGGCGAGATAGAGATTCATCTGGCCG
>DATLQX010000347.1:0-6370 GCA_035534995.1 Chloroflexota bacterium | reverse complement strand
AGATAGACCACGCCTGCCAGCGCTCCGGCATCCGCGGCGCGCTGAGCGTCTTCCGCCACCGCCCGCGCCCGCGCCAGATCGATTGCCATTCCGGCGAAGCCGGCAATCACCAAGATCATCAGGGCGAAAATGGTTACGATTTGCCCCCGGTTTGCCCGATTAGCGCGCTCTTGACTCGATGTAGCGTCCACGGCCCGTTCCTTCCTAGCTGCCGAACTCGGTGCAGGGCGTTGTAACGTAGACGCTCCCCGCCGGTCCCTGAGTGCCATCCGGATACTGGGCAACTACATACCAGAAACCTCCGCTGGCGGGTGACACGTTATTGTAGACGCCTGATGTGGGATAGCCGGTTCCGGACACCGGGCTACCTGGTAATTCCTCACCCGTTACGGGGAGCGGAGGAGGGGTCGCCGTTGGCACTGGTGTCTGCGTAGGCGTTCCTGCCGCCGGCGGGGTTGGCGTTGCCGCTGGTGCTGGGTTTTGCGCGTGATAATACACGTGGTAGGTGACCCCCGGTCCTAGCGAGGTCCAACTCAATTTCACGCCGGTATACGTGAGTGCCCCGTTCACACATGGGTAATTGTTGACGATCATCTGAGGCTTGGGAATGGGCGTAGGGGTGGGACTTGAAGTTAGGGTAGCAGTCGGCGTCGCCGTGCCGGTGCTAGTGACCGTGCCGGTGCTGGTAGTAGTGCCGGTGCTGGTAGTAGTGCCGGTGCTGGTGGGGGTGCTGGTGCTGGTGGGGGTGCTCGTACTGGTGGGTATAGGGCTGTTTATGGGCGTCTTGGTCCTCGTGTACAGCGGATTCACCGTGTTGGTCGCCGTCGCGGAATTGGTGGCTGTACTAGTTGCCGTTCCCGTATTGGTCGCTGTGCCGGTCGGAGTTTTTGTGCCGGTTGGCGTTACAGTACCGGTTCTTGTGCTGGTCGGCGTGTTGGTTGATGTAGGTGTATTGGTGTTAGTGGGAGTGCTTGTTGGGGTTGGAGTCATGGTCCAAGTGGGGAGGGCGGTGTTGGTGGCAATGCCGAGAAAGTTATTGGCATTATCACCACCAAGTGCCTGCACCGTGCTGTAGTTCAGATTAAACGTCGGGCCGAAGGCAGAGAGGACAGGGGTATGGAACGTATAGGTGTATGTAACCTTTACTCCTACCGATGGATTGGCATTGCCAACCGGGGCTGGATTAATGCGCTGGTTGGGGGGAAAGTAGTGTGACGGCCCGACATAATTATCCGCGGAAAATGGCGCCGGAATGGCGGGGATCACCAGGTCACAACTGCCCGTGCTGTTGGGCGTGAGCTGGTAGGTGTCTTCGATATTCGTATTCGCAGGGACGTTGGGGTATGGAGCCCAGGCAGGGTTCGTAGCATTGTTTGTTGTTGTGCTTAGAATTGAGCCATCGGTATTGGCATCGTAGATCTCGATATTCTGAATATCACATTGGCCATTGTGCACCGTATTCAGGCCGTGGGCATTGAGGGGACGCATAACGGCATTGAGGATGTCGGTATCGCCATAATTTAGCGAGGCAAGACGCGTACCCGCTCGTGATCCGTCGGAGAGGTAACCTCGATAACTGAACATGGTTACTAACTCAATGATGCCAAGCAGCATGATGGAGAGAATGGTAGCTACCAGCGCTAATTCGACAAGTGCCTGCCCTTGACGAAGGCGAGATCGGAATTGACGGTCCAGCGCGAGTAGGCTCCGCCAGGAAAAGCGTACGCAAACCGCAAGCGACTTGGCCCCACGAGAATCAGTTCGTTTCATGAGCAGGTACCTGATGATGCCTGAAGTACGGCACTGTTTCCCAGGTACTGCCGCGGCTCCTCCGGCATTGATGCGCTTCCCACCAGTTGGATTCCCCAGTTGACCGGGAACGTAGTGGAGAAATAGTTGTAGCGGATCTTCACGCCTACTATTTCTTCGTCGCAGCGCTGGTCATGGCGGCCATTTTGATTGCCTGTTGTACCGGTATGGTCAAAGGCCAGCCCGTTCCAGGGCAGCGAGCACGTATTCCAAGTACCGGTGTTCCCCGACAGGATGGCTGAGCTAGGGGTGGGGTTTGCATTATCAAGGTCATTGGTAAGAGAGAATTGATCGCTCGGGCATTGGGCGGCGGTCGCATTGGGCATGAAGACGTAGTGGTTGTCCAGGGAAATAGTCTCGGCAAGTGTCAGAGGACTATTTTGAAGATCCTCACTAGTATCTACGGGCCATGACTTTGGGTTTCCCGTACCATCATCGCTAAAGACATCCACTCCCGACACATTGCTCCCATTGTCGCACGCGGGCGTAGCGGAGTAGTTCGGGGCGGTCCCATCAGAACACATGCCGGAAAGGCTTGTCAGATCTTGCGAGGCCAGTGCTGCTCGCAAAGCAGCGAGGGCCGGTGCGTCCGCCTGAGCGGAGACCCCACTCGGAGCGCCGTTTGATGACTGCGCGGAAATCACTCGCGTCATATCGATCGCGGCTTGATTTAATGCCAATTGGGTCTTGTAGATAAGGGCCGCCTGAAAGATGCCGAATATCAAGAACAGAAACACTGGCACGCACAGCGCGAACTCGACCATGCCTTGCCCGCGACGAGCCCTGCCCCCGTGCCGTTTGCCGCCTAGATGATGGAACACCAGGCCCCCGTTCTACACCCTCATCTACATGGCGGCGCCGCGGCCATCCCGCCGGATCGCTTACTGGCTACCGCTACGACACACAGCTACTCAACCACCCGATCAGTGGCTTCTACCTAGCTCAGTTGCTTCCCCAGGCGGCATCAACCGAGGATTCGGCGCCGCCTAGGGTGTATCGGCGGTACGGCGTACCGCTGTTCTCTCTCCTGCTTGTACCCTTTGTAGCATTGGGGCTACATAGCAGCAAGAGGCAATAATGGGGGGGTACTATTGGTGGCTGAGTTGATGAACCACGGCCCACTCCTCGGGCGTGGCATGATTCCACTCGAAGAAGCTGATCCCTTCGGCCCCTCCGTCGCGCGTCGCCTGCCCGGCGGCCCGGATCTCCGCCCCGCTGGGGCTCTCCTGGCCGTCGCCGAAGAGGTCGAACATCTGTCCGAGCACTTCAATCGGCACCGCCGGGTTGCCGGTGGCCACGCGGATATCGCTGATACTCTGGCGCACGTAGGCATAGGCGTCATTCGCGCCATAGGGACGGGCCCTGAGATGCCAATAGTCCATGGGCGCGATCAGGTTGAAGCTCTGGGCGACGGCGCGGAAGGGAGTACGCTGGCCCCAATAGCTGCTCGGCGGGTAGACGGTCGCCACCATCAGGGCGGCACGCCCAAGCCTGGCCCGCAGGATCTGCCCATAGGCCCGGACAAGGGGCTCTTCCAGATTGCTTTCAATGTCGGCCGCCAGCCCATCCACCCGGTCGCCGGATGGGGCGGTGAAGCTTGCCGCCTCAACCGCTGCCGCTACGTCATCCGGCAGGCTGGCCAGGAAGGGATAGACCCAAGCCAGCACGGCGATATGAGCCCGATGAGCGACCGGCAGCAACCGGCCAAGTTCGGCGCTATTGGCAAAACGGCCGCCGTCGTGGCTGCTTGCCACCTCCACATACAGGTGGGTGATTCCGTTCATCCGGGCGGCCTCCACCAGGGCGGCCGGCGGAGCGATGCTCAACACGGCGGGGGTGAGCCACATCCCAGTCCCGTGCAGGAGGGCGAGGTTCGCGGGCGCCCCTGCTGGTTCGAGGTTGATCGCCTCGGCGCGGGCCCAGCCCATGTGGCTCTTCCCGTGGATGGCGTACCATGCCTCGCCCGCGCGGTCTGTCGCCCAGGCGGTCACCGCCAGGGCCCTCCCGGGGGGCAGGGTGGTAGTTATCGGGCTCGCGATGCTGGGCGCGGTATGGACCAGGGCCGCGGTTCGCGTCACGGCGCGCGCGTGCAGCGACATGGGGGTGTGTGGTCCGCTCGGGGGGGGGATCGGCACACCGGGTCCAGGAGCGAAGGGAACCTCGGTCGGCACGCGCGAGAGCAAGGATGCCGCCACGTAGCCGGGCAATGCCCCCCACAACTTCACCGGGAGCCAGGCGGCGCCCGCGACGATCCTGGGCGCCCCGGTAACCCGCACCTCCTGGTCGAGATCCAATTCGGTCAGGATCTGGCCGCCCGGCGTGGCCCGCACCCGGACCTGCCAGGCGTTGGCCCACATGGAGCGGGGGATCACCGCCGCGCCCTGGCGGGCATGGATCGCGGCAATGGCGGGACGCTGGCGAGTGGCGGCGAGGGGCAGGGCGGCAATCAGGAGGGGGAAGAGCGCCAGGCACCTGGGAATCCGCATGATTGCCTCCAGCGCGATACTTCACCAAGGCCGGGTCGTTCTCTACTTCGACGGTGTTATACCACAAGTCGGTCGCGCGCGGTTCGGGATGATGCCGCCTGCCCTGGAAGTGCAACCGCACTCCGCCGATGAAGCCACACTGACCGCTATTTTCGCTCGGGCCGTCCAGGCCGCGAGCGTGGAGGAGTTGCTCGCGCCAGGCCGGTGAACCCCATTTGAGCCGGAGGTAGTATCCGTGAACGCGGTCGCCCTGTCCCTGCCGGCCCCGACCCGCAAGCAGGTGCCCCGGTCGGCGGTTGTCACGGCTACTACACTCCTACCACAACGTATACCCACCATCGATCACCAGCACGGCGCCGGTCATGAAGCGGGAGGCGTCGGAGGCCAGGTAGATCAGGGTGGGACCGAGTTCCTCCGGTAGGCCGTACCGTTCCATCGGCGCGTCCTCGATCCAGTAACGACGGAACTGGGGCTCGTCCACCGGAGACATGGCGGTCTTGAAGTAGCCGGGAGCCATGGCGTTGACCCGGACCCCAAAGGGAGCCCACTCCGCCGCCAGCGACTTGGTGAGCTGATGCACCGCCGCCTTCGAGGCGTTGTAGGCGGGCTGCATCTGCGGGCGATTGACGATCAGGCCCGAGATCGATCCGATATTGACAATCACGCCGCTTCGCCGCTCTACCATCTGGCGGCCGACCGCCTGGGCGCAGTGCCAGACCCCAAAGAGATTGATCTCCATCACCTCGCGGAACTCAGCCAACGGCACTGCCAGGGCCGGGCGGTGGTAGCAGAGGCCCGCGTTGTTGATCAAAATGTCAATCGGCCCCAATCGGGCGCTCACATCGGCGATCATCGCCTCGACCGAGGCAGGATCGGTCACGTCCAGGGGCACGCCGATGGCCTCGCCGCCCGCGGTAGTGATTCGTTCGGCGGCACTCTGGTTCAGGTTCTGGTGCCGCGCGGCGATCACCACCCGTGCTCCTACCTCCGCCAGCGCCCCGGCGAATACCTCGCCCAGGCCCATGTTTCCCCCGGTCACCACCGCGACCTTGCCGCTGAGATCGAACGCCGTTAATACGCTCATGGGGCACCTCCTTCCGAGGATGTAGTGAGGTGACCAAGAGGAAAGGCAACCGGAGGTTGCCTTTCCTCTTGGTCAGGAAGAAATGGAAGGCGATCGCAGTCGCCCCCGCGCTACCACCCGCCCTCAGTCGGGGGAGCAAAATCTTTCATGGGATCAGCAACGTCTTAAGATTGGCGCCGCCGCGGGCCGCTTCCATGGCGGCGGCGAACTCGGTCAGGGGGAACTCGGCACTGATTAGGCTCCGCACGTCGATCGTGCCGTCGGCGATCGCCGCGATCGCCTTGGGGTAGCAGTAGGGGCCAAGATGGCTCCCGTGAAGGTTCAGCTCCTTCTGGTCGCCCACCAGGTTCCAGTCGATCGTTGTCTGCTCGGCCAGAACGCTAAAGGCGACGAAGGTGCCCAGGCGGCGAATCATGCCGAGGCCCATCTGGGGCACCAGGGCGCTCCCGGACGCTTCGATGAAGACATCGCAGCCGTAGCCGCCGGTGAGGCTCTTCACTCGTGCCACGGCATCTTCCTCCTGGGGGTTGATTACCACGTCAGCACCAAATCGGCGGGCCAGATCCAGGCGGTAGTTCTTGGTATCCACGGCGATCAGCTGGCCGGGATTGAAGCGTCTGGCCGCCTGCAGCATGCAGAGACCGATATTCCCTACTCCAGCCATCACCACGGTGTCTCCAGGATGGATCTCGCCCCGGTCCACCGCGTGCATGGCGCAGGCCAGGGGTTCGATATAGGCTGCCTGGCGGGCATCGATCCGGGAATCAATCTGGTGGACGCGGGCGTTCGCGGGATAGATCATGTATTCCGCCATCCCGCCCTCGGCGCGCTCCTTCTTGAAGCCGAAGATGATGTGCGGTTCGCACATCCAGTATTGGCCATTCTTGCAGAACCGGCAGGCGTTGCAGGGGATGATCTGTTCGGCCACCACATGGTCTCCCAGAGTTACCCCGTGCCGTTCGCCGGCCCCCTCGCCCAGGGCCTCCACGGT
>DATLQX010000346.1:0-2755 GCA_035534995.1 Chloroflexota bacterium | reverse complement strand
CAGCAGATGTACAACATCTCGCTGTATACCGTGCCCGCGATCGTGGCGGTCAAGGGGACGATCGGCAACTTCAAGCAGACCGTTACCCAGGCCGGTAATCAATGGAACGCCTACCAGTGGTGGTATGATCCCACCAACTCGCAAAAGGCGATCCTGCAGTAGCCGGCGATCTCGTGGCGGTGATGGATATGCCTCCGCGCCGCGAAAACCTTCCTCGCCCCCGCCCGCAACGAGCGGGGGCGAGGGGTTCACCTGAACGGATTATGGGGCAAAGCTCTACATGACAAACAGTGTTATCATACGATCCAGCCGACTGGAGGTAGGTTCCGTGGAGTATAATGGCCTGGTTAGGGGTTGCCAGCCCAAAAAGGGCCTCTCCACATGGTGACCTTTCTCACGCGCCGGATTCTGCAATCGGTCCTCATCCTGTGGGGTCTTTCCTTTGTGTTTTTCTTTTTGCTTCACTCGACGCCGGGTGGGCCATGCGACGCCTACTTGCAGGCCGGGGTGGGCCAGGCCGTGCATAATCGCTATCACTCATGTGTCGTGCGCTACCACCTGAATGAGTCTTTGCCGCAACAATATTGGGGCTGGCTGACCGCTACCGTACGTCTGGATTTTGGGGTGAGCTTGGACGGTACGCCGGTACTGCAAACCATTATCTCACGCGCCCCAGCAACCTTACTCCTGAGCGGAATCGCCTATGTGATTGCCGAACTGATTGGCTTGCCGCTCGGCATCTTCGCCGCCCTGCGCCGCTACTCCTTCTTTGATTCGCTGTTCACGGTGACCAGCTATGTCGGCATCTCGATGCCGTCCTTCTGGCTGGCGGCTCTATTTATTACCTTCTTTTCCGTACAACTCGGCTGGCTGCCTACCGGGAAGATCGTACAGGACGTGAATCATATCCCCGATTTCAATGGCCCTGGCTATTGGGCCTATGTCATCCACAACCCCTGGCATGCTTTCACCGACTTCGGCAGTTCGCTTATTCTGCCCGCCAGCGTCCTGGCTATCCTCACCATCGCCGGCGATAGCCGCTTTATGCGGGCCAGCATGCTGGAGGTGATCAACCAGGATTACATCCGCACCGCCCGCGCCAAGGGGCTCAGCCGCCGCACCGTGGTGCTTAAGCATGCGCTCCGCAACGCGCTCATGCCGATCATCACCAATATCGCCCTGGCCCTGCCCCAGCTGATCGGCGGCGCGATCATTACCGAAACCATTTTTGCCTGGCCGGGCATGGGACAACTCTTCTCACACGCGCTGGGGACCAGCGACTATCCTACCTTGCAGGCGCTGCTCATCCTCTCCGCCGTGGGCGTCCTGTTCGGGAATATCTGCGGTGATCTGGTGTATGCCTGGGTTGATCCACGGATAAGGTACGATTGATATGGCCAATCAGTTTACACCGGCGGGAGCGCGGGACGAGATGGCCCTGGAAGAAGCGGATTCGCTGCCCTTACGCGAAACCTCAACGTCCCATACGCCGCCCAGGTTGTCCCCATTCAATTCGGACCTGGAGACGATGGCGACCAAGCAGCTGAGTCAGTTACAGCTGACCTGGATTCGCCTCCGCCGGCACCGCCTGGGGATGATGGGGATCGGGGTCATCCTCTTCATGATGCTGCTGGCGATCCTCGCGCCCTGGATCGCGCCGGAAAATATCTACGACCCCTACAGTAATGACATCTTCGGGGCCGCCGACAAGGCGCCGACCCTGGCCGGAGGTCTCCGTTACCTCTTCGGCGCCGACAATCTTGGGCGCAGCGTCAGCTCGCTGATTATCTGGGGTGCCCGTTACACGCTGTTGATTTCCTTCACCGCCGCGATCGTTTCGACCCTGATCGGGCTGATCGTTGGCGGGGTCGCCGGCTACTACGGCGGCTGGGTAGATTCACTGCTGATGCGCGTTGTCGATGTCTTTCTTACCCTGCCATCCTTGCCCATCCTCCTGGTCAGTGCCGCCGTCTTCGGTCATGGCAATACTACGGTGCTGCTGGTGATCATAGTCTTCACCGTTTTGGGATGGGCCTATATTGCCCGGCTGGTCCGCAGTTCTTTCCTCAGCCTCCGGGCCATGGAGTTTACCGAGGCGGCGCGCGCGGTCGGGGTATCCAACCTCAGGATCATCTTCCGCCATATCATGCCTAACGCGCTCCGCCCGGTGCTGGTCGCGCTCACTCTGGGGATCGCCGGCTACATTTCCTTTGAGGCGGCAATCGACTTCCTGGGCTATGGGTTGCAGTATCCGGACAGCAGTTGGGGCACCGCCCTTTCCTTCGCGTCACAAGAGCAGTTCCGGGTCTGGTGGGTGACCGTTTTCCCCGGCCTGTTCCTCACCATTACCATCGTGGCGGTCAACTTCATCGGCGACGGCCTGAGCGACGCTCTTGACGTGCGCTCGAAGTGAGAGTGCAGGCGGGTAGGAGCGTCCTGAAGCACAGAGACGCAGAGGGAATGGAAAACACAGGACGCGGCTCCGGTTGGCCGGGCGGCGAGTGTATGACTAGGCCCCTCCGCGCTGACGGCGTAGCCGTCCGAACCTCGCCGCTTCCTTATCCCTCGCCCGTCTCCCAGGGTAGTCATCCGTGTTTTCCATTCCCTCCGTGCTTCCGTGCTTCAGGGGCGCATCCGCTCCGCGCCCTGCTCTGGACGCCAGGCGCGAAAGTGAGTACCCTGGTGTCAAATTATGTCCGCTTGTCCCTTGCCGACCCATACGAAGGAGTTCCACCAGATGAGTGTTCAGGTCGAT
>DATLQX010000345.1:0-4888 GCA_035534995.1 Chloroflexota bacterium | reverse complement strand
TGGTCCGCCGCGCGCAGGGTCTCGCGGAAGTCGAAAGCCACGGGCTTCTCGCAGAGCACGTGCTTCCCCGCTTCCAGGGCCGCCAGGGCCAGTTCCAAATGTGTGTGCGAGGGTGTGGCGACATCCACCACATCGACATCGCCTCGGCGTAAGACCGCTTGCCAGTCATCAGCCGCCGCCGGGATGTTGAACTCGGCGGCCATGGCCTCGGCACGGGCCCGCTCGACGTCACAAAGCGCCACCACCTCGCAGCGTGGGTCGCGTTGCCAGCCAGGGATATGGGCGAAGCGGGCCCAGGCGCCCGCGCCAAGGACCGCGACCCGCAGTTTGCTCTGGCTCATGTTGCTCTCTTTCTCCCATGGCGCCGGATGACTCAGCCACGGTGGCTAATACAGCAAGGCGTAGTCGAGGACGTTGCGCAACGGGCATCCTTCGAGATAGCGTTGCAAGTTATCACAGAACAGATCGGTAATCTTGCCGTTCTCGCCAATCGCCGTGCTCGCGGAGTGGGGGCTGATCAGCACGTTAGGCAGGTCCCACAACGGGCTTTCCGCCGGCAGCGGTTCCTGGGCTACCACATCCAAGGCCGCGCCGGCCAGCCTTCCCGCTTGCAGGGCGGCGATCAAGGCGGGCTCATCGACCACGGCGCCGCGGGCCAGGTTGATCAGCACCGCGCTGGGCTTGAGCAGCGCCAACCGCTCGGCATTGATCAGCCCTTCGGTTTCCGGAGTGTGGGGGCAGGTCAACACCAGGAAATCGAGTTCGCCCAGGATAGCATCAAGTTCATCGGTGGGAACCAAACGGTCGAGAAAGAGATCCCCGGCCGGCCGGCCCGCCACGGAGCGCGTCGTGCCGATGACCCTGGCGTCCAGACCACGCGCTACCCGCGCCACCTCACGCCCGATCCGGCCCACGCCGACGATCCCCACCACCCTGGCCGCCAATTCCTCGCCCGCGTAGCGCTCCCAGCGGTGCGCCCTCTGATCGGCAAGGAGACGAAAGGCGCCCTTGCCGAACATCAGCATCGCCATCAGGGCAAATTCGGCCAGGGGACGCGCATGCACGCCGCTGGCCGTGGTGACCACGATCCGGCTCTTGTCAAGGCCGAATCGGGCCGCGAATTGACCGACCCCGGCACTGGTCGCCTGGATCCAACGCAATTGGGGCCAACTGGCCAACTCGGCCACCAAGGGACGCGGGCCAAAGTCGAAGAGGATTTCGGCGGGTTCGAGGATCGAACGCCAGGCGGCCAACGCTTCCGGATCGCGTGGATTCGGCGCCGCGTGGTCCGCCGGGTAGCGCGCGACCGGCAGCAGGTCGCGCGGGTACACCACGTCGAGCCGGGGATCGACGGCGACAATCCGTTCGATCAACTCCGGCTCCAAGGGGCTGGTGATCACGATCCGGATCGATGGTTGCCGCATAACGCTCCCTTCGCCGCGCCGAGGCACGGATTGTCTGCCTGACCACTTGTCGACAATGAGACAATACCATATACTGGGCGCATCCCGCCAACACGCGAACTGGCGAGGTCGTGTTTGATGGCCATAGCGCCCCGAGGGCATGCATGAGTCAGTTGCCGTCACCCCTTGGCGAACCGATCAGGTTTGAGCCCGCGAAGCCGCAATCGCTGGCGGATGTCGTGCTCTCCGACCTCCAGCGTGCCATCGTCAACGGGAAGCTTCGGCCCGGCGAGCATCTTATAGAGACCGATCTCGCGAACCAGTTTCACGTCAGTAGGGCCGTGATGCGGCAGGCGTTTCAGGAACTGAGCTTCGCCGGCCTGGTGGAGATCCGCCCGCGCCGAGGAGCGGTGGTTACCCGCATGTCGAGCGCGGTGGCACGCGATGTCTGCACGGTGCGCGGTCTGTTGGAAGGGTGGGCGGGACGGGCCGCCTGCATGAAGCTCATCGCCGCCGAAAAGCGGCGCATGCGCGACATCTGCGACGAAATGGCGGAGTGCCTCAAGCAGGGTGATATATATGCCGTGGCGAACCTTGACATCGAGTTCCATGGGATGATTTGCCGGGCCGACCCGAATCAGCGGCTCTTCACTTCATGGTCCTCGCTTAATACCCTACACGGCGCCCTGATTTCGTCCCGCGTGGGGATTCACCATTATGAGCCGGCCGTCTTCGCCGGCTTGCACACCAGCCTGTGCGAGGTGCTGGAGGGCGGGGATCCCGACGAGGCGGAGCACGCGATTCGTTATCACTATCTCGGGACCGACTGGAAGGATCACGCGGATCGAGAGGGGTAGCCGGTGACCACCTACATCATCCGCCGGATCCTGATCTCCATCCCCGTGCTCTGGGGCGTCTTGAGTTTGGTTTTCATTTCGGTGCACTTGATCCCAGGGGATCCGGCGCAAGTGATGCTCCTTGGCCGCGGGCATCCGGGGGATGTGGCGGCGCTCCGGCACCAACTGGGGCTGGACAGGCCGCTCCCAATACAATACTGGGACTTTCTCACCCACGCCGCGCACCTGGATTTCGGCACCTCCATCATGTCCCATCAGCCGGTGATGCAAGAGATCTGGGCTCGCTTCCCCTACACGGCTGAACTGGCGGTGAGCGCGATGATTTTGGCCACGATTCTCGGCCTGATTACCGGCGTGTTCTCGGCCACCCATAACCGCCGGCTTTCCGGCACCCTGGTGACCGGATTGGCCGTGCTCGGCATCTCGATTCCCGACTTCTGGCTTGGCACGATGCTGGCCGTGATCTTTGGGGTGAACCTCGGTTGGCTACCGGTCGCCGGGACCGGCGGGATCGCTAATCTGGTCCTCCCAGCCGTCACCCTGGCGACCGTCATTACCGCGACCCTCACCCGCCTGGTGCGATCCTCGATGGTGGACATCCTGGGCCGCGAATACATTCGCACGGCGCGGGCCAAAGGCATACGGCGCCAGGTTGTCATCTACAAGCACGTCATGCGGAACGCACTTATTCCCGTGGTGACTATTTTTGGTCTCACCCTCGGTGGACTCCTGGGAGGCGCGGTCATTCTGGAGAACGTCTTCGCCTGGCCCGGACTTGGCACGCTGGCGGTCTCGGCCGTGACCAATCGCGATTTTCCGGTCATCCAGGGCACGACGTTCTTCTTCGCGGTCATTCTAATCGGCGCCAATCTTCTGGTCGATATCTCGTATGCCTTTCTCGATCCGCGCATTCACTATTCTTGATCCGCGGGCTCCCAGTTCGCTTCGATCCCTATGAGGCACATGCATGGACGCACCTGAAGAAGCGGAACCGATCAGCGAGGATGTCCTCCCCGAACGTCGCGCCACGTTCACGCGCCAACTGACGCGGCGGTTGCTTGCCGACCCGAGCGCGATCGTCGGCGCGGCCCTGATCGGGTTGATGGTCTTGCTGGCCCTCCTGGCGCCGCTGGTCGCGCGGTACTCGCCCAACGATCTCAATCTCAATGTATTGAATGAAAATCCTTCGCCGGGCCATTGGTTCGGTACCGATTATCTTGGTCGGGACATGTGGGCGCGGGTCAGCTACGGTGGCCGCGTTTCCCTGCCGGCGGGACTTGGCGTGGTGGCGATCGCCCTTGGCGTGGGTGGCCCTTTGGGCTTGATCGCGGGGTACGCGGGCCGCATCGTTGATGATGTGATCATGCGCTTCATGGACTGTCTGCTCGCGTTTCCCGGCATTCTCCTGGCGATCGGCATCGTCGCCATTCTCGGCCCCAGTCTCAGTTCCTCCGTGATCGCCGTGGGGGTTGCCTTGATCCCCGGCTTCGCGCGGCTGGCGCGCGGATCCACCTTACAAGCGCGGGAACTGGACTATGTGGAGGCAAGCCAGGCGCAGGGGGCCGGGAGCATTCACATCCTGGTCCGCCATATCCTGCCGAACATCGTGGATCCTTTGATCGTGCTCGGAACCCTCAGTTTAAGCTCGGCGATCCTAGCCACGGCGGCGCTCAGCTTTCTTGGCCTCGGTACCCAGCTCCCTACCTCCGATTGGGGCACCCTGCTGAGCAACGGCTACGAGCACATGTTCCAATCGTGGGGTGAAGTCACCTTCCCCGGGATCGCCATCATCATCTCGGTCCTCGGGGTCAATCTGCTGGGGGACGCCCTGAGCAATGCCCTTGATGCTCGGCAATGGTCCGGTTAGAGCTGAGGTCGCGCGAGTGGGGAGGGAGGAGAGGAGATTGGGGGTTGGCCGGCGAACAAGGGCTGAAATCAATGGGACTGAAAGATTACGAGTGATGGAGAACTTGATGGACGCAATCCGAAAGCAAGCCGGGCGCGTGTCTCGCTTCGCGGCCGCGGCGTTGGTGCTGGGGGTCGTGCAGGCGGCGGGCGTGCCGGCGGCCATGGCCGGCAGGCAGGCCGCGCCGACCAATGGAGGCACGCTCTCCTATCGGGATATCAATATACCCACCTGCCTCGATCCCCTGGTAGCGCCAACTTCAGCCGAGGGGCTGGCCGACTTCCCGACTTTCGATAACCTGGTTCTGCTTGACGGCAAGGGAGTCGCTCAACCTGACCTGGCAACCAGTTGGACGTTCAGCCATGGTGGGCGCTGGATGACCTTTGTGCTGCGCCACGGGGTGGTATTCTCCAATGGCGACCCCTTTAACGCCAGCGTGGTTCAGTTCAACTTGCAGCGCGTGCTGGGGCCTACCGGTCAGGCGGCGGGGATGTCCAGCTTTCTCGGTCCGCTTCAGTCCGTCCACGTTGACAACCCTTACCAGGTCACGCTGATCTTCGCCACTCCTTTCCGCCCCGCCTTGCCGAACCTGGCCAATGATTCGCTCGGCATTGTCGATCCGATCGCCCTGAAGAAGGTCGGCGCGACCAAGTTCTGCCAGTATCCAATCGGCACCGGCCCCTTCATGATCCAGAATTACGCCTCGGGCGGCACCCAGGTCA
>DATLQX010000344.1:0-4810 GCA_035534995.1 Chloroflexota bacterium | reverse complement strand
GGCCCCGGCCTCCCGCCCATGGGCCTCCGCCTCCGCCTCAAGGCCAGGGTGGACATCTCCTGGGCCGGGCCGCAAACCCGAGTCATTCTGACGGCGCTGAAGAAGTACGGGATGATCCTGGCCGACAATGGAAGCTCCTGGTACATCAGCGGCGCCCCCGATCCACACTGGAACGACGATGAACTGCACCACCTGAACCGGATCACCGGCGCCGACTTCGAGGTGGTGGATACGACGGGATTACGGAACGGGAAATAGGTATTACGCGGGCGGACGGTAGATCGATGCCGCGTCCGCCCCTTTACGCATGGCTTGAATGCCCTCCTCGACGGTCATCAACGGCGTGGTCTGGTACATCTTGACGGCCCCGCCCGCCATAATGGCGAGTCCAATCGCCGCCGCGCTCACGTTGTCGGGCGCCTCCATGATGAACACAGTGTCGTACTTGCCGAAGGCAAGGTAGGCGACCTCGAAGCGCGCCCCCAGTTTTTCGAGGAGGGGGCGGACGACATCGACTCGATTTTGCGGGTTCTTGAGCTGCGCGGCCCAGGCTTCCTGAGTGTAGGCGAGTTGGACGAGGTAATGAGCCACGATCGTTTCCCTCCATACATACGACGGATCAGCCAACAGAACGAGCCCGGATATTCGTGGGCGCCACCTCCTTTCAGCGGCCGCTGGGATGCCGTGTCGATGCATGGGCCAGACGCCATATACCTATCATGACACTCGCTTACCGAAGAGGCAAGCACGGCTAGCTCACCGCGGCGGAGCCGCGCTAGGAGCCGGAAGGATCCTCCGATGGCGGTGCCTTTCGCTCTTTCGCTCCTCTTCACGCGGGATAGGTTCGCAACGCGCACGCAGCCGGACAGCCAGGCGTTCCGTGACCGTGGACAATGCTTCGGTGCGATTGACAGGGTCACACCGGCGATGAGGATAGCTACCTGCGTGAAGAGGTCGGCGTCCTCGTGATACGCGGCATTGGCGGGTCGAAGCAGGGCGCTCTCCAGTTTACCTTCGTTGAGCGATTCCTAGCCCGCGCAGGCGCGAGCCATGATCTTCGCGTGTATATGGAGCGATTCGGCAGGCGTGATGTAGAGGGTCACTTACCCGCCAGGTAGTCCAGCAGATCGCCGTACTCGCGCAGGAAGTAGTCCGTCGCGGCCCGCACGCGCGGTGAGGGCTCGACTTCCACGCGGATCTTGTTGAGGCTAGCGGCGACGCCGGTGACACACCCATTATTAGCCGTAGCGGTGCGGCTACGAGTACCGTGGCACGATGCGAATACACCCTATGATGTGAACCTCGACGTGGTAGACGCTGACGAAGAGTCATTGTTACCGCAAAAGAATAGTGGCCGGCTTGTGGTGGGACGCCCGCCGATGGCGGCATTGGGGGAAGACCAGTACGTGCCACTCGTTTTCAACTTTTCCATGCTCGAGTTCAAGAAGGTCGGCACCCATGCGGTTGTTTTGCGGCTGGATGGAATGGAAGTAGCTCGGTCTCGATTCCGTCTGGAGATGCTTCCCGGTACACAACAATCGCCGCCGGAGTGACTCGGATAGGCGCTCAAGAGGGCTTGCGACCGGTCTCGCTCCTGGCTTTTCCCGCGCCGCCCGCCCAAGGTGGTAGACTGTCCAGGTGAGTTCAACCGTCAACGGCTCCGTCCGGAGCCGCGGCCGTGGGGCCGATTCCTGGATGGTCTATGGAGCAGGATTACTAAGTGGGAGGTAACGCGGAGCGCCCTCTGACCGGACTGCGGATTCTTGACCTAAGCCGGGTACTCGCGGGACCGTATTGCGCCATGCTCCTGGGCGACTTGGGAGCCGAGGTGATCAAGGTGGAGGAACCCACACGTGGCGATGAGACCCGGACCTGGGGTCCGCCGTACGTGGGGGGCGAGAGCGCCTATTATCTGGGCCTCAACCGGAACAAGCGGGGGATCACCCTCAACCTCAAGTACCCAGAGGGGCTGGCCGTGCTCGATCGGTTGATCCGCCGGAGCGACGTGCTGATCCAGAACTTCAAGGCAGGGACGCTGGAGCGGCTGGGTCGCGGCGACGATGTGCTGGCGCGGATGAACCCGCGGCTGGTCCGTCTGGCGATCTCCGGCTTCGGCGCCGACGGGCCGTATCGTGACCGCCCAGCCTACGACTTCATCCTTCAGGCCATGGTGGGGCTGATGAGCATCACCGGCGAGCCGAACGGCGAACCAATGAAATTGGGAGTCGCGGTGGTGGACGTGGTGACCGCTCTCTATAGCGCGGTCGGGGTGCTGGGCGCCCTCCAGGCGCGAGAGAGGACGGGGAGGGGGCAGCGGGTGGATACTTCGCTGCTGGAGTCGGGAGTGGCGATGTTGGTGAACGTCGCCAGCAGTTACCTGAACTCCGGGAAGCAACCGGCCCGGCACGGGAACGCGCACGCCAACATCGTCCCCTACCAGACCTTCCGCGCCGCCAACGGCTTCGTGGCGGTAGCGATCGGGAATGACGGACAATTCGCCAAACTGTGCCAACTGCTGGGGGCGCCGGAAATGGCGGTCGATCCACGCTACGCCACCAACCAGGCGCGGGTGGCCAACCGCGCGATGTTGTTGCCCATCCTCCAGGAGTATTTCAGCCGCCAGTCCGTGGGTCACTGGACCGATCTGCTGATCGAGGCCGGGCTGCCCGCCGGGCCGATCAACACCATCGACCAGGTGTTCGCCGACCCCCAGGTGCTGGCCCGCCAGATGGTCGAGCGGATCGCCCATCCTACGGCCGGGGAGATCGGGATGGTGCGGTCGCCGTGGACCTTCTCCGAGACGCCGGCGGGAATCGATCGGCACCCGCCGCTTCTAGGTGAAGACACGACCGAGATTCTGCTGGAGCTGGGGTATCCCGAGGAGGAGATTGCCCACCTTCGGGTTGAGGGAGCGATCTAATCGCGAAGGCGCTACGTTAGATATGTCTCCATGTTCATGTGCCCCAGTCCCCGACGAAAGTACGCAAGCCCTACTTACCACCTTCTACTTGTCAATAACTACTGAACGTCGTGGATTTTGGCATCTGGACTTTCCCACGCCGTGAAGGTCTCTGGGTTCGGCCAGAAGCGCTTGAGGCGCCGATAGACGGTAGTACCATCAGCAAGTTCTGATCTACAACTAAAACTGCAGAGTTCCTGAGGGCTGACCGCATGAGCGTGATCCACCAGTTGTTGGGGACTCTCCACCGGAGTGAGCGGTAAAAATACATACTCACCCAAATCTATTTCCACCCCCAGCACTGTTTCAATCAAAGATGGCCCGCCCATGAAGATGAAGTGAGTCGGCAGCGCACTAAATACCTCTGCCATCTTTCGAAGCCCTTCAGCGGCAATGCTATATGTACCTCCTAACCATCTCCCCTCTTCCTCTCCGGATCTCATTACTTTTGCAAGGCGGATGATTTTAGCACCTTCGTCTCGTGATATTTGGTTAGGAAAAGGGAAAGCCTCGGCAGGATACTTTGACTGAATTACTCCGAGAGCATCCATGATCGTATCTTCTGCAGGATTCGGCTCAACGGAAAAACTGGCCTTGGCTCGTATAGCTAACAGCTGATTGCTCGCAGGCACAAGCTGTATCTCATCAGCTGTTTGCAGCGCGTGCATGAATCGATGTACGGCAAGCATTTCCTTTACCGTGCGGCCAGGATGGAAACGTGTGCTTAAAGTGAATGCCGCCTGGGGATCTGGCGGTGGCAGGATGCCATGATGTGGAGCGTCAGGCTCCTCAAGCCAGGAGCGAGGTATATCGAATGCAACATCTAGACAGTGATTCTTCTGACGATGGTTCGTGAGGCGAAGACCCTTGCCTGGGATCACCCACGGTTCGAGTTCTAGATAGTCGATCCGATCACCTGTTGCCGGAATAACGAAATACCAAGAAGTTGCGGCGGCAACGGGCTGTGCTATCACCTCCATACGGACAGGGTGCTCGGCAAGACCGGGATAGATCTCCATCAATGAAATGCGCTCATCTGCACACGCGATGTCGAAGGCTGCTATGCGTACACCATCGATCGTAACAGGTTCATGCGACTCAGCGGACTGGCTGAGTGCGCCATGAGGGGTATTATCGCCCGGAAAATGTGCCGACAAGCGCGTGATTAAAGGTTGATCCGCCGACCGCGCTCTGAGTTGGAACCCGCCAGAAAATGGGACAATCTCGATCGCACTATCAGACGGATTCAGCGCGTCGATGATCCGTTCCAGGGGGTCGTTCAAGTTCCGTGGATTCAATCGGTTTTGCCTTATATCGTCGAGAAGATTTTGAGCGGTCTCTTGGGGCGCAAGGAGTGACAGTACCTCAAGTGCGAAAGCTGCCGCGTTACGCGCTGCTAACTCCTGGGAACCAGAGGCATCAGCTTGCGCCTTCCCTTCGATAAGGTCGGAGATACCACGGATCACAAGCCCTTCGGCGGCATGCGCATGCACTGATTCCAGAAAGCCTCGACCCTCCATTTCTACCGCTACAGCGTCACCATAGGCTCTCCGCAAGAACTTGAAGGTAGCGGACCGACTAGAGGCAACCACCTGCTCCCCTGCTGCTATTGGCTGCACAACCACACTCGGCTTACCGCGCCTTTTACCCTTAATTCGTTTTAGCCAGTCCTGCTTCCTGGCACATGCCCGCGCCCGTTGCTCGAGAGCATGGCTGCAACGAAGCAAATCTGAGCGCCCCTCGAATTGCAGCCGTGCTTTGCCCGAGTGATAGCCATAAACCTTGGTACCCGCAACAACATCACCAAGCTGGACATCCTTTAACCCACCAGCGACTCCCACGAAAAGCGCT
>DATLQX010000343.1:0-2808 GCA_035534995.1 Chloroflexota bacterium | reverse complement strand
TGCGAGTATTCGCAGAGGATCAGGGGCCGAGGATCCGTGGTGGGAGTGCCGGCCCAGGTGATGATGTCGTCAATTGGGGCATACATCGGGCAGACGAGGTCGGTGACGGTGTGCCCGCCGGCCCAATCCTGCCCCCCGTTGCGCGAGATCGCCCCCTCGTAGTGCAGGGGACGGCTAGGGTCGGCACTTCGCGCGTAGCCTGCGGCGACATCCTGGTTCGGCCCGTAGCCACTCTCGTTGCCCAGCGACCAGACGATCACCGAGGGGTGCATCTTGTCCCGCTCGACCATGTTTCGCACTCGCTCGACAAAGGCTCTGGTGTACCGAGGGTCGCGGCAGATCTCATGGTAGAAGGCATGGGCCTCGATGTTCGCCTCGTCGAACACATAGAGTCCATAGCGGTCGCACAATTCAAGCCAGTAGGGGTGGTTCGGGTAGTGAGAGGTGCGAACCGCGTTGATGTTCCATTGCTTCATCAGGCGAACGTCCGCTTCCATCGCCGCTCGACTGACCGCCCGGCCGGCTATCTGGTCATGCTCATGCCGATTCACCCCCTTGATCAGCACCGCGCGCCCGTTGACGAGGAGCTGGCGGTCTCGGATCTCGACCCGCCGGAACCCAACCTGGCTGACCACGCTCTCTGGACCGTGCGGGCCGTGGACGGTGACTGCCAGGGTATACAGGTCAGGTGTTTCAGCCGACCAGGGGCGCGGTGATTCGACCCGGCCTTCCAGGACGATCTCCGGTCGAAGCCAGCGCCGCTTCCCCCAGGGATCGACCGGGGGCTCAACCAGAGCGCCTGGCGGCACGGCAAAGCACGGTACTCCATCCGGGTCAAAAAGCTGGGCCTCGACGCGGCAACTCTCCGGCGCCTCACCGATCGCCCCGAGAGTGCAGCGTACGGTTAAAGTGCCGTCGGTGGGGTCGCCAAGTGCGAACACATCGGCAAGGTAGGTGGTGTCGGTCGCGTAGAGAAAGACATCGCGGTCGATCCCTGATTGCCACCACTGGTCCTGATCCTCGATAAACGTCGCGTCGGACCACCGAGGCACCACCGTTACCAGGCTATTCGGTTCGCCGAAGCGGACAATGCTGGTCAGGTCATACTCGGCGGGTGTGCGGGCATCCTTGTGCAGCCCGATCGGCATGCCGTTCACGTAGACGTAGCAAGCCCCCGAGCAGCCGGCGAAATGGAGGATGATTCGGCGGCCGCGCCACGATTCCGCGACCGCGAAGTGGGTGCGGTAGAGCCCGGTCGGATTGTCCGCTGGTACGGAAGGAGGCAGATCAGGGAAAGGCATAATCACGTTGGTGTAGTGGGGGCCACCGAACCCCTGCATGGTCCAGTTGCCGGGAACAGTGATCGCTGCCCAGCCGCCTGCCGCCAGCATCGCCTCGGTCGCGGTCTCGGGGTTCGGGAGCAACCTGAACTCCCATTCACCGTTGATCGAGCAATACCAGGGCGAGTGGGAAAGACCGAGGGCGAGTGAGTCGCCAGGGGGGCGGGGGATCGCCAGGGTATGCGGGGGCAGGGTATTGAGGCCAGTCAACTCCGGCATTTGCCAACTTCTGGTCCCACCGATGAAGAGCATGGGCAGAACAGGTGAACCTGGGTCACGCATGGGAACACCACCTCCACGTTATCGCATACTCGAAGGATCCTCCGCTTTTATGCGGAGGGAAGAAACGACGGGCCGGCAGAAGCCGGTGCAAGGTTCGCCGTGTCCCTGGATTCGGCGTCAGCTGAAAACCGAGGATGCGTCACCGATCTCCTTGACAGCGTACCGGCCACGCCCTATAGTGTAGCCGAACCGGTTAGATTCTAACCGCTTCGAGCCGTGGGACTCAAACCGATGATTGGTGGGACGCGGGCGCGATGGCGACGATTTACGACGTGGCGCGGGCAGCCGGCGTAACCGCCGCTACCGTCTCGGTGGCGCTGTCAGGTCGGGGCGTGGTCAACCCCAAGACGAGAGACCGCATCCTCCAGTGCGCGCGGGAGCTTGACTATCGGCCAAACCTCGTGGCGAGGAGTCTGACCACGCGCCGGACCCATACCATCGGTCTGGTGGTATTCGATATCACCAACCCCTTTTACGCCGAAGTGGCCCAGGCGGTTGAGCAGACGGCTCGCCGAGCCGGATACAGGGTGATTATCGGAGATGCCGCCGGCGATGAAGAGCCAGTGCTTGAGTTGTTGGAAGAACTGGCGGCCCGGCAGGTCGATGGGATCATCGTGATGTCGGGTGGCGTGCCGCTTGAATCCGTGCGTGACCTAGCGGCCGGCGGCATGCCCATTGTTCCCTGCATGTGGGACGAACAGACGCCTCCCCGCCTTACCCCCAGTGTCAGTATCGATTTCGCCGCTGCCGGACGGCTGGTGGCGGACCACCTGCTCGATCTCGGCCATCGGCGGATAGCCATCGTGGCGATAGGAAGGGCCGATGAGCCGGTGGTCCGGCTCCGCGAGTCGGCCTTTTGCGATCGCTTGGCCGAACGGGGGTGCCCGCTCGATCCGGCCCTGTGGCAGTGGGCCGATGGGCGCCTGGAAAGGGGCTACGCGGCAACTCATGCCTTGCTGGCCCGAAGTGATCCGCCAACCGCGATCTATTCCACCAACGACCTGATGGCTTTAGGCGTGATCGCGGCGGCCCGCGAACGAGGCGTGATGATCCCGGACGGCCTCTCCGTGGTGGGCTTCGATGACATTGCTCTGGCCCGCTATGCCTCGCCTCCCCTGACCACCGTCCGCATTGAGCGGGCGACCCTGATGGCTACGGCCACCGATCTGTTGCTTCGCCTGATCGC
>DATLQX010000342.1:0-25332 GCA_035534995.1 Chloroflexota bacterium | reverse complement strand
TCGTGCCGATATCTACAGCGTGGGCAACATCATGGAAGAGATAATACCGCTTGGTCCATCCAGTAGTTGCGAGTTTGGCGCTCCAAATGGGCCTGGCCATCGCCGGAATGCATTACACGGGGATGGCCGCCGCCGGCTTCAATCCCATGCCCATGCCGATGCCCGCCCAGGACGTGATGAACGCCGACCAACTGGGAGGAGGCGCGCTCGCCCTCATTACGGTATTGGTTCTTGGCTTGGCGCTCGGCGTGTCCTTCGTTGATCGGCGATTTGCCGCCGCGGATTCCGCGTTGGCGGAGAGCCGAAACCACATCCGTACCTTGGTCGCCAACGCGCCGGTGTTCCTCTTTGCCCTTGATGCCGCCGGCACCATTTCCCTGGCCGAGGGCCGCGGCGTGGCCTCGGATTCCCTCATGGGACGGAGAGTCTTCCATGCGTTTGCCGACACGCCCGCCATGCTGGAGGACGCGCGCCAGGCCCTGGCCGGGCACGAGCTTACCGGTGTCCGCACCATACGGGACCGGGTCTACGAGATTCGCTGGACGCCGCTGGTGGACGAGGAGAACGTGCCGTCCGGGCCATTGCCGTGGCCACGGACGTCAGCGCCCGGCATCACGCCGAGGCTGCCCTCGAGCACCAAGCCTTCCATGATGCGCTCACCGATCTGCCTAACCGCGCCTTACTGAAAGAGACCTTGCATCAGGCTCTCCTGGCGGCGGCGCGTGACCGCGCGACCCTGAGTCTGGCGGTGATGGATCTCAATCGCTTCAAGGAAATCAATGACACGCTCGGTCATGGCTGTGGTGACGAGCTTCTGCGACAGGTTGCCGCTCGGCTGCGCGGCGCCTTGCGCGCCTCCGACTTCGTGGCCCGCCTGGGCGGCGATGAATTTGCCATTCTCCTTCCCGGCGCCGACAATGCCGCCGCCCTTCAGGTGATCCAACGCGCCCTGGCGGATCTGGCGACTCCATTTGAGATTGAGGACCACGCACTGGACGTGGGCGGCAGTGTCGGCATTGCCGTCTACCCGACTCACGGGGAAGACGCCGATACGCTGATGCGGCACGCCGATGTGGCCATGTATGTCGCCAAACGGGCGGGGACTGGGTACACAGTCTACAACGCCGCGCACGATCAACATAGCTCCGCGCGCCTTACCCTCATGGGCGATCTCCGGCAGGCCATTTCGGACGACCAATTGGAAGTGCACTATCAACCCAAGGTAGAACTGGACGCGCTTCGAGCCCTCGGCTGCGATACGGTCCAGGGCTACTTTGTCAGCCGGCCCCTCCCGGCCGCCGAGCTGGAGAAGTGGCTGCGGGATGCCCCCTGGGCGCTGGCGAGCGGTCCCGTGCGAGCGACAGTCTGAACTGGACGCCTTATCTCTGTTACTTCTCTTCTTCTGGGAGGGGAGTGCCCCGCAGAGTCAAGGCGAACCAGACGGCCGCGGCGGCGTAGCAACCGGCGCCCAGGAAAATCGGGGTCTTGAACTGATGATGATCCAACAAAAACCCGGTCAGCGAGGGGAGCAGGGCATTGGCGATGCTCCAACACCCCAGGGTCACGCTGGTCGCGGTGCCGCGCACCCGAGGATCCACCGCGCCTTGCAGGAACGAGTGCTGGGCCGGCCACTGCATGGACACTAGCGCCGACCGGCATAGGTACAGCAGGCCCGCCACGGTGGCTCCCCCCGCGAACGGCATCCCCGCCATGAATAGCAAGCTGGAACTGGCGGCGAACAGGACCACGCCCGCCACCCCCAGGCGACGGGCCAGCCACGGCACCACCATGATCAAGGGCAGGCCGGCGAACTGCGCGGCCGAAAACCAGGGCGCGATGGCCGCCGCCGTGGTGTGAAAACTCAACTGAAACCACAGGGGAAGCAATTGGACCACCAGTCCGAGGCCGGCGCCCTGCAGGGTGAAGAATACCGCCAACTTGAAGATCAGCGGGAAGGCGGTTCGGGTTGCCTTACCGGCGGCCTGCCGCGGCGGCTCGATCACCGCTCCGCGAATAGCGTACCGCTCGTGCACGGGCAGGAGGGCGACGGTGGCGCCCAGGCTCACCATCAGGCAAAAGACGAACAGCCAGCGGTCGGCGGTAAGGGAGGCCACCAGATGGGCGTGCACCAGAATAGAGGGTAGGGCGGCCAGGAGCGATCCCAGTCCCATGGCGGCCACCCAGGCAACTTCGTTATAGGCAAGGATCAAGGTGCGCCGCGCGGGCTCGACGGTGCCGGCGAGAATGGGGTTGAAGGTGGCCGTGACCAATCCTCCCCCCAGACCGCCGGAGAAGCCAACCCCGCCGAGGATACTGGCTACTACTAGCCAGGGCGTGGCCGTGGAGAGGAGGAAGATGAGGTAGCCCAAGGCGGGGAGGGCGGTACCAGCCAGGAGGAAACGCCGACGGCCCAGGCGATCCGCCAGCGGGCCGATGGTGACCAGCAGGCCCGAGGCGGCGATTCCGGCCACGGTGAAAATGTTCCCGATCAGGAGCGAGTGCATGCCAAGGTCATGCAAGTAGAGAGGGTAGAAAACGAGAAGCAACCCGATCGGCAACGAACCGAGGAACATGGAGAGCAGCATAAGCCGCGCCTCTCGCGGCATCAAGCATCCCTCCCATTCACTCCTGCCGGGCGCCAAGAGCCGGTAGGGGTCTACAGGCGTCGGTGGGCGTACAGGCCATGATACAGGAAGGGCCCGCCTCATGGTGGAAGTTATGCTGGGCAGTCGGCCCTGTCGCGCGCAACATGGTACAGTGGGAAGCGGTGTCCGCTTCTTTGTGAGATGGTCGGCGGGGAGAGATCGTTATGCTGCAGGTGGACTATCTGGTGGTGGCCGAGGCGTCCCTGGCGGCCAATAACCGCCACTATATCCACGGCACCATCGACGTGTTATGGGCCGGCGGCTTCCCCGTTATTCATCCCGCCCTGAGCATCGCCATCCGCCTCCGGGTCCCCTGGAACGATGCCAATACGCCGTTCTCGATCGAGATCGATTTGGTCGATCCAGACGAGCAGTCCATTCTCCCCGAGCCGCCCCGCGGCACGATCACCATGGGGCGCCCACCCACCGCGGTCCCCGGCGAGGATGGACTGGTGCCGCTTGTCTATAACCTGGCCATGCTGCAGTTCCGGACCCCCGGTACGCACGCCGTGGTGATGCGCGTGAGCGGCGTTGAGTTGCAGCGCGCCCGTTTTCAGGTGAGGTTGGTGCAGGGACAACTACCAGCGCCCGCGCCCCCGCCTCCGCCCTTACCGCAATGGTCGCAAAACCCGCTCCCCCCTCCCCGAGCCCCGGCTCCGCCGCCTCCGTCTTTGCCCGTGAGCGGTGAGGGCGAGGCCCTGTCCGAGCCGCCACATCTCCCGTTTCCCCTAGGGCGGCCCGACCCGGACGTTCCTGGCGAGCCCGATACCCAGCCACCTCAGGCGTAACGTGAAGGCGTGGGGTGGGCTGCCGAGGCGGTGGCGAGCTTGAGCGTTCTGAGCAGTACGGTTGGTGCTGCCGGCGCCGACTACCAGGCCAACGCGCGAGAAAATCTAGCCCTGGTCGATGATCTGCGCCGCCTCCTCCGCGCCGTTCACGAGGGAGGCGGCCCGCGGGCGCGCGAGCGTCACGCCGGCCGTGGGAAGATCTTCGTCCGTGACCGTGTGGATCTTCTGCTCGATCCCGATACTCCATTCCTCGAGTTTTCGCCCCTGGCCGCCCATGGACTCTACGGCGACGCGGTGCCCGGCGCGGGGATCGTCACCGGAATCGGGGTGGTGGAGGGCCGCGAGGTAGTCATCGTGGCCAATGACGCCACGGTGAAAGGGGGCACGTACTATCCGATTACGGTGAAAAAGCACCTGCGCGCGCAGGAGATTGCCCTGGAGAATCACCTACCCTGTATCTATCTGGTCGATTCCGGCGGCGCCTTCCTTCCCTTGCAGGCGGAGGTGTTCCCCGATCGTGAGCATTTTGGCCGCATCTTTTATAACCAGGCTCGCATGTCCGCCCTCGGGATACCGCAACTGGCGGCGGTGATGGGTTCCTGCACGGCGGGTGGCGCCTACGTTCCCGCGATGAGCGACGAGACGGTGATCGTACGGGGAACCGGCACCATCTTTTTGGCTGGGCCGCCCTTGGTCAGGGCGGCGACCGGGGAAGAGGTCACGGCCGAGGAGCTTGGCGGGGCCGAGGTGCATACCCGCATCTCTGGAGTCGCGGATCACTATGCCCAGAACGACGAGCATGCCCTGGCTATTCTGCGCCGGAGCATGGCGGGGATCGCGCGACGCCGTCCCGACCTTCCCTGGGTGGTGGCGAACCCGGAGCCGCCCCTCTACGATCCCGAGGAGTTGGCCGGCGTCATCCCGGCGGATTCGCGCCAGACCTATGACGTCCGCGAGGTGATCGCCCGCGTGGTGGATGGGAGCCGCTTGCATGAATTCAAGGCAAACTACGGCCCCACCTTGGTCTGCGGCTTTGCCCACATCCACGGCTACCCAGTGGGGATGATTGCCAACAACGGCATCCTGTTTTCGGAGAGCGCCCTCAAAGCGGCGCACTTCATCGAGCTCTGCGCTCAACGGATGCTGCCCCTGGTTTTCCTGCAGAATATCGCCGGTTTTATGGTGGGGAAGCAGTACGAACGCGGCGGCATCGCCAAGGACGGGGCCAAGATGGTCACCGCCGTGGCCACGGCACGGGTGCCCAAGTTCACCGTGATCATTGGCGGCTCATTCGGGGCGGGCAACTACGGAATGTGCGGGCGTGCCTATGGTCCACGCCAATTGTGGATGTGGCCCAACGCGCGCATCTCGGTGATGGGTGGCCGGCAGGCGGCCGGCACCCTGGTGACCGTAAGGGAAGAGGGACTGAAAGCGCGCGGTGAGGAACTGGGGGACGAGGAACGGGCCGCACTGGAGACGGAGACGCGTGCCGCCTACGAGCGCGAGGGCAGTCCCTATTATTCCACGGCCCGGCTCTGGGACGATGGGGTCATCGTGCCCTCTGATACCCGAATGGTTCTGGCCCTCGGGATCGCGGCCGCTCTGAACGCTCCCATCGAGGCGACCACCTTCGGCGTATTCCGCATGTAGGAATCGAGGGTCCAGGAGATGAGCATCGGATCGTACACGCAAATACGGGTTGAGCAGGAGGGTGGCATTCTCTGGGTTCGTCTCAACCGGCCGCGCGTCTACAACGCGATCGATGGCGCCATGATGGAGGAGTTGGCGCGGTGCTTCGGCGAGGTCGGCGGCATTCCCGGCATCCGTGTCCTGGCTTTGAGTGGTGAAGGCCCCGCGTTCTGTGCCGGGGCCGATCTGGACTGGATGCGCACGGTGGCCGGTCTGGGGATGGCGGAAAACCTGGATGACGCCGGTCTGCTGGCCGACCTCCTCTCGGCCCTCAATAGCTGCCCAGTTCCCACGGTGGCGCGCGCCCATGGGGTGATCTTCGGCGGCGGGATCGGCTTGCTGGCGGCCTGTGACGTGGTGGTGGCGGCGGACGATGCCCGTTTCTCCCTCAGCGAGGTGAAGCTTGGCCTCCTGCCGGCAGCGATCTCTCCTTTCGTGATCGCCAAGATTGGCCAGGGTCATGCCCGGGCCCTGTTTTCCAGCGGTACTCGATTCGATGCCGCGCGCGCCTTGCGGATCGGGTTGGTGCACCAGATTGCCCCGGCCGCCGAGCTGGATGCGGCCATGCGGGCGAGCCTCAAGGACTTTCTCACCGCCGCTCCCCGCGCCGCCGCCCAGGCGCGCGCCCTGATCAATCGCGTGACCGGACGAACCCCAACCGAGGCGCGGGCGGAGACCACGCAACTGATTGCCGATCTGCGCGCCGGACCCGAGGGGCGGGAGGGGATCGCCGCCTTCCTGGAGAAACGGAAGCCGGCCTGGATTGAGGATGGTGGTTCCTAGTGTTCGGGAAGATACTGATTGCCAATCGGGGCGAGATCGCGGTGCGGATCGGCCGGGCCTGCCGGGAACTGGGCGTCCGGTCGGTCGCCGTATTCTCCGACGCCGACCGCTGGGCCTTGCATACACGGTGCGCCGATGAGAGCTACTACCTCGGTCCCTCGCCGGCCTCCGACAGCTACCTGCGCTCGGACTTGCTGATCGCCGCCGCGCGTGCATCGAGGGCGGAGGCGATTCATCCCGGCTACGGCTTTTTGGCCGAGAACCCAGAGTTCGCGATGGCGTGCCGAAAGGCGGGGATCGTCTTCATCGGCCCTTCGCCCGAGGCGATGCGCCTGCTGGGCGACAAGGCGGCGGCCAAGAAGCTGGCTCGTGACCTCGGTGTCCCGGTCGTGCCTGGATACGACGGGGCGAATCAGGATCTTGCCGACCTCCACGCCGCCGCCGAGGAGGTGGGCTTCCCGTTGTTGATCAAGGCCACGGCGGGCGGTGGGGGTCGGGGGATGCGCCTGGTCCGGTCGCGGGCCGACTTCGAGGCCGCGCTTGAATCGGCACGCCGGGAAGCCCAGGCCGCCTTTGGCGATGCCGCCGTGCTGCTGGAGCGGGCAGTCTCGAACCCTCGCCATGTGGAGTTCCAGATCCTGGCCGACCATCATGGGAACATCGTGCACCTGGGAGAGCGGGACTGCTCGGTCCAGCGCAAGCACCAGAAGGTGATCGAGGAGAGTCCCTCGCCCGCCATGAGCCCCGCTTTGCGAACCGAGATGGGCGCCGCCGCCGTGTCGGTGGCGCGGGCCGCCGGATACCAGAATGCCGGCACGGTTGAGTTTCTGCTGACCGAAGAGGGCAGTTACTACTTCCTGGAGGTCAACACCCGCCTCCAGGTCGAGCACCCGGTCACCGAACAGGTGACCGGGCTTGATCTAGTTCGCGAGCAGCTTCGGGTGGCGGCGGGGGAGCCACTGGCGTGGCGACAGGAGGATGTCCATCTGCTAGGGCACGCGATAGAATGCCGCGTCTACGCCGAGGATCCGGCCCGCGACTACGCAGCGTCCACGGGCATCCTCACGGCCTTCGCCCCTCCCGCCGGCGAGGGAATTCGCAACGATCTCGGCGTGGAGACGGGCGACGAGGTGACGCCATTCTACGATTCAATGATCGCCAAGCTCATTGTTTCAGCCCCTGATCGGGCAACCTGCGTCCAGCGGGCGGTGGCCGCGGTGCGGGAGTACCACGTGGAAGGGGTGGCGACTAATCTTGATCTGCTGCGGTCGGTGCTGGCGACCCCGGCCTTTCGCTTGGGCGACTTGTCCACGGACTACCTGGACCAGGTTTCCAGCCTTCGGGCTGGCCCCACGCCGCTCCCCGAGCATGCCCTGCTCGCCGCGGCGAGTTGGCGCCTCTGCATGACGGCATCGCCGCTCGGATCGCCGTGGCACGGCGGACCCTGGCGGCAGGCGAGTGAGGGCATTAGGCTCCGCTTCCGCGATTCCTCGCTTACCGCTCGCCGCGTCTCGGCCGACTCCTGGCTGATTGCCCTGCCCCATGGCGACCATGAGGTCCAGTGTAAGCGTGGAGGCTCGGGTAGCCTGCTGGTGCGGGAGGGGATCCGCCTGTGGACGGTCGAAGGATCGGAGACAGCGGCAGGTTGGCGCCTGATCGTCAATGGCGAGCCGTTCGCGGTGGCTAGAAGTGCTTCCCCCCTCATGGATGGGCGGCCTTCCGGGGAGGCCGCGTCACTGGGTACCGGCTTGCGGGCGCCCATGACCGGAAAGCTCGTCAAGATCTCCGCCGCGGAGGGCGAAACCGTGACGGCGGGGCAGACAGTGGTGATAATCGAGGCGATGAAGATGGAGCACTCAGTGTCCGCGCCGCGGGATGGGAAGATCGCGCGGATGCATTACCGGGTAGGGGATGTGGTCCAGGCCGGCGCGTCGCTGGCGGAAATGGAATAGAGATGCTTATTCTCAGCCACCGGAACGTCGAGGATCTACTCCCCATGCCTCGGTGCATCGAAGTGATGGCCGAGTCCCTGGCCGGCCTGCAGCGCGGAGAGTGGGCCCAGCCCCTCCGTTCGATCTATCCGCCGCCCCACGCCAACGGGATCATGGCCTGGATGCCGGCCCATCGCTCGGGCGAACGGCCCGTCTTCGGCATGAAAGTATTGTGCGTGATCCCGGGCAACCCGAGCCGGGGCCTGGATGGGCATCAGGGAGCGGTGTTGCTGATGGATGGTCTGACCGGCGAGCCAAGAGCAATGGTGCACGCCTCGGCGATCACCGCCATCCGCACCGCCGCCGTCTCCGCCGTGGCCACTCGACTGCTGGCGCGCCAGGACGCACGAGACCTGGCGTTGATCGGGGCCGGCGTACAAGCGCGCCGGCATCTAGAGGCGATGGCTTGCGTCCGTCCGATCGAGCGCGTCCGCGTGGCGAGCCGAACCCTTGAGGGCGCCCAAGGGTTCGTGGAGAGCGTACGGGAAGGCTTTCCCGGCACTATTGACGCGGTTGGCACCGTGGAGGAGGCGGTCCAGGGAGCGGATATCGTAGTCACCGCCACCACGGCTCGCGTACCGGTGCTGCGGCGCCAGTGGATTGCGCCGGGAACCCATATCAACGCGGTGGGGGCCAGCCAGCGGACTCACCAGGAAATCGATGCCGCCACGGTGGCCGCCGCGGCGCTCTATGTGGATCGCCGCCAGTCCGTGGAAAACGAAGCGGCGGACTACAGGCAGGCGCTCGACGAAGGGCTGATCTCGCCCGGCCATGTGCGGGCCGAGCTGGGCCAATTACTGGTTGGCGCTGGGATGGGCCGCCAGGCGGCGGAGGAGATCACCCTCTTTCGCTCGCTGGGTCTGGCGGTCGAGGACGTAGCGGCGGCGCTCTCGGTGGTTGAGGCGGCGGAGGCGGCAGGGGTGGGGAGCAGGGCGCCCTGGTAGGATCGGTGCCCGCCGACCAGTCCCGCGCGGTTGATGAGTCATGAATTGCCCTACCGCGCGGAACCTGGGAGGGTACTACCCTCGCCTCATTGGAGACAGCTAAAGGTCTCGGTGTGCTCCGCCCGGCCCGTCCGCATGAAGTCCAGCACCTGCTCGCCGCTCTCACCCCGATGCACGATCCGGCTAATGGCTCGGCCGACCAATTGGGGATCGACATTCCCCGGATAGAGCACGTTGCGTCCAACCATGGCACCGCGCACATTGGGGCCGGCGGCCATGCCGGTGGAGAATTCCGCCAGCATGGGGGCCGGGTTTTCCAGGGAGGCCCCGCCGAGCATGAGAATCGGCAGGGTACTCGCCCCCGCGACCAGCTCGAAGTCTTCGCAGTAGGGAACCTTGAGCCAGGAGTGCCGGGAGGATCCGCCCAGGGCCGAACAGACGCATACCAGGGGAGCGAGGGCATCCGCATGTTTCCGCAACGAGAAGGCCCCATCCTTCCTCTGCACTGGTATGGGCTCGATGAAGGTCGGCACTCCAGAATCGGTCAGGGCGTTAATGACCTCGGCGGCCGCGACAAGGGTGGGCAGGGTCTCCGCGTGCTCCAGGGATGCTCTGAGCAACATCTTTGCCCCATCAAGCCGCAACTGCACAATATGGCGTGGGGTGTAGGACGTCGCTGGGCTATTCAGTTCCCAGGTGGAACCGCCAAGGCCGCCGGGATTAAGAGTCCCCACCAACACCTTGTGGTCGAGCAGGGCCGCCACACCCTTACGGGCTAACAGAGCATCCACGATGAGCAGATCCTCGATGATGTCGGGCGTTGCCAAAAGCCCATCGACCTCGGGACTGACCAAGACCCGAAGAATACGGCCCAACAGCTCATAGCGGTTTGCCATGGCTAGAGGATTCGCCCCAACCCGTGCGTCATGGTGGGCCGTATGGTCAGCCGCGATGATCACCAACCGCCCATCTTTTGTCAACTTTGGGCGCCGAGCTCGGGCTTGCGCTTGCTCATACATGATCGTGGGTGCGTCAACCCGCACCTCGGTGATCTGGCCCATGATGGAACGGGGGAAAAAGGTCGGTAGGTCAAAGGCTAGGGCAGCGCCGGGGAATCGAGTTTGCGTCGTGGTTGTCATTGTCTCTTCTCGTTTTCTCTTACTGGCAGGCGACCGGAGACCAGTGCTTGCATTTCTATACATGGACTCTTTCTTCTCCCACTAGCGGCCCTGGTGTTCACGCCTGGTCATCTGTTCCGCTGGTGGCTCATGACTAGTTCACCTCCTTCGCCGGTGGATCAAGACCGGTGAGCAACGCGCCGGTAAAGCTGTCACCCAGGCCGACCGTCGCCAGGCCAACCTGGATATCCCAGGCGGGCACGACCACGAGATCTCGGCGACCGGCCGCCGCCGCCGCGCATGTGATGCCCAGGGGCGACGCGGACCAGACGCGCGCGGCAGCGCGCAAATCGTCCCATGTCCCGTCCCGTCCCTGAGCAAAGCGAAACCCAGCCGCCGTGTTACCCAGGGCTAGGGCGCGGGCCACGATGGCGCGTCCGCCGAGGTCGCCAGGCGTCCGGCTTAGTAAGCAGCTCATCCATGACGTGTGCACCACGAGACGCTCAAGGCCATACTTGGTCAGAGTGTCGCGCATTAAGGCGAACTGGGTTTCGGGCGGCATCAGCGCCATGGGGCGGTACGGATCCAGCGCGGCAGCGCATTCGTCTTCGTTCATCCCAACGGCGTCCACGGCTGGTCCAAGAACATTCAACACGCGGCGCATCGGCTCGGGAGAGGCGAAGCCGGCCAGCTCAAGGTGGATCCAGAGGTCTGATACCGCTTGCTTTAACCCCCGCAACCGAAGCGCGACGTCGGTCAGGGCGTGCTCAAGGAGTGTGGGGCTGGTATATGTGTTGAAGCCGGATAGGAGGAGGATTGACACGGGGGGGCTGGACTCGAGCAGACGAGTAATGAAGGCGTCCGGTATCAAGGGTGAGAGTGGCTCGTCACCATGGAGGATGAGCCGATTTTGACGCCGTGTGCACGCAGGCCCGTTGCCAACTTCTTGGTCGGATGGTGCTTCGGGCATTTCGATGACGTAGTGGATTGGCAAGGGCGTATTTCCCATGGAGAAGGATGGCGCGGCCAGGGTTACCAGGTGTGTTGGGAGGAAAGGAGCGAGGAGAGGATCGTGGGCTGAAACGCTCACCAGGGTGCGCTGACCCAGCAACGCGGCCTGGGCGGCCGCTCGTACCCCAGTGCCGCCGAGCGTCCTCGCTTGACCATAAGTGTCAAACCGGTGCAACACCGCCGCTGGTTCGAGCGCGAGTTCACCCCCCCTCCCCTCGCGAGCACAGTGCGCCTGCGCGTCGAGGATCGCGCGCCAAACCTCCGCTTCCGCCCCACTGCTCTCCGCCTGCCATTGGCGCATACGCGCGGTGAGAGCGGGACCGCCGGGCAGCAGCACATCAATGTTCGCCGTAAACCCCATGGCGATGGTGCGCCACCGTGCGGGAGGCGCGCCGTCGATCAGGTCCGTGAGCGTTTCGCGCGCGAATGTGTGGGTCATGCCGGCATGTCTCCCTTCAACCGACCAGCGCTCCGGCTGTGATCCCGCGGATGATGTATCGCTGGAAGATGAGCACGATCAGAATGAGCGGCAGGGTGACGATCACCGCGGCGGCGCAGATGTCGCCCCAAGGAATGTAGTACCCGGACGATAAAAACGAGAGTCCGACCGTCACGGTCTGATGCGCGATGGAGTTGGTAAAGGTGAAGGCAAAGAGAAACTCGTTCCAGGCCGCGATAAAGGTGAGGATCCCGGTGGTAAATAGCCCCGGCAGGGCGAGCGGAATTGCGATCCGCCAGAACGTGCCGAGAACGCCGCAGCCATCCATGCGCGCCGCCTCGGCCACCTCGCGTGGCATTTCCCGGAAGAACGCGGTGAGCACCCAGACGGCGAGAGGCAGGGAAAAGGTGATATACGGAATGACCAGCCCGCTGTAGGTGTTGTAGAGCCCGGCGGACTGAATAAACTGAAACAGAGGCACGACAATCGAGATCGGGGGGAACATGGAAATAGCGAGGAAGAACACCAATACGGGAATCTTGCCCCGTATGGGAAGCTGGCCCAGTGCGTAGGCGGCCGCCGCACCCAGGGAAACACTGACCAAGGTGGTGGTCGTGGCCACCACGCAGCTATTCCAGATGTAGTGCGCGAAAGGAGAAAAGAGAATGTTCTGGTAATGCGCGAGGGTGGGCGGCTGGGGCAGAATGGGCGGCAATTGTCCAAGCTGGTTGTCCGGTTTGAGCGAAGTAATGATCAGCCAGAGGAATGGAGTCAGAATGAAGGCGAGCAGCGTGACCAGAGCCACGACGGTAAGGGCTGGCCAGATCCTACGCTGTGGCCAATGTGCCAGTCGCTGCCTGCCTATCATCAGCCCACCTCCTTATGCCTGGTTCAGACGCCGCCCAAACACGGCCAGGGTGGCTATGGTGACCAGCAGAAGCGTGGCGAACAGCACGACCGCCATGGCCGCGCCGTAGCCAAACTGCGTGGCGGAAAACATGGTTTTATAGGTATAGGTTGACATGGTCTCGGTTGACCCGGCTGGGCCACCTTCCGTGCTGGCAAAGATCAGGGTGAAGATCTGGAAGGCACCGAGAAAACGCATTAGCATCGCTATCACCAGCACCGGCGTTAACAACGGCAAGGTGATCACCCGGAAGGCCGTAAGCCCGCTCGCCCCGTCCACGGCGGCGGCCTCATACAAGGGCGCGGGAATACTTTGCAGCCCAGCCAGGAGCAATAGGGCCATGAATGGGGTTGTTTTCCAAACGTCCGCGATGATAAGGGCGTGCAAGGCGAGCTGTGGATCGCCGAGCCAGTTCACTTTCTGGCTGCTGATATGCAGAGACTGCACAACGAAATTCAGCACGCCGTAGGTTCCGTCGTATATCCAGGTCCAGAGGCGCGCGGATACGATATCCGGGACCGCCCACGGAATGAGCACGACGGCTCGTAACCAGCCTCGGAAACGCCACGACCGGTTCATCAGCAGGGCGAGCAGCAGCCCTAAAACGGTTTCGCCCGCCAGCGACCACAAGCTGAAGGTCCAGGTATTCTCGTAGGCCTTCTTGAAGAAAAAGTCCTGTGTGAGCAGATGATAGTTTTGCAAACCGATGTAGGCATTGGTCTGCTCGGCCAGAACCTGGTTGGTAAAGCTGACCTGGAATGTGCGTAGAAGAGGGAAGACGGTCACGGCGCAGACCAGGATGACCGCCGGCAGGAGGAGCAGATAGCCGACGATCCGCTCCTCCTTCCCGCGCCAGGTCGGCCGGCGCTTCATTCGGGAGGCGAGGGGCGCCGCCGATTGTGGCGAAGCACCTACCGGCGACTGGGACTGATTCATGAGCCCTCTCCTCCCGGTGAAATGATGCGCCGGTTAGCCACCACGACCATGGGCGTTAAATCTGCCCGGTAATCTGTTCGAGCCGCAGTTGCACGTCGGACAATGCTTGGTTGACCGGCAGCGCGTTGCTCAGGGCCGCCGAGAGATCCGCCTGCAAGGCAAGGGACATCTGCGGGTACTTGCCCGACACGGGCCGGGGCGAGAGATGCTCGAAGATAGACCGCAGCTTCACAAGGAAGGGCTGCGCTTGCTGGACGCGTGGATCGGCCAGGACGGCCGGCCTGGTCGGACTGAAGCCATTGTTCGTGGCAAAGTAGACCTGTGACTCCAGGCTGGAAAGAAACTTGGCCAGCGCCACGGACTCCGCCGGATGCTTGGTGGATTTGGCGATCATGTACTGAAAACCGCCCTCATTCGAGGTGCTATGTCCGCCCGCGCCGCGCGGCAGGGGCACCACGCCAACCTTATTGACGACTTTCGATTGGGTGGGATCCTGGGCGATCCCATAGACGTATGACCAATTGCGCAGGAAGATGGCGTTCCCCTGCGTGAAGGGAATGCGGCTCGGCTCCTCCACCATGGAGGTGACGGCCGGCGGGGAGATCTTGTACTTATAGATCAGGTCATGAAGGAAGGTCAAGGCGGCGGTGGCCTGTGGGGTGTTCATGGAGGGCAGGCCCCTGGCATTGAGGACCGAGCCGCCGAACGCCCCGAGAAATTCCACCCAGTCACACACCAGCACCTCGGCCTGTGCCGCCTGCCAGAGAAAACCCATGAGGTTGGGGTTGGCGCTCCGCTCTCCCTGCAAGATGACCTGGCATTGATGCACCAGTTGGTCGTAGGTGGTCGGAGCGGTGAAGTGGTATTTGCTGAGTAGATCCTTACGGTAGTAGAGCATACCGCCATCGACGAACCAGGGGACACCCGCGAGTTTTCCCAGGTACGAAACAGCGTTCACCGCGCCGGGGTAGTAACCAGCGAGGTCCGACTTGGTCATGTATTGAGCCGGCGAGAGCAGCCAGCCAGCTCCGTAGAACTCAGGCACCCAGATCACATCACCGGTCAGGACATCCATCTGGCCGCTTCCCGAAGCCAGGTTGGTGACCAGAAACTCGTGATTCGAGGTGCTCTCGGAGAACGATTGCATGGGGATGAATTCGACTTTGATCGTGGGATTTTGCTTCTCGAACGCCGCGATCAGCGAGGGCCAGGGCTGCGTTCCATTCGTCTTGACGCCGGCAAAGCGGATGGTCACTGGCGACGGAGATACCTGTATCGCCGGGGACGCCGAAACCGGCCTGGCCTTGGCTCCAAGCCCGATCCCAGCGGCCAGGACCGCGCCGGTTTTCAGAAGGGCCGCGCGGTTGATCTCCGTGGACACCAGTGGGGACTTCTTCTCGGAATCGACGGGAGCGGATCCCGGATCCGGTAGGCTTTTACTGACCATTGAACTCCTCCATGTGCATAACGTCGCCCGTGCTGCTGATCTTTCCGCGTGCCCTGTTGAAGATCCTTGACTACTATCAAGTAGCGGGGATCCCTGGGCCGTTGAAGTGCCATACTGTCAATTCTTGATGCGCGCGCATCCTCCTTTCGCGGGCAATTTAAGCATGATGCTCCGTGGATGACACTCGCTAAATGCCACCGGAGACGATCAAAATAGTCTAGGGTGCTCGGCGTGGGTCACTACCCTGGGCCGCGGCGCGACTGTGATCCCTGGTTATCACAGGCGCCTGGCGGCCTCTCCACGTAGGCTAGTACTTCGCGTCGGACAACATGGCTTCCGTCAGGCCAATCGACTCAATGGCCGCGTCCGGCAAACGCAGCGCGCTTAGCACGAACAGGGTATCCATCACCGAGAGCTGGGTGATCCTGGTGCTCATTGCATCTTCCTGAAACAGGGTTCCACGCGTGCTCGTGTAGAGAGCGATATCGGAGACGGCATTGATCGGCGAACGCTGATGATTCGTGATGCATATGGTGGTCGCGCCAGCTTCACGCGCCAGGCTCAACGCATGCACGGTGCTTTTTGAGCTACCGGAGTGGCTTATCCCAATCGCCACATCCGTTGAAGTGAGCAAACGAGCTGCCACCGCCTGTAATGTCGGGTCCATGTAATACAGGGACAACTTGCCGATGCGCATGAAGCGGTAGGCGGCATCCTGGGCCCCAGCCAGGGAGTTACCGGTTGCGCAGAACTGGATCATCCTGGCGTTGGCCAGCGCGTCCGCGGCACGAGCCAGGGTAGGCCCATCGAGCATGGTGCGCGTTTCCTCGAGTGCGCGGCTATTGAGTTGGAAGATCTTTTCAATAACTTCATCGGGGCTGTCGGAGCGGTCAATGCGTTCATGCACCACGGTAAACGAGTTACCGGCAACTTCTTGGGACAAGAGAATACGAAACTCCTGATAGCCCTTGAGCCCGATACGCTGGCAAAAGCGAACGACCGTGGAGTCGCTGACCTCCGTTTTCTCCGCTAACTCGGTAATCGTCAGATAGATGCTATCGGTGGGATAGGTACGCACATAATCCGCGACCCGGCGCTCGGCTGGGTTTAGGTCCTGGTAGATGTTGTGAATGAGCGCGGTCGGACGCTGCGGAGGGGTACTGATCGAGGGGTTCATTGACCCGTTGTCCCGGTCCACGTCCCACCTCCCGCGTGTACCTGCTGAGTATCACGTCCACCCCAAGGGCTCACTGCGGCTAGATTATCACCATGTCCCGTGATCTGTCAAGCATATTTCCATGAATTCTCTATTTCCATGGAAATAATTTCTGTGGACATCACCACTCCCTACCGCTCGGCATGCGGAAGCGATTTCAAATTTTCCTGGCGTCCCGCGTCACCTTCCCCGTACATTGCAATGCGACAATGCGTGAGGCGCCGCGGGCCGGCGCGGAGAGGGAAGGCGGTAGGTGATGGCTGAATCGGAAGTCGTTTCCGCTGGGTCGGTGGAGGCGCTGGCGGAGGGCGGCATGGTGGTGGTGGAACTGGGCGGGGTGGAAGTGCTGGTTACTCGCTCGGCGGGGACCGTGTACGCGCTCGATAATGAGTGCAGCCATCGCGGCTGCAATTTGAGCGATGGCGATGTCTCGGGCCATGAAATCGCCTGCCCGTGCCATGGGGCCATTTTCGACCTGCGGAATGGCGCCGTACTGGATGGCCCCGCCCCCTCGGCCCAGCGAATCTATCCGGTGCGGGTGGCCAACGGTCAGATCGAGGTGGACGCCGAGTGAGGCCCCCGCACGCAGGAGTGGCTTCTTTGGTATACTCTCAGGTGATATCTCGTGCGATTCAGCGGACCGCCCCGTAGTCCGTGGTGTCGAACCCGTCTACTTCATCGCTCACGGTGAGGAGGGAACTTAGCCATGCCTACCGGCGTCGGCGCGTACACGCCCGTTTTACTGATTATGGCCCTGGCCCTGGGGCTGGTGATGCTGTTGACCGGGGTTTCCATTTTCCTCGGCCCGCGCCGGCCCACCGCCGCTAAACTGGCCCCGTATGAGTGTGGAATCCTGCCGGTGACGCAGGCGCGGCAGCGCTTCCCGGTGAAGTTCTACCTGATGGCCATGTTGTTCATTGTGTTCGACATTGAGGCTATTTTCCTGTATCCTTGGGCCGTTTGGCTCAAACACCTCAAAGTGTTTGGCCTGGAGGAGATGGTGGTGTTCATCGGCGTCCTCTTCCTGGGCCTTGTCTATATCTACCGGAAGGGAGTCCTGGAATGGGACTAGAAACCGCCTTTGGCGACAGCATCATCACTACCTCGATCGAGCAGGTAGCGGATTGGGGACGGAAATCCTCGCTCTGGCCCGCCCTCTTTGGCTTGGCGTGCTGCGCCATCGAGATGATGGCGACCGGCGCGAGCCGCTACGATCTGGCCCGCTTCGGCTCCGAAGTCTTTCGCGCCTCACCGCGCCAGGCCGACCTGATGATCGTCTCGGGACGGGTCTGCCAGAAGATGGCCCCGGTCCTGCGTCAGATTTACGACCAGATGCCCGAACCCAAGTGGGTGATCTCCATGGGCGCCTGCGCCTCCTCCGGTGGGATCTTCAATAACTACGCCGTGATCCAGGGGGTGGACAAGATCGTCCCGGTCGATGTCTACATCCCCGGCTGCCCGCCGCGGCCCGAGGCTTTGATGGATGGGATTATGAAGCTCCAGGAGAAGATCTCCCGCGAGCGCCTGGTCGCCCGGCGCGCGAGCTAGAGCGATGGCCGAGATGAACGCCGCGTTGACCGAGAGCCCCGCCGAGGCCAATAGCGCCGTGATGGCGCTCCGCGCCGCCTTCCCGGATGTTCCCATCCGCGCCGCCAGCATGTACGGGCAGGATTGGGCAATCGTGCCCGCCGAGGCAATCGTGGCCGTGGCCCGCTTTCTGCGCGACGACGAGACTCTGCGGTTCGATTCCCTAGTGGATATTACCGCCAGCGACCTCTTGCCGCGTGCCCCTCGCTGGGAGATTGTCTATCAACTTACCTCCATGCCGCGGAACGTCCGCTTCCGCCTGAAAGTGGAGGTTGAGGATGGCCCGGATCCAGAGGTCCCCAGCTTGACCCCGGTCTATCTGGTGGCGAACTGGTTTGAGCGGGAAATGTTCGACCTGATGGGGATCCGCTTTGGCGGCCATCCCAATCTGCGCCGTATTTTGCTGCCCGACGACTGGCAGGGTTTTCCCCTTCGCTATGACCATCCAATCGGCGGTGAGGAAGTGGGTTTCACTTCATGAGCCCCCGTGTAACGAGCACCTCTCTGGTTAGTGACTGGCGGATCTCATGACACCTGAAGTTCGCATCACGCCCAGTACCGATGGGCGGACGGCCGTCCTGGAGCGTCCCGATACCCGCCAGGAAGGCGACCTGATGACCGTCAACATGGGCCCGCAGCACCCCAGTACGCATGGGGTCCTGCGGATCATCTTGACCCTCGACGGCGAGACGGTCGTGGACGCCGTGCCCGACATCGGCTTCCTCCACACCGGGATTGAAAAATCCATTCAGTGGAAGCGGTATGAGGCGGCCCTCACCTGCACGGACCGGATGGATTACCTCTCTCCCTTGTCGAACAACCTGGGCTACTGCCTGGCGGTGGAGAAGCTGCTCGGCCTGGAGATTCCTCCCCGCGCCACCTGGCTCCGGGTAATGCTGGTCGAGTTGCAGCGCATCGCCAGCCATCTGGTGTGGCTGGGTACCCATGCCCTGGATCTTGGGGCCATGACGGTCTTTCTCTATTGCTTCCGCGAACGCGAGATGATCCTCGATCTGTTCGAGGAGTTGACCGGTCAGCGGATGATGACCAGCTATATTCGCTTCGGTGGGGTCGAGCTGGAAGTACCCGATGGTTGGCTGGATCGGGTCCACGCTTTTATTGACCCCTTTCCCAATCGGGTAGACGAGTATGAGCGGCTCCTGACCAAGAATGGGATCTGGAAGGAGCGCCTAACTGGGGTGGGAGTGATTTCCGGGCAGGAGGCGATTGAATGGGGCTTGAACGGTCCCAGCCTCCGCGGCTCCGGCGTTGCTCGCGACCTTCGACGGCAGGAGCCGTATCTGGTCTACGATCAACTGAAGTTCGAGGTGCCGGTGCGCACCGAGGGCGACTGCTACGCGCGCTACCTCGTCCGCGTCGCGGAACTGCGCCAGACGCGGGAAATCGTGGTGCAGTGCTTGAAGAACCTGCCCGGCGGCCCGATCCGCTCGGACGATCGGAAGGTGGTGCCTCCGCCCAAGGACGAACTGGCCAATAGCATGGAGGCGGTCATCCATCACTTCAAGCTGCTGACCGAGGGTCTGAAACCGCCGATTGGCGAGGTCTATCAAGCTATTGAGTCACCTCGCGGCGAATTGGGCTTTTACCTGGTCAGTGACGGCAGTAATCGGCCCCGGCGTTGTCACGTCCGGGCGCCCTCGTTCGCGAACCTGCAGGCGTTGCCCCGTTTGTGCCGGGGCCACCTGGTGGCCGACGTGGTGGCGATCATCGGCAGTATTGATATTGTGCTAGGTGAAATTGACCGATGAGTGGGGCAGTGCTTTCGGAAGCTACCCGTGACCGAATCACCGAACTGATGGGCCGTTATCCGCATCCCCGCTCGGCCCTCTTGCCATCGTTGTATCTGGTGCAGGAGGAGAAGGGCTTCGTCAGCGAGGAATCGATGGCGGAGGTTGGAGACCTCTTGCATCTGACCGCCGCCGACGTGAAGTCGGTAGCCAGTTACTATACGATGTTCGCCAAGAAGCCGGTGGGCCGGCACATGCTGGAGATCTGCACCAATCTGGCCTGCAAGGCGCGCGATTGCGACGCCGTGGTCTCCCATGTGCTCAAGACGTTGAACGTGGAGCTTGGCGCCACCACCGCCGACGGTCGGTACACGGTGGAAGAGGTGGAGTGTCTCGGCCAGTGCGAATTCGCGCCCATGATCGAGATCGATCTCGAACCGATTGGGCCGTTGAACACACCCGAGAAGATTGACGCGGCCCTGGCGCGCTATTCCTGATACGGCGAACATGAAGCCCGGAGGAGCGGATGGCTGAACTGGTTTTGACCAAACACCGGAATGTGCCGGACATCGAGCGGCTGGATGTATACGAGCGGCACGGCGGCTATACCGCCCTGCGTAAGGCCCTGACCGAGATGCAGCCGGCGCAAGTTACCGAACTGGTGATCAAGGCCAACCTTCGTGGACGCGGCGGAGCCGGCTTCCCCGCTGGGCGGAAGTGGAGCTTCCTCCCGAAGGATCCGGCCCTGGACAAATATCTCCTTTGCAACGCGGACGAGGGGACGCCGGGGGCCTTCAACAACCGCCTTCTCATGGAGTTCAACCCCCATCAGCTGATCGAGGGCTGCATGATCACCTCGTACGCGATTGGGGCGAAGCATGCCTTTATCCTCATTCGCGGCGAATACGAGCACGCCCGAAGGCGCTTGCAGGCGGCCGTGGACGAGGCCTACGCCAAGGGCTATCTCGGCGCGAGCGTGATGGGCACCTCGTACAAGCTTGACCTGCTGGTGCAACGGGGCGCCGGTTCCTATGAGGTAGGTGAGGAGACGGCCCTGATCGAGTGCATGGAAGGCAGCCGCGGCCAGCCTCGCCAACGCCCGCCTTTCCCCGCGATCAAAGGACTTTACCAGAAGCCGACCGTGGTCAACAACGTCGAGACCCTGTGTAACGTGCCCCATATCGTGAACAACGGGGCGGAGTGGTTCCTGGCGATCGGCTCGCCCAGTTGTCCCGGCACCAAAGTGTTCTCGATCTCCGGTAACGTGAAAAATCCCGAGAACTACGAGGCGCCCATGGGCACGACCTTCCGGGAACTGATCGAGATCGCCGGCGGGATGCAGGATCCCAAGCACGGACTCAAGGCCCTGATGCTGGGTTCGGAACCCCCGATCCTCCCCGCCTTTCAGCAAGACACCCCCGCCGACATCGACGCGGTGGCCAAAATCGGCAGCGCCCTGGGCGCGGGCGCGATGATTGTCCTGGACGATCGCCAATGCATCATCGATTTCACCCTCCGGGCCACGGAGTTCTTCGCCCACGAGTCGTGTGGAAAATGTACGCCGTGCCGCGAGGGCTGCCCCTGGATGAGCAAGATTCTGCAACGGATCGAGGCGGGCCTGGGCCGGATGGAGGACATTGATCTTCTAGCCAGTATCGCCAATAACATGGCGGGAAAGAGTCTCTGCGCCCTCGGTGAGTTCGCCACCGGACCGATTCTCAGTAGCGTAAAATACTTCCGTGAAGACTACGAACGACATATCAGTGGCTATGCGTGCCACATGCCCCGCGAGTTGATGGCGGCAGGAGTGTAAAGAGGATGCCACAAGAGAACCTGGTCACTCTGACCATCGATGGACGGGAGGTCTCGGTTCCCCCCGGCACGACCGTGCTGCATGCCGCCGAGAAGCTGGGGATCGAGATTCCCACCTTTTGCTACTCCCCGAAAATGGACCCCCTGGGCGCCTGCCGCATGTGCCTGGTCTCCATCGAGCGGGCCAAGGGTTATCCGCCCGCCTGCGCCACTCCCGTGGCGCCGGGCATGGTGGTGCATACGATCACTCCCGACGTCAAGGAAACCCAGAAGGGGATGCTGGAGTTCCTTTTGATCAACCATCCCCTCGATTGCCCGATCTGCGACAAGGGCGGCGAGTGCCCACTGCAGAACCTTACCTTTAAGTACGGCCCGGGGAAGAGTCGCTACACCGAGGAAAAGCGCCACTTCGTCAAGCACCTGCCCATCGGGCCGCAAATCGTCCTTGATCGCGAGCGCTGCATTGTGTGCCAGCTGTGCGTGCGCTACATGGACGACGTGGCGGACGATCCGCAGATCGTGCTGCTGTCGCGGGGCGGGAAGACCGAGGTCAACGTCTTCCCGGATCGCCCGTTTGATAGTCCCTTTGCCGGCAACACCATCGAGCTATGCCCGGTGGGCGCGCTGACCAGCAGCAAATATCGCTTCCGGGCTCGGCCCTGGGATCTCAAGCACACGGCAAGCATTTGCCCATCGTGCGCGGTGGGCTGCAACGTGTCGGTCGATACGCGCCGGAATGAGCTGCTCCGTCTCTATGCCCGCGAGAATCTTGAAGTGGATGATGGCTGGCTCTGCGACGTTGGCCGCTTCGGCACCCTGGATCGCCTGCGCCAGGGCGAACGGATCACCAGTCCCATGGTGCGCCGCGAGGGGACGCTCGTGGAGACGTCCTGGGAGGACGCCCTGCAAGTTGCCGCGGAGGGTCTGGACCGAGCCCGGCATACCGGGGTGGCGGCGTTGGCCGGGCCCCGGAGCACTAACGAGGAAATGTATCTGCTGGCCCGGATCTTCCGCACCGCGCTCCGGAGCGCCGATGTCGCGGTTCCCGGCGGCTCGCTTGCCCCTACCTCCGTCCTGGGAGGAGCACGAATCATCGACATGGAAAGCGCGGATCGCATCGTACTGATCGATGCCGATCCCAAGGCCCGCCAGCCTGTCCTGGATCTGCGACTGCGGAAGCAAATGAAGCGCCGTCAGATTCCCGTGGTCGTTCTGGCCAACCAACCTACCGCCCTGGATTATCGCGCCGCCGCCATTGCTCCCTTCGAGCCGGCTACGCCCGGCGCTACGATCCGGCAACTGATCGCCGTGCTCGATGATCCGGCCGCCGCCGCCTCCGATCCGGTGCGGAAGATCGCGGAGACCCTCCGCGGTTCGACCCGCGGATTGGTGGTCTACGACGAGCGGCTGCTGGCGAATGACGCGGGCAATGAGACGCTGGCCGCCCTGGTTGCCCTGGCCGAGAAGCTGGGAACGGCCGAGGGTGCCCCTACTCGGCCGCTTGCCCTGGCGCGCGCGGCCAATAGCCGCGGCGCGGCGGAAATGGGCGCGCAAGGCCGATGGATGGCCGGTGGAGTGGTGCAAGGAGACGGGGACGTTCATGCGCGCCTGGGCAAAGCCTGGGGACTCCAGCCGGTGGGCGGGGTGGGCCGGACCCAGGAGGACATTTTCGCGGCGGCGCACGAAGGGTCCATACGGGGCCTATTCCTTCTGGACCACGATCCGCTCGCGGATGGAGGACCAGAGATCCAGACCGCGCTCGAACGGACGCCGTTCGTGGTCGTGCAGACCGCGCGCACCTCACCCATTCTCCAGTATGCTAATGTGGTGTTCCCTACTACTGACTTTCCCGAAACGCCCGGTACGCTCACCAACACGGAAGGGCGCGTACAGCGGCTCCGTGCCTCGATCGCGCCGCCCGACTACGTGCGCGAGGGTTGGCAGGTGCTTGTCGATCTTGGCCTCCAGCTTGGCGGTACCTACATGTATCGCGACGCCGAGGATGTGACCCAGGAAATAGCGCGTGTCACGGGGCTCCCCTCGTGGGCCGGGCTGCTTGAGACCGCGCTTCAGCCGATGGCCGTGGGGGCCGCGCAATGAGCTGGCAGCAGGTTATATTCGACCTCCTTATTGCCCTGGTCCTCGTGTTTGTCCTGATTACCGGCTTCGCCTACATGACCTTCGCCGAGCGCCGCGTGGTGGCCCTGATGCAGGTCAGGATTGGGCCGAACCGGGTGGGACCTTTCGGCTTGCTGCAGCCGCTGGCGGACGGGATCAAGTTGCTGTTCAAGGAAGACATCGTGCCCACCCAGGCCGACAAGCCGGTGTTCGCGTTGGCCCCGATGTTCTCACTCTTCATTGCCCTGGTTGCCTTCGCGGTAATTCCCTTCACCGTAGCCTTCTCCTTTACGATTAACGGGGATCACATCGTTCTGGCCGGGGCGCTGGCGGACCTTAATATCGGCGTGCTCTACGTCTTCGCCGCCACCTCGCTGGCGGTGTACGGGATCGTGCTGGGTGGGTGGGCCTCGAACAATAAATATTCGCTGCTCGGGGGGATCCGCTCGTCCGCCCAGGTCATCTCCTACGAATTGGCGCTCGGTATGTCCGTGGTTGGGGTGCTGGAGATCACCGGTTCGCTGAAGCTAACCGACATCATCTCCTTCCAGGCCCATCATATTCCCAATATATTCTGGCAGCCTCTGGGCTTCGTCATCTATTGCATCGCGGCGATCGCCGAGGTAAATCGAGCCCCGTTCGACCTGGCGGAAGCGGAGCAAGAATTGGTAGCCGGCTACCATATCGAATACAGTAGCTTCCGCTTCGCGATGTTTTTCATGGCTGAATATATCAACATGATTACGGTAAGTGCCTTCGCGACCACTATATTCCTTGGCGGGCCGCTGGGGCCGTTCACGATCATCTGGCCGTGGTTGTCTGGCCTGATCTGGTTCCTGATCAAAGTGGTTATCCTGCTGTTCATCTTCATTTGGTTGCGAGCCACCCTCCCCCGGGTGCGCTACGATCGGCTGATGACCCTTGGCTGGCGCTGGCTCATCCCCCTCGCCTTGCTGAACATTCTGGCCACGGCGGTCGTGGTCGCGCTCACCGCCTGACCTGCTAGCGATTCCGCGCCCCGGAAGGGGAGGCGGAGCCAAGGAGATCACCATGCCGCGAAATGCGTTTCTGGAAGGGACGACCGCCATCGTCAAGGGGATGGCACTTACCTTCGCCACCATGTTCAAGAAGAAGACCACCGTCCAGTGGCCGGAGCAGCGCGAAGGGGTAAAGCCGCGCTATCGCGGCCGTCATGTGCTGGAACGCTACGACAACGGCCTGGAAAAATGCATCGGCTGCGAGCTCTGCGCCGGCGCCTGCCCGGCGGACTGTATCCTGGTGGAAGCAGCCGAGAACACGGATACCAATCGCGTGTCGCCGGGCGAGCGCTATGCGCGGCGGTACGAGATCAATATGTCGCGCTGCATTTTCTGCGGCCTGTGCGAGGAGGCGTGCCCGACCGGGGCAATCGTGCTCAAACATGATTACGAGTTGGCGGACTTCGATATCCCCCATATGATTTACACCAAGGAAATGATGCTGGTACCGGATCCACGAGTGGTCAAGGAAAAGTTGGATCGCTTAGCGCAAGAGGCGGGAGCAATACGGTGACGGTGGTCTTCTGGGTCACGGCGGTGATCGCCGTACTTACCGGGCTGAACGTGATCCTGCAACGGAATCCCGTCTATAGTGCCTTGTTTCTGGTGGCCAATTTCTTTTGTCTGGCCGTGTTTTACGTCCTGCTGGACGCCCAGTTCCTGGCTGCCGTCCAGGTCATCGTCTACGCGGGCGCCATCATGGTCCTGTTCCTATTCGTGATTACCCTTCTCTCACCGGGGCGTGAGGAGAGCGGCGACGACCCGCTCTCCGTCTTGCGGATTCCGGCCCTGATTCTCGGCGCGATTCTGGCGGCGGTTCTGGCGGTTCAGGTGGCATCGAACAATCTCCGAGGGCCCATTGATGCCACGCACTTCACCCTGAATTCCTCCTGTCCACCGCCGCTGCCCAATCATACCGGCGGCGGCCTCGGTTGCGTGAACACCATTGGCGACCAGCTTTTCAGCACCTACCTCTTTCCCTTCGAGATCACGTCCTTCTTGCTCTTGCTGGCTATGTTAGGGGCGGTGGTGTTGGCGAAACGGAAAATCAGCTAGGGGTAAGGATGGAGGCGTCTCCGAGGGACGGCGCCGGAGTGAGATGGGCTCGTCCGAGGC
>DATLQX010000341.1:0-3366 GCA_035534995.1 Chloroflexota bacterium | reverse complement strand
ATTACCGATCCGTTCTGGTCGCAGGTCCTCGAAGGCAGTACGGCGGAAATCCTTCGCCAGGGCTACCACATAGGTTTCGCCTATATCGTGGATGACCTCTCGCACCACCGGCGCCGGCGTCTCGTTAACAAACGCTATATCGACGGCCTTGTCTTGATGGGTGATATGGGGCTGGTCGACGAAATCGTGGACCTGGCACCGACCAAGAACATCGTGGTCATTGCCGGCTCCGATACCGGGCGCTGGGAATCGGACGTGCGTTTCGACGTAATCACCATGGAAAAGTACGCAGCCATGGACAGCCTGGTGGGGCACCTGGTAGCCCTTGGGCGGCCCCGGCTCGGGTTTGTGGGTCCGTCAGCCCAGACCGATCGGCGCGGGGATGGATTCATCTATGCGCTGCTCCGGCGCGGTCTCCAGTTTAATCCAGATCTCTTCAGGGAAACCAACTTTAGCACCGAAGCAGGCTACACCGCCGCGCGCGCGCTGCTGACCGAGCACGCGGGCGAAATGGATGGCCTGGTCTGCGCCTGCGACACCCTTGCCATCGGGGCCATTCGCGCGGCCAAGGAATGCGGTCTCAGCTTGCCCGCCGATCTGGCGATCACCGGCTTCGATAATATCCCCTTCGCGCGCGACCTGGATCCGCCCCTCACCACCGTCCAGGTGCCAAAGGAGTTCATGGGGGAATTGGCGGTGCGGCGCCTGATCGAACGCATAGAGCACCCGGAATGGCCGCCGATCATCCAGGTGGCTCCCACTTCACTGGTGGTCCGGGCGTCGTGCGGAGAACTGCTCACCACTTGAAAGGAGCCAAGCCGTGACGAAAATAGCCCTCATTGGTGCCGGTAGCGTGGTCTTCACCCGCAATTTGATCAATGATCTGCTCTCGTTTCCCGCCTTACGCGATGCCACGATCAGCTTGATGGACATCGATCACGAACGCCTGGCCCTGGCCCGCGATCTGGTGCGCGCCATGATCGATCAGCGCGGCCTCCCCGCGCACGTCACCGCGACCCAGGACCGCGCGGAGGCAATCCGCGGCGCCGGCTACGTCATCGTGACCATCCAGGCCGGCGGCCTGGAGGCATACGCGCACGATATCGAGATCCCGGCCCGCTACGGGGTGGGACAGTGTGTTGGGGATACGCTCGGCCCCGGCGGTATTTTTCGCGGCCTGCGCACGATCCCCGTCTTGCTCGACCTGTGCCGCGAGATGGAGGAACTTTGCCCACCGGAGGCCCTCCTGCTCAACTACTCCAATCCGATGGCGATCAATTGTTGGGCCATCGCTTCAACCGGACGTCCCCATGTTGGTCTCTGCCACAGCGTCCAGGGCACCTCTCGGATGCTCGCCCGGTGGATTGGCGCCCCCTACGAGAAGGTGACCTATCGGGTCGCGGGGATTAATCACCAGGCGTGGTTCCTGGAACTACGCGACCAGGGTGTTGATGCCATTCCGCGCCTCCGCGAACGAATCCGCGATCAGGAGGTGATTGGCGAGGAACCGGTGCGGGTGGAGTTGATGCGCCAATTTGGTTACTTCGTCACCGAAAGCAGCGGCCATGCCTCGGAATACGCTCCCTATTTCCGCAAGTCATCCAAGATGATCGATGAGCTTCGTGAGCGCTTTGCTAACCCGCGCGATGAATGGTTCGACTGGGGTCGTACCGGCGGCTACCTCAAGGAGTGCCGCCGCCGCGTATCTACCTTTCTCGACGACGTGCGAGCCCAAACCGAGGGCCGGAAACCGATGCCGGAGGGACGCAGCGATGAGTATGGGGCCGGCATCATCAACGCCATGGAAACGAATGAGCCCTTCGCTTTTAACGGCAACGTGCCCAATCGCGGGTTGATTACCAACCTTCCCCTCGGTTCGTGCGTAGAGGTACCCTGCTTGGTCAACGGGATGGGTGTCCAACCCACGATGATTGGCGCGCTGCCGCCCCAACTGGCCGCGCTGAATCGCACCAATATCAACGTGCAGGAATTGGCAACATTTGGCGGTGTACACGGCGACCGCGAGGCGGTCGTCCACGCGGCCATGCTCGATCCGCTCACGGCGGCCGTCTGTACGCTTGACGAGATTCGCCGTATGGTTTCAGATCTTTTCGCCGCCGAGGAGGCATGGCTGCCGCAATTCCGGGCCTAGACTGGCTACAAATCAGCCTCTCCAGGTAGTGAAAGCAGCGCCATCGCCATCTCGGGGCCGTCGCTGGGTGAACTCCGGATAGCCCAAATAGAAGAAGGCTACCAAATGCGCTTCGGCGGGGAAACCCAGATGTTCGCGCACTCGTGGGTCGCGCGCCGCTTCTCCGGTACGCCAGATCGCGCCTAGGCCCAGGGCCTCCGCCGCCAGAAGCATGTTCTGGACCGCCGCCGCGACCGCCGCGACTTCCTCCGATTCAACCACGCCCGGCTCACGAGAGGGGACAGCGGCAACCGCGATCACCACCGGGGCCCGCAGTGGCTTGGTCCGCTCCTTTTCCAGGAGCGCAACCTCCCGGCTGCCAGTCGGATCCGCCAGTCGTGAACGCAAGCAGTCAGCCATCACAGCCCCCAGGGCCGCGCGCGCCTCGCCAACCAGCACCACGAATCGCCACGGTTCGGTGAGGTGATGATTTGGCGCCCAGGTAGCGGCGGTAATGATTTGTTCCACCAATTCTCTCGGCACGGGATCGGACTTCACTTTTCCCATGCTGCGCCGTTCGCGGAGCGCGGCGATCACCTGGTGTTCCTTACCTGGCACGGATTCTCCTTTCCGTCTCCCCGGTCAGTCGACATTCCGACCGCTCTCGCGGCCTACCTATGTGTTGTACCAGGAGCAAGCAAGTGAGCGTGGGGATCAGGCCCTCGTCCTCGATCGCGAGGCGCACCCGCTAGACCCCACAATGCGGAATTCTCGCGTTCGGTGCCGGTATACTCACGAAGGAGGGAGAACCACGTCATGACGAAGGCCACCACCATTGCCCAGGCGCTGATCCGCGGCCTGGGGTTGCTCTTGATCATTCTGGGAATCATCATCTGGACCGGCAAGGCTGATGGGCTCACCCCCTTGCACCGCTTTCTTGGCATCGTGATCGTCCTGGCCCTGTGGACCCTTGCCTATGTGGCGAGCCGAACCGGAGTGGCGATTGGTATCATCGCGCTGGCAGTGATCTGGGGCCTGGTGGCACCGATTCTTGGCCTGTCCCAGGAACATGTGCTCACGGGAAACGGTCATTGGATCATCCAGATCCTCCATCTCCTGATCGGACTGGGCATTATCGCCCTGGGCGAGCGCCTCGTCATGCTCATCAAAGGCGGCACGCGGCCAGGGCCGGCGAACGGCCAGAGGAGCACCAGGCCGGCGTAAGTCAGGTACGT
>DATLQX010000340.1:0-12737 GCA_035534995.1 Chloroflexota bacterium | reverse complement strand
TTCTCGGTCATTACCCGCACCGACCGCTCATCCCCATGGCGAGCCAGCGCCGCCAGGCCCGCGCTGCTCCGTTGTACGGCCGCCGCATCGTCCTGTTGACTGTATCCAGCGATCACCCGTGCCTGCCGCGCCCCCAGCGCCGAGGCGACGTCAATCCAGTCGCGGATGCATGCCATGTCGCGTTCGCGCGTCTCGTCATCGGCGGCACTGATGTCGCCCCCGTCAATCAGCAGCGTTTGCAACACCACCCCAGCAGCGGCCGCTCGCTCGCGCAGCCTGCCCAGGTATTCAAGGTCGGTGCGCGGGAGATGAAAATGACAGACCTCGAGCCGGTAAATGCCGTGCGCCGCCACGGCGGCGGGCAGATCCAGCAGTGAGACCGACCCCTGGCCGTAAGGATATTCCGCCGCGCGTGGAGTAGCGTGCGGTGCAAGATCGCGGTAGATCGGACCAAGGGTCCGGTGCAGACTCCAGGTTGAAACGGCAAGTTCAGGCATGAGTGAGCATCTCCCTCGGTCGCTCGTCAGCAGGCAACCTGACTATGGTACCGCCGCGGCGCCCCACGCCGGAAACCCTTGGCGCTACGTTACCTGATACTCGCATCCTGCGTGCCTTGCGAACTTCGTTGAGCAGGAAAAACCGCTGTTTATAATTTTGACCACGTAGTACCTGATGCATTGTGGCTTCGAGCCGGTTGCGCCATTTGTTCCTTGCCTGGTATACTCCTCGTGCGGTAGATGCCCGTTTCGGGCGGTATCCGCTTTGGGCGGCGTAGCTCAGCGGTAGAGCAGCGGACTCATAAGCCGTTGGTCAGTGGTTCAAATCCACTCGCCGCCACCCTCTCGGTGCTCCAGCGCCGACCTGCATCCTCCGTGGGTGGCTGATGATTGATTTGCACACCCATTCCACGGCCTCCGACGGCACCCTGAGTCCCGCTGAACTGATCGCGTGCGCCCGCCAATCGGGCCTTACCGCCCTTGCCCTTACCGACCACGATACGGTGGACGGGATCGAGGCGGCCATGGCGGCGTGCCAGGGAACCAGCCTGGCGTTTTTCGCCGGAGTGGAGCTGACGGTAAAGTTCGAGGGGCACGGTCTCCACCTACTCGGCTTTGGCGTCGATCATACGGATCCGCGCCTCCGAGATACGCTCCATTCGCTGGCCGCCCGCCGTGAGCGGCGGGCCCGCCAGATGGTCGAGTCGCTCCGCGGCCAGGGACTGGCGATCACCTGGGAGCGCGTCCGCGAACAGGCGCGCGGCTCGGTGGGCCGGCCGCACATCGGTCGCGTCCTGATTAAGGACGGCTATGCCAGTGACATGAACGATGCGTTCGCGCGCTACATCGGCAGTTCCTGCCCCGCCTATCTTCCCTCGGCGTCCTTGCCGGTCCAAGGGGTGGTGGACCTGATCGAAGGGGCCGGCGGCCGGGTGGGCTGGGCCCACCCATACCGGGGAAAGCACCCGCCGAACGTGCCGAAGTTGCTGCCCGCGCTGTTGCGTTCCGGCCTGACCGGGATCGAGATCTATCACCCGGATCACGATCTATCGCTGATCTCGGTGCTGCGTGGACTGGCGGAACACTATGGCCTTTGGTGGTCCGGCGGCAGCGATTTTCATGGCCCCGCGCGGCCTCCCGGCCGGTTAGGGACTGTGCCGGTGCCCGCGACGGTGCTGGAACAAGGTCCGTTCGCCAGACGCTCTTGACCATGGTTAACCGAGCCACCGGCTGAGGCCGGATGGAAGAAACGACTACCGCGGTCGGCGGTTGGGCGCTTCCTCATAAAAGACCGGCGGCCACACCCGGCCTCAGCCGGAGGCGCGGCCCGCACCGCCGTCCCCCCGGTCCGCAGCGACTCGCGCGCCGCCAGGGCGATGGCCAGGGCGGCCCGGGCATCGCGGCCAGTCGCCTGGGGGGCGTGCCCGCCGCGGATGCAGGCAATCCAGTCGATCATCTCATCAAGGTACGCTTGGTGGAAGCGGGCGAGGAAGTCGGGCATCCCAGACCAGGCGCGCGAACGGCGTATGCCGGGCGGCATTGAGGGCATGGAGCGCCCCAATCCGCCCGGCGCCGATCACCGCCCTCCCACGGTGGGTTGCTCACTCATGTGAGCGACTCCTCCCGCCGGGCGGCCTCGTAGCGGGCTCGTGCCTCCTCATGGTAGGCCGGCACGGTCACGTCCCACCAGCCGGTAGCGGTCAGACCGTTCCACGGCTGTTCCTGGCTGCACATCGCCTCCACCACGGCGGGTCGTCCGCTGGTAAACGCTCGTTGGAGAGCCGGGCCCACTTCGGTTGGATGGGTCACGCGCTCGGCATGACAACCCATTCCTTCGGCCACCTGGGCCAGATTGACCGAGAATTGGCTCCCGTCCCGCTTCAGGAAGGTGGTGGCGATCACCCGATCGGGACCGAACTGGTGAGTTTGCAGGTTCTTGATGCACTCCCAGCCGTTGTTATTGCAGACGAGGAACACGGCGGGAAGGTCATTCTGGGCCGCCATGGCCAATTCCTGCACTGTCTGGAGGAATCCGCCATCTCCCGTGATCGTGAGCACCTGCCGGTTCGGCGCCGCCAACTTCGCCCCGATGGCGCCCGGTACCTCGAAGCCCATGGCGGAAAAGCCGCCGGGAGTGATGTGTTGCCGAGGACCATAGACGGGAAATTCGGTGAACACCTGGCTCTGCGGATTTCCCGCCCCAGTGACTACGATGGCGTCGCGGTCCAGGAATCGCCGGGCCTCCGCCAGCACGCGGGAGATTGCCATCGGCGAGGCATTGCTTTCGCGGGTTGGGCGGAGCGCCTCGTCCCACTGCTTCTTCAAGTCCTGGATATGCGCGAAATAGGGTGAGGTTCGATAGTCGCGCGGTGGGCGCAGGTCTCGGAGGGCGACCAGCAGATCCTCGAGCGTAGCGTGGGCGTCGCCCACGATGCCGATTTCGGTGGGATAGTTTTTCCCAATCTCGTAGGGATCGATGTCGATGTGGATCAACTGGGTCGGTGGGATGCTGAAGGTGACGCCGCGGCGGAACGATGATGCCGTCCGGTCGGTGAAGCGGCAGCCGACCGCGAGAATGACGTCCGCCTCGCGGGCCAGGGTATTTCCGGATATGCTTCCCAGGTCGCCGCATGGCCAGGCGTAGAGATCGTGGTCCTCGGGGATCGTCCCTTTCCCCATCCAGGTAACGGTTACCGGCGCGCCCAGGAACTCGGCCACCTGCTGCAAGGCCGCTTCGCCGCCGGAGGCCATGACCCCGCCTCCCACCAGGATGAGCGGCCGCTTGGCCCGCAAGAGGGCCTCCGCCGCCCGGTTGACCATTTCGGGGTCGCCGTGCGGGCGGCCACGGGGGCGCCGCGAGACCGGATCGGAGAGTTCTACCTCGGCGAAGTCCGCTTGCAGATCCATCGGCAGATCGAGGAGCACGGGGCCGCGCCGTCCCTCCAGCATCAGGTTGAAGGCAAGGTGCAGGACGTTCGGCAGTTGATCCACCTGGCTCGGCTGCCACCAGCGCTTGACCACCGGCTCCATCATGCGAGGGAAATTCGCCCACTGGGTGCGCTCAAGTTCCTGGAGGACGCCGCGGCCTCGCATATGAGTATGGACCGAGCCGGTCATGAGAAGGATCGGGATCGAATCGATATAGGCATTGGCGATCCCCATGGCGGTATTCGCGGCTCCGGGGCCAATCGAGGTGAAGACACCGCAGACCTTCCCGGAGACGCGGTAGTAGGCATCGGCCATATGCGCCGCGCCCTGCTCGTGAATCGCCTGCACCACCTCAATTTCGCCTCGGCGATCGACGAAGGCATCCAGCAGACTGGTGATTCCGTGACCCGAGACCCCAAACAGGTAGGGCATCCCTTCGCGAATCAGGTATTCGGCGATAATCTGTCCCCCGGTCATGCGCATCGCACGTCCTCCTAACTACAGATCAAACTCTCGCCGCAGATACTCCCGACTCCGGGTCGCGGCGGCCAATGGATCGTCCGGGGCGTCCTGCTCGGGAATAATCCAGCCCTGATACTGGGAGCCGCGGAGGGCGCGGATCATCCGGCCAAGGTCCACCATACCGTCACCGAGGGGCACGAAAAGGCCGGCCTTGACCGCCTCCGGCAGGCTGAGGCGGCGCGATCGAGCCTGTTCGAGTTTATCGGCGTCGATATCCTTCAGGTGGACATACCAGATGCGGCTGGCGTAATCGACGAACACCGCCTCTGGGTCGCTGCCTCCATAGGCGAGGTGGCCGGTGTCGGGACAGAGCCCAAGGAGTTCCGGGTCGGTAAGGGCCAGAACGCGGTCGATCTCGGCCCGGGTTTCCACGTAGGTGCCGACATGCGGGTGCAGTACCCCTCGCATTCCCCGCAGTCGCAGTTGCTCGCCGATCCGATTCAGCCCATCGCCAAGGTTCCGCCACTGGCTGTCGCTCAGACCGTCACTGCCGTCGGTCGCCACTCTTCCGGCGACCGCGACCCTTTGGGGAGTCGTGTGGTCGGAGAGGATTAAGACGTCGCTTCCGAGGGCTTGCAGCCGATCGGCGACGGTCATGGCGTGGGCCGTTTCGTCGTCGTGCATGGATCGATCGAGCAGGCGAACCTGGTGAAAGGTCGCCGCCGCTCGCAGGCCATGACTCCGCAGGGCGGTCCTCAGTTCCTCGGCGTCAGGAGGGAAATGGTAGCTAATTTCGGTCCCTTCGTAGCCGGCGGCTGCCATCTCGGCCAGAAGCTGGTCGAAGGTCGGCGGGGCGGTCCAATCGTAGAGAGGATCGAAGCCCCAGGTAACGGACGCGGTGCCCACGGATATCATCGGATCGGTTTTCCTTTCCCGTTTCCCCCGCCGAATAGCTTGTTCCCCTGGACCGCGGTCGGGTGAGAGCGCCCGGCCAACCGCGGTCGAGGGCCGCGGCACTGCAAACTACGCGACTGGCAAATCTTTAGAGTCAACAAAATGCTATACGCGACGTGACCGGCGGTTGTACTGTACAATCCGGTCGCGCCATCGTCAATCATGGCGCGCCTGGGCGGATTGCGCGTCGCCTCGGTCGGATCGATCCGATCCGATCCGATCCGTCCGAGCTTACGCCAGGGCATCCCGATAGGTGTTCAGCAATATACACGCCTGATTCGCCCAGTGAAACTCCTCTTCCGCCGCCCGGCGCGCGGACTGCTGGAGGCGGCGCAGGAGCGCCGGATCCGCAATCAGCCGATGTATCGCCTCGGCAAGGGCTGTTGGATCTCCCTGATCGTAGAGTAGGCCGGCGCCATGACGCTCAAGCTCCCGTCGGACCTCCGGGAGGTCACTAGCCACCACGGCCAGGCCGCCCATGCAGTAGTCGAAGAGTTTATTCGGCGAACAGAGATAGTTGTTCAACGAGGTCGCGACGTACGGGATCACCCCAATGTCCATACCGGCCAGCGTGGCGCCTAGCTGCTCGGCGGGCACCGGTTCAAGGACGACCAGGCGCCCTTTGAGGTCTCGATTGCCAACTTGAGCCTCAAGCCAGGTCCGCAGCGGTCCGCTCCCTCTGATGTGCAGAACCACTCTGGGATCCAGGGTGGGGAGAGCCCGTAACAGGATTTCCAGCCCGCGTTCCGGCAGCAGTGCTCCCAGATAGATGATACTGACGGTTCCAGCGCCGGCATTGGATCGCGGCGGCATCGGTTGCAAAGGCGGGCAGTTCATCACCACGGCGGGGAGACGGGGAAGCCGATGTCGCTGGCGTAGCTCGCCGGCCAGAACCTGATTAACGGTAATCACCGCCCGCGCCCGCGCGATCAGGCGATGCTCGATCAGACGCCAGCAGCCGTTGTACAGTTGCGAACTGTGGGCGAGCATGTCGGGATACAGTTCATGCGCGTCGTAGATCAGGCGCGCGCCCAGCTTGCGCGTGATGATCGTACCGGCCCAGAGGGTGTCCAGATCGTGGGCGTGCACGATACCGGCTGGGACGCGGCTCGCCGCCCGAGCGAGCGCGAGATTGAGCCAGAGCGTGCCGGCCAGGGCTCGGGTTTCGCGGAGTATGCGCCACCGATTCCCCTTCGTCGCTCCTTTGGCCCCGCTCCCAGTGGTTCGCGTCGTGCGGATCCCGGACGTTTCACGCACCGTCTCCTGTTTGGGGTGCCGTCGCACGGGTAGGAGCCGGGTGAGTCCGCGCAAGGGGCGCGGGGCGGTGCAACGGATGATGGCTGCTCCGCCTATCTGGACCGTTCCCTCCATCGCGCCACCGGGAGGGAGGCAGACGATGGTGACCCGGTATCCGGCCTCGGTCAAGGTGCTCGCTTCCTTGATCACGCGATAATCAAAGGTGGGCTCACCGAGGAGGAGCATGGTGACCTCGGTTCCGGCGCGAGGCAAGGAGGTTCCACTCTTCACTCGGTTAGACTCCCTGGGTAGTGATACTGTTGGCAAAATCGACCACATGACGATCTTCCTTGCCGGCGTCCACGCCGATTGGCCAACGGTGCCGGACATCATGGCGGCGCCGGATCCCCGTCCAGGAAGGTACGCGCCCACAGTTCCACGCTGACCAGCCGCCAGAGGAGCGTACTCTGATTGACTCGCCCAGATCGATGATCCTCCAGGAGTGAATTCGCGAAGGTTGGGCTCACGAAACCACGTTCCTTGAAGGATTTCGAGGAAATTATATCTCCGATCCAGCCGCTCAGAGACGTACGGAACCAGGTATCCTCGGGGGTGCTAAAGCCCTTCTTGTCCAGGCGGCGACGCACCGGGTCTGGCAGGACACCGGCCATGGCTTCGCGCATGAGCACCTTGGTCTGGCCATGGCGGAGCAACAGGTCATTGGGGAGGCGCGACACGAACTCGGCCAGCCGGAAATCGAGAAACGGGGTCCGGGCCTCGATGGAGAAGGCCATTGAGTTTCGATCCTCGTAATGCAGTAGCGCGGGGAGGCCCGTATAGTTGAGATGGTTGTAGAGAACGGCGTGGAGACCGGTGCCCGGCCGGGACACCCATGTATCGCTCGGAGCCCCGAGACCGGCCATGGCCTCGCCCAGGAGCGGTGATCCGCTTCGCCGGCGCTGGGACAGTGCCCGCAAGGCCGGACTGGGGGGCGAGTGCCGTGAGAGTAGGCCGGCCGCCATCCCACGGGCCAGTCCCATCCAGGGCGCCCCGTGGTAGCGGTGATAGAGGGCCAGCTCACGGGCGAAGGAGGGGAGCCGGCCCGCGAGGATCTGGTCGGCAAGAGCTATGCCAAAGTACCCGTGGTATCCCGCGAGCAGTTCATCCGCGCCCTGCCCATCCAGGAGCACCTTGATCCCGCGTCGATGCGCCGCCTGCATGACGTGCCACTGGGCCAGGATGCTGGTCGAGCCAAAGGGCTCGTCCTGGTGCCAGACCACGCGGGGAACCAGATCCTCGATCGGTTCCTCGCAGCCAGGGAAGGTGAAATTCGCCTCGGCGCCGGTAGCGGTTATTACCTGCTCGATAAACTGCCGCTCGTCATGGCGAGGATCATCGTAGCAGGCGGAAAAAGTCTTCTGCCGGGCGCCGCGCTCGTGCCAGGCCAGATCCTCGGAATCGGCGAACAGAAGGCGGTTGGCCAGGCAGACGATGGACGAGGAGTCAAGCCCACCGCTCAGGCAGGTGCCGACCGGCACGTCGGCGCTCAGACGGAGCCGCACCGAATCCTCCAACAAGGCCGCGAACTGCTCGGCGGCCCGCGCGCGGTCCCCGGCGGCGGTCGGTCCCCTGTCTTGCTCCATGGGCATGTCCCAGTAGCGGCTTATCTGCTTCCCCTGGCGGCTGAGCGTCAGGCTATGCGCGGCCGGCAACTGCTGAATCCCCGCGAAACAGGTGGCAGTGGTATGGTCGAGCCAACCCGAGACCAGGAAGTCCCGCAGGATCGGAAGGTTGGCCACTGGATGGGCTGCCCACGGGTGCCCCAGGAGGGCCTTAATCTCGGAGGCGAAGACGGCGCCGCCGCCTTGTTTCGGTTCCGCGTAGTAGAATGGCTTGACTCCGAAGCGGTCGCGGGCGCAAAACAGGATCTCCTGGCGGGAGTCCCAGAGGGCAAAAGCAAACATCCCGTTGAAACGGCGTGGGCACTCGCTGCCCCACTCCTCGTAGGCATGGAGGATGACCTCGGAGTCGGTGCGCGAGTGAAATTGGTGCCCCCGTGCACGCAACTCGCTCGCCAGGGCGCGATAGTTATAGATCTCGCCGTTAAACACCAGCCAGAGCGTCCGGTCCTCGCTGGTCATCGGCTGGTGGCCGGCCGGGGAGAGATCGACGATCGCCAGACGCCGGAAGCCGAGGCACGCATGGGCATCGGCGTAGATCCCATGATCGTCAGGCCCGCGGTGGATCATCCGCTCCAGCATCGGCTCGACCGGCTCGGGCGGGCCGGCGAAGGAAACCGTGCCGGCGATTCCACACATACGCTACATGTCCCCGCGCGAATCGGCATACATTGGGTGCCCGGTCACATTGAGCAGGTCATAATACACGCGCATGATCCGTGCCTCCGCGGAGGCGAGTCCATCCATGGCGGCGTGGCCGTGATAGTCGAGCACGGTGGCCTGGGCTCTCGTGCGCCGCCGAATGGCATCCGCCATCGCCGAGTCGGCAGCCAGCACCGCGTCCACCCTCCAGAGGAGGATCCGCTCAAGGAGATTCCGACCGTGCGTGCCAAGCCATGAGCCTGATTCTTCAACCATCCGCGGCCCGTACACCAGATAGGACCGATTGGCCGAGGCAGCCACCGCCGCGGCTGCCAGGGCGGTAAGGCCGGCGGCGTGATAGATAGCGGCGTGCTCCTCGGTGGCATACGCGGTGAGCCGTTTGATCCTGACCAGGACCTTGATGAGCGGCGGGGTGTCGGCCGCGGGGTCACTTTCATCGCCGTTCAGGGAATACCGTGTGTGCTCTTCGTTGACGCCGGGGTCGGAGGGATCGGGGACCGCTGGAGAATCCCCAGCCTTTGGACACGGCAGATCCCGCGGCAAGTCAACCGCCCAGACCCTGTTGCTGGTAACCTGGCAGAGTCGCCGGTCACGACCTGGCCGCCCATTCGGCCCTAACCGGCGCGCGAGGGCACGGGGAGCCGCGCGCAGCTTGAGGAGGGTATGATCGATCTCGGTCAAGGCGAGCCAGGGCCACTGTGGTAGGCGGTAAAGCGCGCGATGATTCCGGTAGACCTGGGCCCGCGCGGCCAGAAGGGCACGGAACGGGATTGCGTTTCGGCTTTCACGTCCGTGCTTCCGGTAGTGGAAAAGGACTTCCGGCACCGCCGCGCCCTCCCAGCCATGTTCGGCCAGCGCCACATAGAAGTCCCAATCCTCGCGCCCACCTTGCATGGAGGAGTTGAAGCCGCCTACCTGGTCGAACGCGGCCCGGCGGATCAGCGAGGTGGCGGCGATGTATGGTCGGAGTCGGATCCTTCGGGCGCTGTAGGGGAGAGCGGGGAGGGCGCGCTGGCGCACCCCGAAGGTGCGGTAGGCAGTGTAGGCATAGGCAGCCTTCGCATCCTGCTGAAGCACGGGAACCGTCCGCTCGAGAAAGTAGGGATCCAGCCGATCATCGGCGCTAAGAATGACGAAGAACTGGCCCGTGCTCGCCCGCACCCCAGCGTTATAGGTTGAGATCGCACCCTGATTCGCCTGCTCGATCACCCGAACCCGAGGACATGCCGCATAGGGGCGGGCGATTTCCCGAGAGTTGTCAGTTGAGCCGTCGTCGACAATCACGATCTCATGGGCCGGCAACGTCTGCGCCAGAGCGCTTTCAATCGCCTCGGGTAGGAATAGCCCGTAGTTATAGCAGGGAATGATGATGCTCACGGTCACTGATCGGGTGTCAGCGGTCCCCAAGTGCTCCTGGCCGGCGCCCAAAAAGAGTCCCCCACTCTGCACACATCCCGCCCAGCTACCACCGGAGTGAGGCAGCCTCCACTGATGATCGCGGGGGCGCCCTCGACGGGCCAGGGATCAGTATACCGTGCGCCGCCGAGGGCCGTGGTCAGGAGGCGATGAGCTGTTCCTCCCGAAGGAGCACCCATCGTAGACTGTCCACTTGGGCCGTGAGAGCCCGGCGGCGCTCGTTCCGCGCCGCGAGCCGTTCCAGGGCATCGCGCCACCCCACATCGCCCACTTTGACCTTGATACTCAGATAGGCGATTTCCTCGGTGAGCTGGCCCAACTCACGTTCGCCCGCGACAAGGCGGGCATGCACTTCATCCTCGCAGCGCATACTTTTCTCCTCGCTCCAACATCTCTCCCGCGGGCTGCAAGGGCTCCAGGATTCTACACGCCCTTCGGATCGCCAGCAGGAGGAACAACCAATCCTCTCGGTGCCACGGCTGCCGGCCATCGATCTGGATGGAAGACAGCATATGCACCACGTCAAGGCTCAAACCAAACTCCTCCCCCAACGCCTGGAGTGCGACGGGAATCGGCGTCTCGTCGAGCTGAAGGGTTTGGCCTCCTAACAGGGTATGAAAATCCATGGACAGCGCGTCCGCTAATCGCCGGAGAGTCGGCAACGATGGATCTTCTTGATGCCCGCGCTCCACCTGCGAGATATAGGACGTGCTGACTCCGGCCGCTTTCGCCACCGACTTCGCGGTCATCCCGAGCGCCTTGCGCCGCTTGCGCACCCGTTCGCCGAGCCCGCCGCCTTGATCTTTTGCCATGGGGATAGCCTAGCATAATCCGCACCCCAAGTAAACCCCAATGAAGTCCCGGTGCACTTTACTCTGGGCCTGGAGTAGGGGCGCGACCTTCGGGTATCTTGTACCCTGTCGAATAGAGTTCGGGAAGTGTATACTCGCCTGTAGGGCGCCTGAGCTTCCCCTACCGGGTCGGGCACGCCACGGACCGTCTGCTTGAGGAAGGATGCGCGCCGATGCTGGTTGGTCACCTACCTGAACTCATTTTGGTGTTAGTCGTGCTCTTGTTGCTGGTGGGGCCAGGAAAGATTCCTTCCCTTGGCGGGGCGATTGGGAAGACGATCCGGGGCTTCAAACAGGAAACGCAGGGTCGCATTCACGGGCCGGGCGAGACAACGATTCCGGAGCGCGAGGGGCCGCGGCAGGGGTGAGAAGCCGTACGCAAGAAGGGCGGGAACCGCGCCTCGTCCGGGGGGGCGCGTGACGGTCGACGGTCGTCTCCCCCCGGCGCCGCCACAAGGGAAGCGTCGCCTGATTGACCAGGCGGATGAGCTAGCGGCGGTAGCGGCCCAGTTAGCCGCCGCTCCCGTTTTAGGGGTGGACGTGGAGGCTGGGGTTCCCCCCCGCGAGCGCCACGGCCGTTTTGCTCTCCTTCAGATCGCGATTGAGGGCGCGACCTTCGCCATCGATCCGCTCAGGATTCGCGATCTCTCGTTGCTGGCCCCGATTATGGGCTCCGAGCGGATCGTCAAAGTCTTCCACGGCATCGGCCTGGATCGGGATATGCTGGAGGGGGCCAACTTACCGCTTCGGCAGGTATGCGACCTGAGCGAATTGGCCCGATCCGCCTACGGGAAGGGCGAGGCCAGTCTGGCCGCCCTGGCCCGGCGCGCTTTTGGGATTGGGATGGATAAGTCCTTGCAGCGGAGTGATTGGTTGCATCGCCCGCTGAGCCTACCGCTTCTCGCCTATGCCTGGCGGGATGCCGAACTGACTCTTGGCCTCTACCATTGGGCGCGCGAGCAACACCCCACGCTGATCCGCTTGCATACGGCCCTGGAGCCGCGTCCGATTATACCAGAGCATTTGCCGCCCTGGTTGAGGACCGTGCTGGGCGGATCGCGGCAGCCAGTGGCCGATCTGCTGGCCCTGGAAGGGCTTGAGGTGGAGCGTGATACGACCACCGTACTGGAGGCCATGGAATCCGCTCTCCTCACGGTGTCCGACCCGAGGCTCCGGGCGCGCCTTTTCCGGGTGGCCGGTGAACTGGATCTCTATGAATTGGTGCCGGCCCTGCTGACCGCCCTTGGCGCCGAGCCCGCGAACGAACGAGCGGCGGCCGCCAAAGCCCTGGCAACCCTGGGCGAGCAGAGTACCGAGCCGGCCATTCGCGCCTTGCTGGCCGATGAGACCGCCGAAGTGCGGGAGTCGGCGGCCCAGGCCCTTGAGATTCTGCCCCAGCGGATTCCACCTGAGGCAGTCCCGGCGGAGTAGATACGCAAGGATTTGGCTCCTGTACAACTTGGCCCAAATGCCTTGCCGGTTTCGTGGGGCAGCCATCGTGGGTGCCCTAACAATATCCGCGCCACGGTGTACGATAGAGCCGCGGCGCCAGCATAAGAACGGCGGAAGGAGCATTTCATGATCGAGCGAGCCCCTGACCTCGGGCGTCTGATGGATCGTCTACGCACGAACCTGGCTTTGGCGGGGATTCCGGCTACCGAGGACGACCTACGGGACATCCAGGAACAGGGCTATCCGTCAACCGTGGCCGACTTCGAGCGCGCCATGGCCGCCGTGGGGCACGACCGGCAGCCGGATATTCAACTTCAGTCATCTACCAAGTCAGACGCGCCGGTCCCCTCGTATGGCGCGTCGGTACCGGCCGATCGAGTGTCCACGGATCGGCAGCCGATCCCCCCCGATTTTCGCTCCGAGGATGCGTTGGCTTTCGTCTCGGCGCGTGAAGTGGCGGCGTTACTGCGCGAGCGGCGGCTCTCGTCGACCGAACTGACGGCCATGGCGCTCGATCGGATCGCTCGGCGCGGCCCGGCGCTGAATGCCTTTCAGGTGGTGCTCGCGGACGAGGCTCTGGCGGCGGCCCGAGCGGCGGA
>DATLQX010000339.1:0-44848 GCA_035534995.1 Chloroflexota bacterium | reverse complement strand
GCGGGTAGTCACACTCGTGGGTGACGCCCACCAGGCTCTCGCCCAGCCCCAGGGCATAGACGATTTCCGTGGCACTCGGGAGCAGCGATACAATCCGCATAGCGGTAGTATACGCCGAGGTCGGGTACCTCAGGGTGGCTGCGGGTCGGTGACCGTGCGACTGGGTGGTGCGGCCGCACCACCGGTGCGTAGCTCGGAGGAGGGTCGCATGCGCGCGAGAAGAGCCAAGCGACGGGCGGGGACTTCGCCTCACGCCAAGGCACCGCATGGCCGCTGACGCGAGGCGGCTGTCCGCTGCCGGGGTGTGGGCCATGGGCTGGAGCGGGGGGAAGGACTCGATGCTCGCACTCGACCGTGCCGTGCGGGCCGGCCTGGCTATTCGCTATCTCGTCACCCTCTACGACCCCGCACGCGGACGCGTGCGCTTTCATGGGACCCCTATCGCTGTCCTCGAGGGTCAGGCCGCGGCGCTCGGTTGTGAGTTGCTGGCGCTCGCGGCGTCGTGGGACCGATTTGACTGGGTCTTTCGGGATGAGCTGGATGCGCTCATCCAGCGCGGGGTGACCGGTATCATCTTCGGGAATATTCATCTGGCCGATGTGCGGGCATGGTATGAAGCGCGGGTGGTCGACCATGGCCTTCGCCACCACGAGCCGCTCTGGGGCGGCGCGCCCCAGGCGCTGCTTGAGGAGTTCATCGCTTGCGGGTACAGCGCGCACCTCGTGTGCGTGGACACCACGCGGCTGCCCGCATCCTGGCTGGGCCGAACGCTGGATGCGGCCTGCGCCGCCGACCTAGCGCTGCGACCGGGTATCGACCCCCGCGGTGAGCGCGGCGAGTACCACACCCTGGTGACCGATGGTCCCCTGTTCCACCAGCCGCTCTCGGTCCGATCCGGCGTGACGCATGCGGATGGCCACTTTCTTCTGCTCGACACGGAGTTGGGGATCGGATCGGGCTAGCCCAGGGCGCGCCGTGGCGTATAGTTGGGTGGGATCGGTAGATGCGCTCGAAAGGGCTGCGGGAGGCCCTGCCTCCTCCACCATTGTGAGTTTGCTCGCGGGTGTCTCCAGGCTGGCAGAAGCATGGCTACTACTTCGTGCCGAGTGCTATGCGCCCGTATCTCTTGCTCCGATGCTTCTCCGGTCCCGCCTATCGGTCTGATCTGACTATGCGTTGGACTGCATATTTTTGAAGGTGAAGTCGCTCCTCTGTGCATGACGTGATCGACGTCAAGCCGCCTTAACGTACTTTATTTTCCCTTTCGCCAAACAACCCCCTAAAACGCGCCCTCGCTCTGTCGATGACGGCAACGAAGACTCGCGCTCCCAAACAGCGTCCTCGTGGGCTACGGGAGGGCGCTCCGAGGGGCAACGAGCCGCCCGATCGGCGCCGAGATGATCTGGCCATCCGCGAAGATCGCGGTTCCGCGCACGTAGGTGCGGGTGACGTGCCCACGCATCGCTTTGCCGATATATGCGCTCCGCTTGTGGCGATAGAACAGGTCGGCTGCTTGCAGGGTCCACCGTGCGTCAAGGTCTACCAGGGCCAGATCGGCATCATAGCCGACCGTGATCTCGCCCTTGACTGGGATGCGGAATCGCCGCGCGGCCGTGGTGGCCGTGAGGGCGGCTATAGTCGGCAACGAGAGCCCGCGCTGGGCAAAGCCGTGCTCCAGGAGCAGCGGACGGGTGGACTGGCAGCCGGAAATGCCGCCGGGTAAGGCGAAGAAATCGCCGCCGGTTTCGACGGCATCCGTACACGGCGAGTGGTCGGACGCGACCATGGGTAAAGAGCCATCTCGAAGGCACTCCCAGAGCTGATCTGGTTCGCCGGCGGCGCGCAAGGGAGGGGCGCACTTCCCGAGAGCCCCGAGTTCCTCGATGTCGTCCTCGGTAAGCACGAGATACTGGGGGCAGGTCTCGCAACTCACATCAACTCCCCGCGCCCGCGCGGCGGCGACTAGCGCCACCCCTTTGGCCGTGGTCACATGCACGATATGCAGCGGGCATCCGGTCACCTCGGCCAATAGCAGGGCGCGCGCAATCGCCTCGTTCTCCGCGATGCTGGGCCGCGAGGCAAGGTACTCGCGTGGCCCGGTTCGTCCGGCGGCAACAGCGCGCGCCGCCAAGCGCTTGGTTATCGACTCGTTTTCCGCGTGGACCGCCATCAGGCAGCCCAGTTCGGCGCAGCGGAGCATCCCTTCGTACAGGGTCAGGTCGTCCACGGCCGGAAAATCCTCGGTCCCATTGGCCATGAATGCCTTAAAGCCAATGACCCCACGGGCCGCCAGTTCCTCCATCCGATCCAGGTTGCCGGGAACCAATCCGCCCCAAAAGGCGAAATCCACCAGCGAGGATCCCTGGACCGCCTCATGTTTCCGGTCGAAGCTTTCGCCATCGATCGTGGTTGGGAGGCAGTCAAGCGGCATGTCGAAGACCAGGGTCATGCCGCCGGCGGCCAGCGCCGCTGAGCCGGTAGCGAAACCCTCCCACGAGGCATGCCCCGGTTCCTGGAAATGGACATGCGGATCCACGCCGCCGGGGAAGACACACAGACCGGTGGCGTCGACTTCCTCCGCGCCACTCCCAGCAAGACCAGCCCCAAGCTCGACAATCGCTCCATCAAGCACGGCGATATCCTGCCGGTCCACCCTATCACTGGTGACGACCTGCCCGTTCCGGATCACAAGGTCAAAGTTAGGCATCCTCTTGCCAGTTCTCCTCCGCCTACGTGCGCTACACTCCCTGGATAATCGGCGTGAAAAAAGGAGTGAGTGTGAAGGTATTGCTTATTAATCCGAATGGCCTGGAGACCGACACCCGCGCGATCGAGGCCGCGGCGCGCCGCTACGCGCACCCTTCGACCGAGATTGTCGCCATTCACCCTCCTCGTGACGCCCGAGACCTGGGCGGCTATGGCGCGATGGCGCGGGACACGGAAACAGTCTTGCACCTGGTGCGCACCCGAAGCGCCGAGTTTGACGCCTTTGTCATTGCCTGCTTTGAGGATCCCGGACTCTACGGAGCCCGCGAGGCGATCGGCGCCCCAGTCTTTGGGATCGCCGAGTCCGCCATGCTCATGGCGTGCACCCTCGGTCATACCTTCTCCATCATCACCACGCCGGCCCGCTACCGGCCGATTACCACCAACTTGGTTCGGCTGTATGGTCTGGAGCAGCGGTGCGCCTCCGTCCGAACCGTCGATCTCCCGGACCATATCGAGCCGGGCAACGACCCTCAAACCCAGGCCATTTTGGCGGCGGAGGGTCATCGCGCTCTGGAGGAGGACGGGGCCGAAGTGCTGATTCTCGGTTGCGGGAAGCTTTCGCGTTTCGACAAACCCCTGGAGCGCGACCTGGGAGTACCGGTGCTCGATGGGGTGGCATGCGCGGTGGGGCTGGCCGAGGCATCGGTGGGCTACGGACTGAAGACCAGTAAACGGCGGGGCTTTGCCGCGCCGGGTTAGTAGCCACGGTAGCCATCAGCCCCCTTACACCGCAGCAGCAATCCAGCCAGGAAGGTGAGCAGGATCGTACCCGCCGTACGTGCGGTGAGATTGCGGAAGTCCACACTGGGATTCATCTCGACCAGGTCCATCATCCCAACCATCGGATGCCGGCCGAGCGTGAACATGGATTCCAGCAGATCAATGGCGTTGAGGCCATCGGGCGTGATGCTGCCGCTCGCCGCCAGGCAATAGATCTGCGACAGGGAATCTAGGTCCACGCTGACATAGATCTCCTGGGTGCCGCGCGAGGCGATCTCTATCGCCTCGGCCAGAACCTCCTCCATCCCGCGCTTGCGGATCGTCCGGGCCGAGTAGATGGTGATCCCCTGCTCTTCCGCCCAGCCCTTATACCGGCTCGAATTCATGAAGCCATGAATCCCCAACTGCACGATGTTGGCGCCCGCGAGGTTGGGGCAGGTCTGGATAATGCCGCGGATGGGGGTGCCGTTCAGCGGACCACCCTCCTCGAACGCCCGCACGTCATTGTGCGCGTCAAAATGGATCAGGCCAACCTGCCGATCCGGGCGCGTCTTGCAGAAAGCGCGGACCAGGGGGGCGGAGACCGAGTGATCGCCGCCAATCGCCAGAGGCACGCACTGTGGCTGCTCGGTCAGGACGTCGACCAACGCCTCCTCGATGTGGGCGAGACTCCGCCAGACATCGGTTGAGGTCATCTGAATGTCACCCAGATCACGCACCACCAGATCTTGAATATCCACGTCGTAGTCAGGGCTATAGGTCGTGTTCTCGATGAAGCTGTTCCGGATGGCGTTGGCCGCTTCCCAGCTAGCGGTTGGCCGGGCCGTCCCGCTGCTGAAGGGGGCGGAGATCATCCCAGCATCGAGCCGCGTTTCCCCATCCCACGGCGCCATCCAATTGGAGATGCGATGGTCGTGCGTATCCTCCCAGGGGGTATAGTGCCGCAGGGTCTGAGGAACCAAATGGCGAATCAAGCTGGGCTCCCTCCCGTTTCAAGTCTGCCATAACCAGGGCCCGGTATTGGCCGCGCCCATGGCAGGCATTGCCATGCTGGATATACTACTCTTCGCCCGTGCCATGCCCGGCGCCGGACGACCATCACGCGGCGAGAGCCCGCCGCCCGCCGATACCTGGCGGAGTGCGTTGGGACGCGCCCGCGGCGGGTACACCGAGCATGGTCGGGACCGCCGCGGGCGCCAGAAGCGTCAAGAGCCAACGGTGAAGGCGACGCTATCGACCACGATGCCATTCACGATCAAATCCATATGGTAGGCGCCGTTCTTGTACGCCGGGCCGCTAAAGTAACTGAGTTGCTCACCGCGGGGGTAGGAGAATGCATGTTTGCTCCCGGTCGCGGATGCGGCGCCGGACTGATCATCTATCACGACCTGGAACGTGCTCTTGGTGGCCATATCCTGGTAGGCAATATAGTAGCCGATGGAGGTTGTGCCCCTGGGGAAGGCGCGCGATGGCGCGGGCGCGGGCGCGTGGGACGTCCATGACTTATAGGCGGCCAAGCTGATGGGATAAAACGTGTTGACCCGCTGGCCGATCGCGCCCTCGGTGCTGATCGGCGTCACGCTCATCGCGGTGCCAACCGAGAAAGTGGTGCTGGCGGCCACGACGCCGTTTAGCTGCACATCCATGCGGTAGGAACCGTTATCGAACGGTTCGCCGCCGCCGAAGTAGTTGGCTATCTCACCGGTGAAAAAGGAAGCTTTATGGATGTTCCCCGTGCTATACGGCGCGCCAGTCTGGTCGTAGACGACGACCTGATAGGTTGTGCGGTGGGCAACCACGTCGTGAAAATGGAAATAGTAGCCGACATCGATTGTACCCTTGGGGAAGGCGTGGGTGACCGGGGGCGCGGGCGCCTTCGGGTTAGGAAGCCATATCCTGTAGGCAGCCTTGGTAATGGGATAGAACGCGCTGATGCGCATGGCGAATGCCGGCGATTGCTGGAGGGGCCGAGCAGTCGCCATGGAGCTGCCGATCGCCAGTGAGGTGAGCGCGAGGATGATGCCGAGCATTGGACGGAACAACCGCATGGTCGGATCCCTTTCTTCAAGAGCACGTAGCGTAAAACGTATGATCTGGCCGCACGCCACCATGCGTGCTCTGCCGACCTGTCTCCTACTCTACACGAGAGCCGAGCCAATTACCCCCAAATACTCCCAATTTCCCTCCCAAAATCGATCACCCCCTGGGAGTTGATTAGGATTTATACATCGGGTAAAAGTCGAACGTGTTGCCGTAAACCGGGTTGCTGTAAAAGCCATGGAGACTCGCGCGATAGACCTGCTGGTAGGAGGTGTCCGAGATGAAGGTCGCGGCGGGATCGGTAATCGCCAGCATGGTCTGGATCTGGTTGAACAGCGCTTGCTGCGCGGCGGCATTGGTGGTGACCGCCGCTTTGGCCAGCAGCCCGTCTACTTGCTTGTTCGAGTAGAGGCCCATGTTCACGGCGCCGCCAAGGTTGCCCTTGGTATGATAGAGCGGCGTGATTACGTCGATCGGATCGCTATAGTCCGGGAACCAGTTGGTGGCCCACAGGTTCGGACGTTGCGAGGCCGGCTCGTTCCCGCCCTCGGCGTTGTTGATGGTGGTGCTGTCCTTGCCGACGATTTGTACAGTGATCCCAATCTGCCCAAGCTGCCCCTGGGTAATCAGGGCGATCTGTTTCGCCAGTTGGTCATTCGAGATGTACCACAGGGTGATCGTGGTGCCGGACTTTACTCCTGCTTGCGCGAACAGCTGTTTGGCCCTGGCCAGGTCCGTATGATACATGGGCAGGCCGTTGTCGTGCCCGTAAATCGTATGGGCGATCGGGCCCTGCGCCTGCACCGCGAAGCCCTTGAGGAACTGTTTGTTCATGGCATCATAATCAAAGGCATAGGCCAGAGCCTGGCGGGCCAGCGGACTGGCGAACGGCCCGGACACCGTGGGGATCAGCAGTTCTTGCAGGACGCCGGGTGAAAGATCGACCTTGAGTTGGGGATTCTTTTGCAGGGCGATCAGATTTTGGGGCGAGAAGAAGAGGGTCAAATCGACGTCACCCTTCTCGATTAACTCGCGCCGGGTCTGCTCTTCCGGGACATAGGTCATCACGATGCGGTCGAGATGCTTGCCGCTCCACCCGCCCCAGTACTGGGGGAACTTGACCAGAGTCACGCTGCTGTTGGTGACCGCGTTCTGGATCATGTAGGGGCCGCTACCGGCGTCGTGGGTCACGAGCCACGCCTGGCCGGCATCATTCTTGACCGTATGGGCCTTGATCGCCGCTGGGCTCACAATCCAATTGGCCCATTGCGAACTCATGGCCGCCAGCAGCCGGGGCGCCGCCTCGGTCAGATCGAATTCGATCTTGTACGGACCAAGGATCTTGATGCTCTTTTGGTTCATGAACTGGCCGAGGATAAACGCGGGCCCTTGATTGAGGGTGAGCAAGCGATCGATGCTGAATTGGACGGCGGCGGCGTTGACCGGCGTGCCATCGTGAAACCGCGCGCCCTGGCGGAGACTGAAGGTCCAGACTGTTTTGGCCGGATTGGAGGACCAACTGGTCGCCAGATCGCCCTCGTACACGGAGGTGCTGGACCCCTTCAGCCGCACCAGGGAGTCATAGCAGTTGCGGAAGATGACCGGCCCAACCTGGCCATACTGCGTACCAGGATCGTAGTTGGGATCCCACTCATAATTGGCCACGTAAAGCGTATGCGAGTCAGTTGCCGCGTGAGTCGCGGCGGGTCGAGAGCCGGACCCGAATGAGGCGAGGAGCACCGCGGCGAGCGCAAGTGAGGTGGGGATGCGTCTTCCTATTGCCATCAGCTCTATTCCTTCCCGTGGATGAATAAATACGTTAGTACATCAAGGTCCAGATACCTTGGCATATCCGTAGGGGTGCCCCTACAATTCTCTCGCCAGACTGGAGTAGGGCCGTGGTCGTCGGGAGTGAACGTGGTCCAGGGAGGGGCTGGCCCAGGCGCGAACAGCGGCCGGCACCACGTTAAGTCTTTAGCGCGCATGGCGGGATCCCTGCCCTTCACCCAGCGCGTCCCCCAGCAAATTGAAACCCAGGACCGCCAGCACGATGGCGAGCCCAGGGAACGCGCCGACCCACCAATCGCTCCGGAGGTAGGGTTGCGCGTCATTAATCATTAGCCCCCAATCCGGTTCAGGCTGCTGCACGCCAAGGCCGATAAAGCTCAAGCTGGACGCGGCCAGCAAGGCATAGCCCAGGTCAAGGCTGATCTGGACCAGCAGCGGACCGGTGGTATTGGGCAAAAGGTGTCGCCAGAGGATGCGGAAAGGCGGCACTCCCGTGGCTTTCGCCGCCTCGATGTACTCTCGTTCGCGGAGAGCCAGGACTTGCCCACGGATCAGTCTTGCGTACCAGGGCCACCACAGCACGGTGAGGGCCAGCATGGTATGCGACAAACTTGGTCCGAGAATGGCCGCGATCGCGATCGCCAGGACGAGCACCGGAAAAGCCAGGAAGATATCGGTGACCCGCATCAACAGTTCATCGATCCATCCGCCGGCATATCCCGAGATCAAGCCAATCAGGGTGCCGACCGAGGCGCCGATCCCCACCACCACCAGGATGACCTCCATCGCCGTACTGGACCCGGCAAGCACCCGGCTGAAGACGTCGCGGCCAACCTCGTCGGTGCCGAAGAAGTGCTGGAGCGAAGGGGCGCCGAAGGACGAGCCATAGTCCGGTAAGATCGGGGAGTACGGGGCCACGGCGCGCCCGATCAGCGCCTCGACCAGAACGCCGAGCACCAATACCGTCCCCAGGATATTGATCGGATTGGCCCATAAGGGCGCCAAAAGTCGGAAACGTCGCGAGCGCATGGGGATGACCGCGTCGCCATCAAAGGCGTTCACGTCCACGTCCCCGTGCTGAACGATCATCCAGCCTCTTCCTCTCTCTCCGTGGCTCGATCGGGTTTAGCGGTAGCGGATGCGTGGATCGGCGACCAGATAGCTCACGTCCACCACCAGATTGATTAACACATACAGGGCGGCGATTACCGTGGTGACCCCAAGCACCGGCGCGTAGTCGGCGGCGACCACCGACTGGACCAGGTAGAGACCAATACCGGGCCAGGCAAAGACAGTCTCGACCAGGATAGTGCTGCCGAGTAGGGCGCCGAATTGCAGGCCAATGGTCGTGAGCGTCGAGAGAACCGCGTTGCGCAGCGCGTGTCGCCAAATCACCGTTCCGCGGCGCAAGCCCTTGGCGCGCGCCGTACGAATATACTCCTGGGACAGCACATCCGCCAGACTACTCCGCATCATGCGCGTGATCGAGGCAAGCACGCTGAAGCCGAGGACCACGGCGGGCAGCAGGAGATGCCAGGCGGCATTGACGAAGAGATCCACGTTCCCGGCCAGGAGGCTATCCACCAGGTAGAAGCCGGTTACGCTTGGGGGCGGGTTCACCCCCATGTCGAGCCGCCCAGCCGAGGGCAGCCAGCCCAAGCGATCGTAGAAGACATATTGGGCGACCAAGCCCAGAAGAAAGACGGGCACCGCGAGGCCGGATATGGCGACCAAGCGTGCGGCGGCGTCGATGGGACCGTTCCGGTACACGGCGGCGAGGACGCCCAGTGTGATGCCGCCCACCACGGCAAAGAGCATCGCGGCGATCACCAATTCGAGAGTCGCGGGAAGGTATTGACCGAGATCGGCGCTTACGGCGTGCTGGGAATGGATTGAGATGCCGAAGTCGCCGTGAAGCGCTTCCTTGAGATAGTAGAAGTACTGCACCGGCAACGGCTGATCGAGGCCAAAACGATGTCTGAACATGAGGATTTGGGCCGGGGTCGCATGCGGGCCGGCCAAGAGTTGCGCCGGATCGGTACCCGTGCCGTGGAGCAGCACGAAGGTAAGGGCCGTCACCGCGACGATCACCGCCGCCAAGAAAGCGATGCGACGCAGAATCAGCGGCAGCATGGTCACATCCTTTCAGCGAGCGATGAACGGGATCCCGCGCCGCCGTGTTAGCTTTCAGTCTTGAGCGAAGACGATCCGAAGTAACTGTTTCGCGCGATCTTGCCATCCTCCTCTCTCCGACTCTCAATGAAGAACCGGAAGCGGTCGGCACGGTGAAAGATCTCGACGTACTCAACGGCCCGAGCGTGCTGGTCATAGGTCACGCTCTCGACCCGAATCAAGGAGATGCCAAGGCCAATGGCCAGAAGAGAGCTTGTCTCGTGGGTAGCGGGGCAGACTTCGAAGTAGCTTTCGGCGCGCCGCATGACGCAGTCGTACTCGTTTTCAAGGAGGTGGTAGAGGGAGCGATTATCAAGGCTCCGCGATTCCAGGTTCGGGAACCGCGCGGCGGGCAACCAGGAACGCAGCAAGGCCGCGGGCTCGCGATCGAGGGAGCAGCGACGCTGGAGAAAGACCACCGGCTCACTTTCGGGGAGACCGAGCAGGGCGGCGATTTCCTTGGGCGCCCGGAGTAACTCCAGCCGGAGTACCTCCACGGCGACCGAAAGGTTCGTCTCATGCATGGCGTCGGTGAAGCTGGAAAGCGATGCAATCTTCTGAGCGATCTTCCGCCGCCGTACGAAGGTGCCGCGCCTCGTTCGGCGTTCAATATACCCCTGCTGGGCCAGTTCGCCAAGCGCCTGGCGGATCGGTGCCAAGCTCACCCCAAACTGCCGGGCATATTCACCTTCGGTCGGCAGTTGAGCCCCAGGCGGTAGGCTGCCGGATAGGATTTGATCCAGCAGCATCTTCTTGAACTGATAATGGATAGGAATCGGGCTCTGGCGATCCAGCTTCATCGACGACCCGTTCACTAGAGGTCCTGGTGATGATTTCTTATAATAAACACGCTCCCTGGCCCTGTCAAGACAGGCTCGCCTCGGCCTCACGGTTCGGAATATTGTCGATCCTGGCCCTTCCGGCAATGGATTCGCGCGTCAGAAGGAGTAACCTAGGCCGGATCCCGCTGGCGGATTGCTCCTTATATCGCTACCTTTAGAGTGCATGAAGTGAGTCGGGGCGCGATTCAGGGACGAAAGAGGGCTGCGAGCGTGTTCGGTGGACAGGGCGCGAGCTCCAGGCCGGCCACAACCCGAGAGAGTCTCATTCTCACGCTCCAGGTCTTCCTCATGAACCGCGTTATCCTGACGGTAATCAGTTTACTTACCAGCAAACTCTTCTATGATGTGGCGGGACGGAACCACGATCTTTTCGCGATCTGGCAACGTTGGGATGTCCTCTGGTACATCAGGGTAGCCGATCAGGGCTACGTCTGGTCCCCACCGCCTGTCCAATCCGATCTCGCGTTTTTTCCCCTCTTTCCCCTTGCCATGCATATCCTCTCGGTGATCACCCCGCTTTCGGCCTACGCGGCGGCCCTGATCATCGTCAATCTCAGCTTCGCCGCCGCCCTCTATGTCTTTCACCGCTTGCTGCTCCAGGATTTCGATCCCGAAGTGGCCGACCGCGCGGTCTATTACCTGGGTATCTTTCCGACCGCCCTGTTCTTCTATGCGGCCTACTCTGAAGCCCTGTACATGCTCTGCTGCGTGGGCTGCGTGTACGCACTGCGGCTGCGCCGCTGGTGGGTGGCGGGGTTGTGCGGGATGAGCGCCACCTTAACCCGCCAGCTGGGTCTGTTGCTGGTCCTCCCCTTCGCGATGGCGGCCCTGGAATCCTGGCGCCCCCAGCGCCAGGACGGCTGGGATCGCGCCAGGCCCTGGTTGGCCTTGGGGCTGGTTCCTGGTGGCCTCGTCATCTTCATGGTCTACCTTCAGGCGCGATTCGGCGATCCGTTTCTCTTTTTGCGCGCGCAGGCCGCCTGGTATCGGGGGCTCGCCTTCCCGTGGGAGGGGATTGCCCTGGACATCGGCCGGCTCGCGCATCTGCCAGGGCATTTCTCGGCCCACACGCGAGGAGCGCTGGAGGCCGAATCGTTGTTGGATCTTACATTCCTGGTCCTCTTCCTCGTGCTAATCGGACTGGGGATCCGCCGGCTGCCGCGCCTCTACACCGTCTATGGCGCCGCTGTCATGCTGGCCGTTCTCTTGACACCCGCCACCGGTCAGGGCCAGCCCCTCGCGCTGCTCTCGGTTTCCCGCTTCGAACTTACCCTGTTCCCGCCCTTCATCGTCCTGGGGTTGTTGGGCCGCTCCCCGCTCGTGGATCGGCTGGTGCAGGCGATTTCGGTCGGTCTACTGGTGCTGTTCACGATTGTCTTTGTGCGGGGTCGATGGATCGCCTGATTCGTCTCCTCGCCTGGTGGGAGGGAAGAGATCGGCGCGCGCTGCCCGCGCGTTTTCCCCGTCCGCTCATCCGGATTTTGGGGTGCGCGCTGCTCCTCGGGGTGGCCGGCGCCCTGCTCCGGGACATGGTCTATCTCCGTGGGCAGCCGGGAATAATCCCCAACGATGATGTGTTCGCCTACCAATGCTACGCCCGCGCCTTCTGGCAAGGGCCGCACGCGATCGCGGCCGCCCCGGTCACCCAGTTCTGCGCCGATCCGCGATGGCGGTTCTGGACCGCGCCACCGGTGGCCTTCCATACGCTCCCACGGGAGTATCCAGCCCCGGCACTCTTCGTCTTCTCACTCCCCTTGCTCTGGCCCTTCGCCCCCTACTCCAGCACCTATATGGTCTTGCTGGGACTCCTTATCCTCGGGGTGACGGTCTACCTTGTGTGGCGGCGCCTGCTGCTTTCGGCCGCGGCCTTCGCCCTCTACGTGCTGGTTGGTGGCTGGGCTACGGCGCTGGAGCGTTTTGATCTGGCGCCGGGGGTGCTTGTCGTGGCGGCGCTGATTCTGGCGGAACGCTCGCGCCATACGTGGGCGTACCTCTTCCTCGCGGGCGCGGCGGTACTCAAGGTCTACCCGGGGTTCGTGGCGGCGGTGCTGGCGGCACGGCAGTGGCGCCGGGATGGCACGCTCCCCCGCCGTGAAGTGGGAGCCTTCGCCCTGGCTGTCGTGGCTGCCGCGCTTCCCTTCGCGATCCTCAACCCGCGCGGCTTCATCGGACCCTTGAGCTATGATGGAGCGCGGCCGCCGCAGATCGAATCGGTCCCCGGCTCGCTCCTCTGGCTGAGCGGGAAAATAGGCGCGCCCGTACAGGTGAAGCTGACCTACCATTCGGTGAATGTCGTGGGCTACCTGGCGGGGCCAGTATCCTGGATCGCCACTGGCCTGTTCATCGCGGGGGTGATGCTGGTCTGCCGGCGTGCCTGGCGCGGCACCGTCTCGTTGCCGCGATCATTCGTTCTGGTCCTTCTGGTCATGCTGTCCACCAGCAAGATACTTAGCCCCCAGTATCTGCTCTGGCTGTTCCCGGTCGTGGCCTACGTGGAGGGTCTCCGGGCGCGCTGGCTGCTGGTCGCGGGATTGACGCTGGTTATTTTCCCCTACGGCTACCATCTGGATCTCAGTCTGGTCAAGTTGCCCGAACATCCGCTCTTCATGGCCGCCATTCTGGCCCGTAACGCCGTCCTGGTCGCGCTCACGCTCGCCTACCTGTTGAAGCCGGAGCGCGCCTCAACCACGGACCTGGCGCGAACCGGCGCCGGCCCGAGCGGCAATCACGGCATCGACCCGCAGGACGAAGGTATCCCACGAAAAGATGTCGCGATAGGCGGGCTCGCGCTGGAAGAGCGGTGAGTTCGGATCGGTGTTCAAGTATTCGTGGAAGATCGCTCCCTGGCGAAACTCCAACCGCAACCGTTCCGCCATGCGCGCGCACATCCGGGGCATCCCATGCTGGCATCCATCGGCGAGGGCGATGTAGTCGTAAAGGAGCCATGAACCGCCATTTTGATAATCGCCCGCGAAAAAGCGGGTGACAAAGGCTCTGGCCGGCAATGGCTGGCCCCGTTCGTCCGTCACTACCTTGAACCCGCTCTGGAAAGCTGGTTGACTGTACAGGGTTCTGGCCACGGCGGCATCACTTAAGATCGGCTGGCGGAACAACCAGTAGGCGAGAAAGTCACCAACCAGGCCGCTGATATCGTGGTAGTCTAACCGGCGGCTGAAGCGGAGATAAGCGCCAGGACCACCGGCGAGGGAGCGATAGGCGCCAGACGCGACCGCTATCTCGTGGCTCCCCACTCCGAGCCGCAGTTGCCGCGCCGCCAGCAAGGCCGCGGCATAGAGCCCTTGATTGTAGCTCAGGGTATCGGTTCGTGGGACGCGGAACCCATCGAACCAACTGGCATAGCTCCCTGGCTGGCTGAGATAGTAACCCTCGCGCGCCTGGGAACGCACGTACGAAAGGGCCAGCTTCAAGCGATGGGTATCTTGAAATGGGTACCCCTGAGCCGCCTGCCAATCGGCCCAGATCAGGAAGAGCAAGGTCGATTCGTCCGCCCGATAGAGCGGGTCGCGGAGAAAGATCGTGAATTGAGTCGGTACCTGGCCATCGGCAAGCTGGCGCCCCGCGAAGTGATTGAGAGCGCGCCGGGCGAGATTGCCGTCTCCCAGGCCCAGGAAGGTCCAGAAGGAATCGCGCAGCCAGACCCCGGCATAGGCCCTGCTTGGGTGAATCACCGCCTCGCCGCGGGCCAGATTCGCGTGCCAGACTTGCTGGGCGGCCGCGTATTCCCGCGCCCGCAGGCTCGTATCATGCCAGGGGGTGATCGGGGCGGCCGCGCCCGCCGGCACCATCCCACCGGAGCTCAGGATACACAGCAGAGCAAGCCACGGCAGGGCTAGATATCGGCGAATCATCCACTCTCTCAGCGCGGGTTCTATCCCTCTCCGATGGTAGCAGGGCGTGGCGGAAACGTCATCCTCTCTTGAGGCAACGGATCGGACCGATCGGACCGATCGGACCGATCCGTCCGATCACCCCGGCCACGGTCGGGCCGGCGCTACCACCCGACCTCAGTCGGGGGGATCAATCCAGGAGCCGGCCAACGGTACCCGCAGACGGAAGATGCTGCCGGATGGGCTGGTCTCCTCAAGATCGAGACTTCCGCCCATGGCTTCGGCGATCTGGCGCCCCAGATGCAGCCCAAGTCCTGTCCCTACGCGCCCCGCGCGGGTACGGCTCCCCGGCATCCGGCCAAACCGCGAGAAGAGCTGTTCGCGCCCGAGCGGCGGAATGCCGGAACCTCGGTCGCGGACTCGCACCACCGCCTCGCGCCCTTCGCGTGCCCAGGCCACGGCGATGGGGCTGCCTTCCGGCGAGTACTTGGCCGCGTTATCCAGGACATTGACCAGGATCTGCACGACGCGCTCAAGGTCCGCGCAGGCAAGCAGATCCTCCGCGCCGGTGAAGTCGATGTGCTGCCCAGGATAGCTGATCCGGACTTCGTCGGCGGCGCGGCTTATGGCCCGCGCTACCAGAACCCGCTCCGCCTTCGGGCGCAGATCGCCCAGTTCCACGCGACCAAGCAGCAGCAGATCGTCCACCATGCGCTTCTGGCGATTGGCCGAGGTCGCGATGCGCGAGATATGTTCCAACCGCCGCTCATCGGGGAGCCTGGCCCAGTGAGATTGCAGTAACTCGGCATAGCCAACGATGGCGGTCAGGGGGGTGCGCAGTTCGTGACTGACCGAGGCGACGAAATCGCTGCGGAGCCGGGCCAGCGCCTCGGCGGCCCGCTGCGCCTCAACCCGCTCGGTCACATCCACCGCTACCCCAATCACCCCCATGACGGCGCCGGCCTCGACCCGAAGCGGCGTCCAGTGCATCTCCAGGCTGGTCTCGCGCACGTCGATAGTCACGCTATGCGCCTCACCGCCAAGGGCCCGCTCGTAGTGCGCCGCCATTTCCGGCCTTTGCGCGAACACGGAAGTGATCAGGGCGCCGGGGAGATCGACGGCTCTGATGTCCAGCAAACCCAAATCGCCGCCCGTGGCAAGAGTGAATCGGCCGTGCGCGTCCAGGCTGAACAGGAGAATCGGCGAACTACGCAGAACCGCCCGGAGCCGCGCCTCACTGGCCCGTACGATCTCTTCCGTTCTCGCCCGTTCCAGCCCGTCTCGCCGGGCCTGTCGGAGGAGATTGGCATTGCGGAGGGCCACCACGGCCTGATCGGCGAAGATCTCCAATAACTCAACTTCCTCGCGCTCGGGACGTAAGCCGCTATCGGGGTCGTCAAGGGAGATGAAGCCGATCAGCCGGCTCTCGTCTCGTTCGGTGAGCGGTACCAGCAGGTCGTCGCCCCGGCGCCAGGCATTCGCATCGTGGGCCGGCTCCCTGGCCTCCGCCCACCAGCTCGGCACCTCGTTGCCCTCCGTGGCAAGATGCGCCAGATCACTGGGGATGAAGTAGGACCGGGAGAGGCGGAATTCGGGCCGGAAGACCTTCCGCACATCGGAGACCGTGTAGGTATTGGCGCACAGGACCGCGACCCCCTCCGGAGGAACGCCGGCCGTGGCCACCACGCTCCAGGGAGAGTCAGGCTCATCCGGTTCGTTCACCAGATTGAGGACCACCATGCGGAAGCCCGACGCCGCCTGCGTGGCATCGACCACGCGCCGCGCGATCTCGTCCGGATCAAGGTCGGCCTTGAGCCGCTCACCTACCCGCTGAACGTGTTCCAGGCGGCGGGCACGCACCTCCGCGCGCCGGCGCAACTCCGCCTCGGCGGCGTAGAGGCGCGCGTTCTCCAGGGCCACCGTTGCCTGTTCGGCGATGGCCGCGCACACCGCGACCGTATGGGGGCCTATCGGATCCGGATGGTCCCAATACACTTCAAGGAAGCTGGACACCCGCCCGCCGGTGAGAATAGGGACCACGACCTCTGACCGCAGATCATGCTTGGTGAGAAACGCGCGCTCGTTTTCAAGCAGATCCGGATCGGCAACGTGCGTGGAGGCCGGGATGCCGCTCTCTTCTACCTGTACGAGGAACGGAAAGCTGGTGAGCGGTATCCAGGCGGGACTGGTGACCATGGAGGCACGGCCCGGCGCCACATGATGAATCACTGAATGGATGGTACCAGTCGCGGCATCGATATCGGTGAACGATGCCGCGGCGGCGTCCAGGCCAGTGATAATGCTCTCGGCCAGCGCGTTGAGAATGCCCTCGCGATCCAGGCTTGATCCGAGAACGCGGGCGGTTTTGAGCAGGAGTTCCAGGCGTCCGCGCTCCCCTTCCGGGGATTCCTCGACGGGCGCGCGAGCCGGACAGCGGCAGTCAGACTTCATGGACCGCCCGTTGCATGCTGGATCTTCTCCCTGGATCGCCGCTCGCGACATCATACCGAATGGAAGGGCTAACCGCATTACACATACCCCATATCAGGGCACCTAGCAATCCCACGAGTGGGGATCCGTACCGTATAAGCGTCCTCGCCGACTCGCGTGGTAGTGATCGACATGTCGCGAGCGATGTCCGTTATAGTTATCCGTAGCGGCGTCTCGGGCCGCCCGCGAGAGGAGAGCAAGCATGGGGACCAGCACCTGGCATCTTTCCCCGGATCGGTGCTTTGACCCCGAACCGGCCCAAAGGGAACAGGCGCGCGAACTCTACTCCCTGGTTAAGGATAGGCCAATTCTTAGCCCGCACGGCCATGTGGATCCCGCGCTCCTCGCCAATCCAGAGGCCACCTTCGGCTCGCCCGCCGATCTCCTGATCATTCCCGATCACTACGTCTTCCGCCTGCTGCACAGCCAGGGAATCGCCCTCGCGGACCTGGGAGTACCGAGCCGTGACGGCACCCCGGTCGAGACCGATCACCGGCGGATCTGGCAGCGCTTCGCCGACCACTTCTTCCTTTTTCGCGGCACCCCGACCGGCCTATGGCTCAGTGATGAGCTCACAGCGGTGTTCGGGGTAGAGGAAAAGCTCACCGGCGCCAATGCCCAGGCGATCTACGATCACCTTGAGGCGCGACTGGCTCGCCCTGAGTATACCCCGCGCGCCCTATGGACCCGCTTTAGGATCGAGGAGCTTTGCACGACCGATCCCGCGACCTCTCCCCTCGCGGACCATCTGGCCCTGAGAGACCAGGGTTGGGGCGGCAGGGTCCGACCCACCTTCCGGCCCGACGCCGTGGTCAATCTCACCGACCCCCAGTGGGGTCGCAACATTGAGCGCCTGGGCGCGCTCGCGGGCGTGCATATCGTTGACCATCCTTCGTATATCCAGGCCCTGGAGGCGCGACGAACGTCGTTCAAGCAGGCAGGCGCCGTCTCCACCGACCACGCCGCGCTCACCCCTCATACCGAGCGGCTTAGCCCACGCGAGGCCGATCTGCTGCTGGGGCGAGCCTTCCGAGGTGAGGCACGGCCCGAGGACGCGGCCCGGTTTACTGCCCATATGCTGATCGAGTTCGCCCGGATGAGCGCGGAGGATGGCCTGGTGATGCAGTTGCATGTAGGGAGCTACCGCGACCACGACGCCGCCGTGTTCCAGCAATTTGGCCCCGACAAGGGCGCCGATATTCCCGTACGGACTCAGTGGACCGAGGGGCTGCGCGCCCTTCTCAACGACTACGGGAACGATCCACGGTTCCGCTTGATTCTCTTTACCCTCGACGAAAGCACCTACAGCCGCGAACTGGCTCCCCTGGCGGGCTATTATTCCGCCGTGTTTCTTGGCCCGCCCTGGTGGTTTTTCGACAGCGTGCGGGGAATGAACCACTTTCTGGACTCGGTGGTGGAAACGGCGGGTCTGTATAACCTGGCGGGCTTCAACGACGATACTCGCGCCTTCTGTTCTATCCCCGCGCGCCATGATGTATGGCGGCGGGTGAGCGCGAATTGGCTCGCCGGTCAGGTCGTCCGAGGCGTGATCGAAAGAGACGATGCCGTCGAGATGGTGGTCGATTGCGCCCAGGGGTTGGCGAGACGGGCCTATCGTCTCCCCTGATCGGACGGCCCCGACCGATCCGACATATCGGTCGGATGAAGGCTCGGGAGGCAAAGTACCCATTCGGGGTGTTTCTTGATCCTGGCAAAGCGGGTAAAGTGGTAGCCAATGCCTCAGCCAACCTGATCCTGAAGGATTTCCCTTGCGCTATCTCTGGTTCATTGTCCGATCTCCGTGGCTGCTTGGCCAACTGGTCCTCGTATTGGTGATGGCGGGCCTGGTAGGCGGTACCGGTTTGGCGGGCCTCCTCACCGCGCGGGGCGCCGTGACGGATATTACCAACACCCACATGCCGGCTCTGGTGCATTTACTGAGCGCCGAACGTGACATTGCCCAGGCGGACTACTTCGGGCTCTATGCCGTGGTCGATGCTGATCCCCACCGCCGGATGCGGGTGGATGTCCCCCAGATCCAGAGCTTCACCATGGATGCCTGGAAGGAATTCCTCCGATTTCAAGCGATTGGGAGCCAGGATGAGGATGCCGAGGAGCGGGCGGTGGTGGTCCAAGCGCGAACACTCCTTGGGGAGTGGCGCGCGCTCGCCGCCCAGGCGCCGCTCCTCGGCACCAACGCCGCGACCAGGAATCCTGCCTTGACCTTGCGCCTGTTCACGAATATCGCCAACACGGTGGTGGCGCCCCTGACCAGGGACTTCAACCGGCTGGTCAAGCTCAATATGGCCGGCGCGGCGCGAACCCGGAACGCGGCCATCGCCTCATCGCGTACCGCGACCCTGGTGCTGAGCGGCGTGATCGTGCTGGCGGTTCTCCTCGCGGGCGCGTTCCAGGTCATCATTGCCGCGCGTGAACACCAGCGCAAGATTCTCGTCCAACACAGTACGGATCTCGTGGCCCTCCTGAGTGCTCAGGGGAGTATCCGTTCGGCCAGCCCTTCCTATGAGCGGCTCCTTGGCTACCGGATCCCCGATCTCATCGGTACATCGGTGCTGGCGCTCCTGCGCCCGGAGGATCATCCCAGCGTGACCCAGGCGCTGGCCAACCGGGTCAGGGATATCGAGGGTGTGCATGAACGAGAGATTCGTGTCCTGCACGCCGATGGTTCCTTTCGGTGGCTGGCGGTGATGACAGTGAATCGGATCCGCGATCCGCTTCTCCGCGGGATCGTGGTCACCGGCCGCGATATCACGGCCCGGAAGCAAACGGAAGCCGATCTCGCGTTTCAGGCGTCGCACGACGCCCTCACTCGGCTGCCCAACCGGCTGCTGCTGCGGGAGAGGATCGAGCATACCCTGGGGGAGACTGCTGACGGCAAGAAAGCGGCGGCACTCCTCTTGCTGGATCTGGATCGGTTCAAGGAGGTAAACGATACACTCGGTCATGCCGCCGGAGACCTGCTGCTCCAGGAGGTAAGCCGGCGGTTGACTGGGGCGCTGCGGGCTCAGGACATGGTGGCGCGTCTAGGAGGGGACGAGTTTGCCATTCTCCTCCCCGACGCCGGTGAATCCACCGTGTTGCACCTTGCCGGCCGTCTGTGGGAAGAGCTTGAGAGCCCATTCTTGATCGAAGAGCAATCTCTGACGATCGGAGCCAGCATCGGGATCGCGCTCTACCCTGATCATGGCCGGGATCTGGATCTCCTGCTCCAGCATGCCGACGTGGCGATGTACGAGGCTAAGCGGAAACATCGCCGGGCCGTAGTTTATAGTCCGACCCAGGATCAGTATACGATGCAAAGACTTGCCCTCGTGCGGGATTTGCGCCAGGCGATCCAGGACCAAGACCTGATGCTCTACTACCAGCCAAAAATCGATTGTGCGACCGGTGACTTACATGGGGTAGAGGCATTACTCCGTTGGCTCCATCCTGATCGGGGCTTCATCCCCCCAGACCAATTCATTCCCCTGGCGGAACAGACGGGGCTGATCGATCCGCTTACTACCTGGGTACTGGAGACCGCGTTACGGCAGTGCCAGGCATGGAAATTGACCGGGCGGAGTATTCCCGTGGCGGTCAATCTCTCCGCCCGCGCCCTCCAGGATCAGCGCCTGCCGCCACTGATCTCGCAACTCCTTCCGCGCTACGGGCTCTCCCCGGCATTACTCACCCTGGAGATCACGGAGAGTAGCCTGATGCTCGATCCGGCTGGGGCCGAAAGCGTGCTCACCCGCTTGCATACGCTCGGGGTGCGCCTTTCCATTGACGACTTCGGCGCCGGCTACTCATCGCTGGCCTACCTCAAGAATCTTCCGGTGCAGGAAGTCAAGATCGACAAGTCGTTTGTCCTCGACATGAAAACGGCGACGGATATCAAGGGCGCGGCCATCGTACGATCCGTGATCACGCTGGCCCATGCGCTGGATTTGCGAGTGGTTGCCGAAGGGGTGGAGGACGCGGAAACTAAGATGATCCTGGACGATCTGGATTGCGATACGATCCAGGGCTACCACATCAGCCGTGCTCTCCCGGCAAGCGATCTGGACCGTTGGTTGAGGACCACGGGGGTGATGTCCCGCACCGCTCACCAGCAAGCACCCATCTCCCGCGTGCCGAGCTTATCATGAGTTGCCCCGCCTGAGCGGCGCGTCGTGCCGGTGATCACCTGGGCACGATCCGACCGATCCGACCGATCCGACCGATCCGACCGATCCGTCCGATTATGGGCCATGCAGGGTCGAGGGTTATGGTACGCTTCAACCGCGCATGCGGCGCCGGCGTAATGCGAGGCGGAGGCAGTGGAGACGAACGGCCAATCAGGCGAACAATCGGGTCAACCCCACGAGGAGAGCGGTGGGCCGTTGGTTGGGGTGATCATGGGCAGCATCTCCGACTGGGAAACCATGCGCCATGCCGCCAGGATCCTGGAGGAACTGGGGGTGGCGTACGAGACGCGGGTGATCAGCGCGCACCGGACTCCAGACTTGCTGTTCGCCTACGCCGAATCGGCGGCCCAACGCGGGATCGCGGTGATTATCGCGGGGGCGGGCGGAGCCGCCCATCTCCCCGGCATGGTCGCCGCCAAGACCCTGGTCCCCGTCCTCGGGGTGCCCATGCAAAGCGCCGCCCTTTCCGGAATGGATTCGCTGCTCTCCATCGTGCAGATGCCCGCCGGGGTCCCCGTGGGGACGCTGGCGATTGGCAGGGCCGGCGCGATCAACGCCGCGCTCCTGGCGGCGGCCATCCTGAGCCCTCATCACCCCGCGATTGGCAAGGCGCTGGCCCGCCATCGGCAAGCGCAGACCGACCGAGTGCTGGGAGAAACCCTGCCGTGAACCGCGCCACGACCATAGGTACTCTTCCCCGCGAGTGGTCGTGACCATCCTGGCGCCCGGCGGCACGATCGGGATGCTGGGCGGGGGGCAACTCGGACGGATGACCGCCCTGGCGGCGCGGGTCATGGGATATAAGGTCGTGGTCCTGGACCCCACTCCCAACTGTCCGGCCGGGCAAGTTGCGAACCGGCACATCGTCGCCCCGTACGATGACGAGCGGGCCATTGCCGACTTACGTGAGGCGGTGGACGTGGTAACCCTGGAGTTTGAGAACCTGCCGGTGGCCACGGTGCGCCGGCTCGCCCACGGTCTTCCAACTCGGCCAGGAGCGGGAGTCCTGAGCATCTGCCAGGACCGGCTGGCCGAAAGACACTTTCTCGCGCGCCTGGGGATCGCGACCGCGCCCTATGCCACCATCGTGGACGAAGCAAGCCGGGCCGCGGCGGCGTCCATGGTCCCGTTCCCCGCCCTGCTCAAAACCGCGACCCAGGGCTACGACAGCAAGGGCCAGCGGCGGATCGCCGCGGTGGCGGACCTGTCCACCGCGCACGCCCAATTGGGCGGCGTCCCCTGTATTTTGGAGGAAGTACTTCGGTTCGAGCGGGAGATCAGCGTGATCGTGGCGCGCGACCGGGAGGGGCGAATGGCTACGTACGAGCCGGCCGAGAATGTCCATGCCGCCGGCATCCTGGACACATCGAGCGTGCCGGCCGCCCTACCCGCGAGCCAGGCAGCGGCGGCGCGGGAACTGGCGCTGACCATTGCCCAGGATCTCGATCTGGTGGGCGTCCTGGCGGTGGAGTTGTTCGTGCTCCCCGATGGCCGGCTCGTGGTCAATGAACTGGCGCCCAGACCGCACAACTCAGGCCACTGGTCGATTGAAGCATGCCGGACCAGCCAATTCGAGCAACAGGCGCGCACGGTGGTGGGAGCACCGGTCGGTCCCACCGAACTCCTGGCCCCGGCCGCGACCGCCAACCTACTCGGCGACCTCTGGGAGGGGGGAACCCCAAGGTGGGATCGGGTTCTGGCCCTGCCAGAGGTAAAGTTGCACCTCTATGGGAAGGATGAGCCACGCCGCGGGCGAAAAATGGGGCACCTCACCGCCCTTGGCCCAACCGCCGAGGCGGCGCGCGAGCGCGTGCTGGCGGCCCGCGGCCTTCTGGCGCCTGGGTAGTAGGTTACCCGATCCCCGACCGCGGTCGGGGATCGGGTACACGAAAACCTTGCTTGTTGACCGACGACCAGGTGGAGAGGAGGCCGAAAAGATGGTCGGCATGAGAGACGAAGGGTCCACCCCCATGCTCGATCCACGGGTGCCTGGTTTACCGCTGCTGTACGAGGGGAAAGTGCGGAATATTCACGCGGTGGGCGAGGATCGGCTGCTCTTGCTGGCCAGTGACCGGCTCTCGGCCTTCGATCGGGTGCTGCCCATGGGCGTCCCGGACAAAGGGCGTATCCTCTCGCAACTCTCCGCCTTCTGGTTCAGACGGACCGCGCATCTGGTCCCGAACCACTTGATTAGCGCGTCCTGGCCGGAGATCCGCCGGTTGGCGGCGATCGAGGAGCCCCTGAACCAGTTGGATGGCCGGGCCACCCTGGTCACGCGCGCCGAGCGGATCGACGTGGAATGCGTGGTCCGCGGCTATCTGGCCGGTTCCGGCTGGCTGGAGTATCAGGCGAGCGGTACGCTGGCCGGACTGCCGCTGCCGCCCGGGCTACGCGAGGGGGACGCGCTCCCGGAGCCTGCCTTTACCCCGGCGATCAAGAATGATCGCGGCCACGACGAGAATATCAGCGTTGAACGACTGGCCGCCCTGGTTGGCGCCGACCTGGCACGCCAAATGGAAACGGCGAGCCGGGCACTATACACCAATGCCGTCCGCTATGCCTTGACCCGCGGTATGATCATAGCGGACAGCAAATTCGAGTTCGGTCTGCGAGATGGGAGGCTGATCCTCATCGACGAGATATTGACTCCCGATTCCTCACGGTTCTGGGACGCGGCCCGATATCAACCGGGATCGGCCCAGGTGAGCTTCGACAAGCAGCCGGTTCGTGACTACCTGACCAATCTTGGTTGGCACGGCGAGGCGCCGGCCCCAAATCTGCCCGCCGAGGTCATCGCGGCGACGACGGCGCGCTATCATTCCGCCTACTCTCTGATCACGGGGCAGCCGCTTGATGACTGACAGCACACCCGATCTCACCCTCTATACCATTGGCGCGCGGGTCACCCTCCGCCCTGCCGTGTTGGACCCCCAGGGCCAGGCGATCCTTCGCGGCTTGCATGCCCTGAATTTCCCCACCGTCGAGGATGTACAGGCGGGAAAGTACTTCCGCCTGAGCGTGCGCGCCGCCAACCTCAACGAAGCGATGGCTACCGCGTCGGATGCCTGCGAGCGCCTGCTGGCCAATCTGGTGATCGAGCGCTTTATCCTGACCCCGGAAGGCGCGACATGAAATGGGCGGTCATCGCCTTTCCCGGCACCAATTGCGATGAGGACACCCGCTATCTCCTGGCTGAACGACTGGGACAGTCGGCGCGCGTCATCTGGCATCAGGAGACCCGCGTCGGGGATGCCGATCTGGTGGTCCTGCCCGGCGGCTTCGCCCACGGCGACTACTTGCGTTGCGGCGCCATCGCCCGCTTTTCACCGGTAATGGATGCCGTGCGAGAGCACGCGGAACGCGGGCGGACGGTTCTGGGCATCTGCAATGGGATGCAGATATTGACCGAAGCGGGGCTGCTCCCCGGCGTGCTGCTGCGAAATCAGAGCCTGGAATACCGCTGCCACTGGACGCATCTGCGCGTCCACGCCCCCGATCGGGCGTTCCTCGGCCACACTCCGGCGGGCGCCGTGCTGCGGATGCCGATCAGCCATGGCGAGGGACGCTACCAATGCGCGCCCCAGGAAGCCGAGGCCATGCTCGCCAACGGACAGGTGCTCCTGCGCTATTGCGACGAGCGGGGAGCGGTGAACCAAGCTGGCGACCCGAACGGCGCCACCGCCGGGATCGCGGGCCTGCGGAACGCCCGCGGCAACGTGTTCGGCCTGATGCCGCATCCGGAACGGGCCTGCGATCCGCTGCTGGGCGGCGAGGACGGATTGGTGATCTTCCGCTCTCTGATCGAGGCCATGCATGAGTAGCGATCCGCGGTCCGTCGGCGAATTGCGGGCGCTCGGATTGACCCTGGCCGAATATACCACCATCGTCGAGCTGCTGGGCCGCGAACCCAACCAGGTCGAATTGGGGATGTTTAGCGCCATGTGGAGCGAGCACTGCGGCTACAAACACTCGCGCTTGCTCCTCCGTACTCTCCCTTCGCGCGGAGCCCTGGTGGTCCAGGGGCCGGGCGAGAATGCCGGCGCGGTAAGCCTGGGTGATGGGCTGTTGTTGGTGATGAAGATCGAGAGCCACAATCATCCCAGCGCCATCGAGCCCTACCAGGGAGCGGCCACCGGGGTCGGTGGCATTCTGCGCGACATCTTCGCCATGGGCGCCCGCCCGATCGCCTTGATGGATTCACTCCGCTTCGGTCTCCCGGACCCGAGACCACGGTCCTCTCATCCCTCCCAGGGGACCACGGTCCCCGGAGCCAGGGTGACAGATGATTTGGTTGGCGAAGTCGCCCGAACGTCGGCCCCGCCTGGGGAAAAGTTTGGCCATTCCGCCGACGGAATCACCTTTGATGCGCGCACCCGCTTCCTGTTCCACGGAGTCGTAGCCGGGGTTGGCGGCTACGGCAATTGCATGGGCGTGCCCACGGTGGGCGGCGAGACGGTATTCGAGCCGTGCTATACCGGGAATCCTTTGGTGAACGTGCTGTGTCTGGGCCTGGCCGAGGAAGGAAAGCTCCTGCGGGCCCATGGCGGGGTTCCCGGAAACTTGGTGGTGCTCTTTGGCGCCGCCACGGGCCGCGACGGCATCCATGGGGCCAGCTTTGCCTCGGTGGAACTGGACGAACGCTCCGAGGAGCGGCGCCCCGCCGTGCAGGTGGGCGATCCGTTGACCGAGAAGCTGCTGATGGAGGCGTGCCTGGAGTTGCGCGAGCGCGGCCTGCTGGCCGGCTTACAGGATCTTGGGGCGGCGGGGCTGACCAGTTCCACGGTGGAGATGGCCGATAAAACCGGTTCGGGGATCTTTATCGACCTGGACCGGGTACCCCGACGGGCGCCCGAAATGACGCCCTACGAGTTGCTGCTCAGCGAAAGCCAGGAGCGGATGCTGGCGGCGGTCGAGCCGGATCGCCTGGCCGCGGTCGAGGCGGTGCTGGATCGCTGGGAACTGCCGCACGCGGTAATCGGGCGGATCACCGACGATGGGGTAGTCCATATGCGCGCGGAAGGGCGAACGGTGGTCGAGGTGCCGGTGCGGCTGTTCACCGATGCCTGTCCCGCCTATGAACTGGCCGGCGCCGAGGACGAGGAGGTCCGGCAGGCCCGCGAGACGGCTCCGAACTTGCCGGCGGAGACTGATTGGGGCCAGGCATTGCTGGAGGTGCTGGGGCACCCTAACATCGGAAGCAAGGGCGCGATCTGGCAGCGGTACGACTCCATGGTGGGGACCAACACGGTGGTCGGACCCGGCGCCGACGCGGCGGTGCTGCGTCTGAAGGGGCGGCGCGACGGAGTGGCCATAAGCGTGGATGGGAATAGTCGCCTCTGCTACCTCGATCCGTACCTGGGTGGGGCGCTGGCGGTAGCCGAGAGCGCCCGCAATCTCAGTTGCGTGGGAGCCCGGCCGTTGTGCGCCACCGATTGCCTCAATTTCGGCAACCCCGAGAAGCCGGGCGTGGCCTACCAACTGCGACAGGCGGTGGCGGGGATGGCTGCCGCCTGCGAGGCGCTTGGGGTGCCGATCGTCAGCGGCAACGTGAGCTTGTATAACGAGAACTTGGGCGCGGCCATTTATCCCACCCCAATCGTGGGCATGGCGGGTCGGATCGATGAGGTCGCTCGCCATCTTACCCCCGGCTTTGTAGCCGATGGGGACCGGATTTATCTGCTCGGCGGGGAAGCAGTCTCGCTTGGCGGCAGTATTCATGCCTGGATTCGTACCGGCAACCTGACAGGCACTCCCGCACCCCTGGACCTGGGCCTGGAGCGGCGGGTGCAGGAGTGCCTGCGCGCGGCGATCGCCGGCGGGTTGCTCCGATCCGCGCACGATTGCAGTGACGGCGGCCTGGCCGTGGCCGTAGCCGAATGCGCCCTGGCTGGGAATGTCGGGGCCACCATCGAGACACCGGACCCGGAAGACTCGAGCGCCGAAACCCTATTTGGCGAGGGATCGGCCCGCGTGGTGGTGAGCCTGGCTGCCGATCATCTGGCCGACTTAGAGGCCCTGGCGAGAGAGCATGAGGTACTGCTCCGCCGCCTGGGCGTGGTGGGAGGCGAGACCCTGCAATGGCACTCTCTGTTCACGGTGAACCTGTCTTCGTTGCGCGCGTCCTGGGCCGGGGCGCTCGCCGATCTCACGCACGTATAGAGTCCATGGTCGCGTTTCCCATCCGGCAGGCGCGGAGGAAGGAAAACCCAAGATGAAACACCTGCCGCGATACGACGAGGAAGATCGCCCGCGGGAGGCCTGCGGGGTCTTCGGAATCTACGCGCCCAACGAGGACGTGGCCCGCGCCACTTATTTCGGCCTCTATGCCTTGCAGCACCGGGGCCAGGAAAGCGCCGGGATTGTGGTGGGCGACGGGCACATCCTCCGGGTGCAGCGTGGCATGGGGCTGGTCTCGCAGGTCTTCGACGAAGCGGCCATGCGCCAACTGCAAGGCTTCCTGGCGGTGGGCCATTGCCGCTACGCAACCACCGGCGAGAGCAGCGTCCGCAACGCCCAACCGATGACGATCACCGCCGAGGCCGGCCCAGAGGGATCGCGGTCGGCCTTCGCCCTGGCCCACAACGGCAACCTGGTCAACGCCAGGGCGCTGGCGGCCGAACTGATGGCGGCCGGCGTGGATCTGATCGCCAGCAGCGACAGTGAGGTCATTCTCCGCCTGATCGCCCATAGCGAGGGAGACTCGTGGTACGAGAGGCTCATTCAGGCGCTCCCGCGGCTGAGCGGCGCCTTCAGCTTGGTCATGGCCTCGCCCACCGCGCTCTATGCCGCGCGCGATCCCTGGGGGGTTCGTCCACTCTGCCTGGGCCAGTTGGGTCGGGAGTGGGTGGTAGCCTCGGAGTCCTGCGCCCTGGATACGGTCGGGGCCACCCTGGTGCGCGAGGTCGAGCCGGGCGAGGTGATCCGCATCGACCGGGACGGACTGACCAGCACGCGCTTCGCCGCGCCAACCCGCCGTCTCTGCTCCTTCGAGTTTGTTTACTTCGCGCGCCCGGACAGCATTATCAATGGGCGCCGGGTCTACAGCGCCCGAGTAGCGCTGGGAAAGCAACTGGCGATCGAACAGCCTGCCGATGCCGATTTGGTGATCCCAGTCCCTGATTCGGCGGTGGCGATGGCGGTGGGGTACGCCCAGCAGTCCGGCATCCCCTATTGCGAGGGGCTGGTGAAGAATCGCTATATCGGGCGGACCTTTATCTCCCCCACCCAGAGCCAACGCGATCGGGGCTGCCAGATCAAATACAACCCGCTGACCGACGAGATTGCCGGCCGGCGCTTGGTGGTGATCGAGGACTCTATTGTCCGGGGGACCACCAGCAAGCCGCTGGTGGCGATGCTCCGGCGGGCCGGCGCCACCGAGGTCCATCTGAGGATCGGATCGCCGCCGTACCGCCATCCCTGCCACCTGGGCATGGATACCGGGAGGACTGATGAGCTGTTGGCCGCCCATCATACGGTGGAGGAAATCCGCCACTATATCGGCGCCGATTCCCTGGGCTATCTCAGTCTGGACGGGCTGGAGGCGGGGATCGATCGTCCAGCCCATCTGTTCTGCCGCGCCTGCCTGGACGGCCGTCCCCCTATGCCGATGGATGATTATGAGGATACCCCCGCGCTGGTGGGCGCCGGGTGTATGCCGGGCGAGCCACTCCGGTGAACGATCGGGATAGGGAGCGGCCAGACGAGCGGGGCGCCGGTCCGCCCCGCTCCTATGCCGCGGCAGGCGTGGATATTGAGGCCGGCGAGCGCGCGGTGGCCTTGATGCGTCCCGCGATCACCGCCGCGATGGGGAAGGGGGTCGTCTCGCGACTGGGCGCTTTTGGCGCCGCCGTGCAGTCACCCGGAAGCCAGGAGTTGCTGGTCAGCAGCGCGGACGGGGTGGGAACCAAGGTATGCCTGGTACGCACCGACGAGGAGGCGGCGGGAGTGGGCCGTGATCTGGTGCATCACTGCATTGATGATATTCTCACTTGCGGGGCGCGGCCGCTGTTCTTTCTCGACTACCTGGCTTTCGCCAGGCTCGATCCCATGCGGGCCGCCGCGTTGGTGGCCGGGATGAGCGCGGCTTGCGCGGCGACCGGCTGCTCCCTGGTCGGCGGGGAGACGGCGGAGATGCCGGACGTCTATCGTGAGGGCGCCTTCGACGTGGCCGGCTTCATGGTCGGCACGGTACAGGCCGATCGGTTCCTGGAGGGGAGCCGGATACAGGTTGGGGACGCGCTGATCGGTCTCCCCTCGGCCGGCCTCCACACCAACGGTTTCAGTCTGGCCCGCCGGCTCCTGGAGTCCCGGCTGGATGAACCGTGCGCTGACACGACTGTCCGCGGCGCCCTCCTGGCCGAGCACCGCTGCTATCTGGCCGAACTCATGCCGCTCCTGGAGCGGGGACTGATCCGCGGGCTGGCTCATATCACCGGCGGCGGCTTGCCGGGGAACCTGCCCCGCATGCTCCCCGACGGTCTGGCGGCCCAACTTGAGCCCAACCGGTGGCCGCTACTACCCATTTTCGCGCTCCTGAGCACCTTTGGTCTGGCCAGGGACGAACTCTATCGCACCTTCAATATGGGGATCGGGATGGTCATGGCCTGCGACCCAGCGGACGCGGCGGTGACCCTGGCCGCGCTTCCCGGCGCCTACCGCCTGGGGCGGGTCGTCGAGCAAGGGGATGGGAAGCGAGTAGTGGGCCTGGAATGAAGGTACTGATCATCGGCCAGGGTGGGCGCGAGCACGCGCTCGCCTGGAAGCTGGCCCAGAGTCCCGAAGTCAGGGAAATCTTCACCGCGCCAGGGAACGCGGGGACCGCCGATCTCGGGACGAATATCGACCTACCTGTAACCACGGCCGCCGAACTGGCCGATTGGGCGAGTGAGGCGGCGATCGACCTCACGGTGGTAGGACCGGAGGCAGCGTTAGCGGCCGGGGTGGTCGATACCTTCCGCGCCCAACGACTGCGGATCTTCGGGCCCACCCGCGCGGCGGCCCGCCTGGAAACCAGCAAGGTCTGGGCCAAGGATTTCATGGCCCGGCACCACATCCCCACCGCCGCGCATCGAGCGTTCGCGCACGTGGGCGAGGCACGCGCCTACATCCGTTCCCTAATCCCAGAAGACTATCCCGTGGTGATCAAGATCGATGGCCTGGCCTCCGGCAAGGGGGTGACGATCGCCGAGGACGAGCAGTTGGCGCTCAGCGCGATACAGGCCGCGCTTGGCGATCCGGACCAGCCGGCCCGGATCGTGATCGAACAGTTCCTCCGCGGCTTCGAGGTCTCGTTCCTGGCGATCAGCGATGGCCAGGTGGCACGGCCTCTCGCCCGCGCGCACGACTATAAGCGGGCCGAAGAGGGGGATCGAGGACCGATGACCGGAGGGATGGGCGCCTATTCGCCCGTCGGGCGAGAAGACCGCTTGACCGAGGAGGTCATGACCACCATTATCGAGCCGGCCATCCGCGGGATGGCCGCCGAGGAGACACCCTACGAGGGGATTCTCTACGCTGGCTTGATCCTGACCAGCGAGGGGCCACGGGTGCTGGAATTCAACGCCCGCTTCGGCGATCCGGAAACCCAGGTGATCCTCCCCCGCTGGGAGGACAATCTGTACCGGGTGCTGATCGCGGCGACCGAGGGGAAGCTGGCGGACCTGCCGCCCTTCCGTTGGGACGATGGCGCCGCCTGCGGGGTCGTGCTCGCCTCGGCCGGCTACCCAGCCGAGCCGGTCACCGGCCTCTCCATCCTCGGGTTGGAACCATGGGAACCCGAGGCGCTGATTTTTCATGGCGGTACGCGCCGGGACGTCCGAACAAACGACGTTTGTACCAACGGCGGCCGAGTCCTGACCGTGGTTGGCAGGGGCGCGACCGTCGAGAAGGCGCGAACCGCCGCGTACGCCCGCGCGGATCGCATCCATTTCGAGGGATGCCAACGCCGGAACGACATCGGGATCGTGGAATAGGGCCAGGTGGAAGCAAGAATCCCTTTGCGCGTCGGGGTGCTGGTCTCAGGTCGGGGGAGCAATCTCCGCGCCCTTGTGCAAGCCTTCCCCATCGGTCATCCCCTGGTCCATATCGGATGCGTGGTGACTAATCGACCCGACTGCGGGGCCATCGGGTACGCGCGCGAAGCCTGCATTCCCGTGGATGTGGTGGGCGGGGACGATTATCCCTCGCGTGAGGCGCAACAGGCCGCCATGGCGGAGGCGCTGAGGTCGGCGGATACCGATCTCGTGGTACTGGCTGGTTACGACCAGGTACTCGGCCCCTCCCTATTGGAGCCCTACGCGGGCCGGGTGATCAACATCCACCCTTCTCTGTTACCAGCCTTCGGGGGAACCCTGCACGCGCAGGCGGCGGCTCTCCGGCACGGCGTCAAAGTGACAGGCTGCACGGTGCATTTTGTCACGGCGGCGGTCGATGGAGGACCGATTATTGCCCAGGCGGCGGTTTCAGTGCGGGACGACGACACGGTTGATACTCTAAGCCAGCGCATTCTGGCCCAGGAGCACGTCCTTTTGCCGCGGGTGGTGGCGCTGATCGCGGAGGGGAAGGTACGGGTGGAGGGACGGCGCGTCCGGTAAGCGCGCGTAGGCGATGACGATCCACGGCCCCAACCGCGCTTCGGACCTCACCCGCTCAGTGCGGACCGACCGCCTCGGTGCCGCACGGGCCGCCATCCGTGTTCTCGGCAATCTCCACCTCCCGGCCATCCATGGTCAAGATCGGGCGGTAATAAAGCGACATCCGCTCCGACGACCGCCCGATGTAGTGACAGATGAAGGAGCGCCGGAAGCGATCTTTCGACCGATTGGGCGGAGAGCCATGAACCAGACTGCCATTGAAGAACAGCACGTCGCCGGGGGCCATGTCGACTGGAACCGCCGCCAGCCCCGGCGGTACCGGGACAAACTCGCGGGTGAAGGAGGCGGCGCTGTCTGCCTCCTCGGGGCAGAAGATGTCCATGCGGTGCGTGCCGGGTACCACCTCCAGACCGCCATTCTCGCGGCCGACCCGGTCAAGGGCCACCCAGGCCGCGATGCAGGTGCCCGGCTCGACCTTCAGGAAGAAGTTGTCCTGGTGAAGCGCCTGCCCCCGCGCGCCCGCCGGCTTGAAATAGAGCATACTCTGGGCGGCCAGCGGCTCTTCCCCGAACAGATCCCAGAGGATGGCCGCGAGGCGCGCATCAAGCAGGTAGCGCAGGGCCACATCGTTGACGCGATGGGGGTGCATCATCCGCGGGTAGAGGTCGAGGATATCCTGGCCGGACAGGGGCCGGGTGACCGGTGTCAGCCCCAGGTCTTCCCCCCGTGCTACATCCACCACCTCACCCTCCGGCGTCAAGCGCGCCTTTGGCATGAAACAGCCGGGGATAGGACCGCTCGCATGCATCTTCATGAAGGTGTCAATCAGCAGGCGCACCTCATCCGGGGGGAGTAATCCGGGAACAACCAAGTAACCCTGCTCCTCGAAGGCTTGCCTCTGCTCCACCCTCAAACCCGGTGTCATGGTCACCATCAGCCCGCCTCCCTCGCCGTCTCGTCATCCGCTTATGGTCGCAATTGGTCTGAGCATACCCGTCCCACGGACTGGGGTGAATGGACGCGGCGGTTGAAAACATGTACGATCCTGCTATGGCGCACAGGGATACCACGGCCCCGCCGCCCGATCTTCTGGTCACCGGCCACTACGACGAACGCGAGGGCTACGCCGTCTTCCGCCGGCACGGCTCCGGAAACTGGTTGATCACCTATACGCTGGCAGGCCAGGGTCGCTATTGCCAGCCTGGATTGACGATGCCGGCCAATGCGGGTGACCTGGTGCTGCTGGGGCCGGACGCCTTGCATGACTACGCCGTGCCCTCCAGCGGCCGATGGGAGTTCCTGTGGGCACATTTCCATCCGCGGCCGGCCTGGTTTGCCTGGTGGGTGTTTCCCGAGGTGGGGCGCGGCCTCTTCCTGGTCCGCCTGCGCACTGCCGCCACGCGCGCTCGCGCCCAGCAGGCATTTGAGACACTGCACACCGACGCCGCGGCCGATGACCCCCTACGGCGCGAACTGGCGCTCAACGGATTGGAGGAGGTGCTGCTGCTTGCCGCCCGCGAGAACGCGGCCCGACGCGCGCTAGACTCGCGCGTGCGGGAGGCGCTAGACCAGATTGCCGGCAACCTCGCCGCCCCGCACAGCGTGGCCTCGCTAGCGCGAGCGGTATCACTCTCACCCTCCCGCCTGGCCCACCTGTTTCAGACGGAAGTCAGCGACTCGGTCGGCCATACCATCCTGAGCCTAAGGATGCGTCAGGCGGCACGGCTGCTGGCCTTCACTACCCGCGGGGTAGAGGAGATCGCCGAAGATGTCGGCTTCAATTCAGCCTTCTATTTCAGCCGCCAGTTCCACCGTCGCTTCGGGATGAGCCCGCGCGCCTACCGCGCCGCGGCGCTCGAGAGCGGTCCACGTACCGACGGGCCCACGATCAGCACACCCGCGGAGCACGTTCTTGTTTGATCTATTTCTTGAAAGTTTCCGCAATTTTCTCATTGAAGGGTATTGACATTGGGCTAGCCGGGGCGTAGAGTAGCGGATATTCAGAAAGGACTTTCAGAAAACGGGTGCAAGTTTCATGGCGGTGAAGCTGAAGGATGTCGCGGAGTTGGCCGGGGTATCGCTTGCCACCGCTTCCCGTGCCCTGAACAGCGAGGTCGCCTACCAGGTTGCCAAGGAGACGCGGGAGCGGGTATGGGAGGCCGTGCATCGCCTGGGTTATCGAGTGCAGACCGATACCGCGGCCAAGGAGAACAACCACGATAGACAGGAACGCCCGCGGGCGAGTGTCGGGCTGATTCTCGATGATGTGGACGATCTCTATGCCTTCCCATTCTGGCTTCGAGTATTGGCCGGGATCGAAAAGGAGTTGATCGTACACCAGTACCACCTCCTGTTTTCCTACACGGCCAACGATCTGAAGTACGAGTACAAACGACGGCTGGTCAGCCGCAAGAACATCGATGGGCTGATCTATGTCAACACGCGGCCTCCCGAGGGTGATATTCCCATGGAGGGCATCGTGACCGTCGATGGCAGTTACGGGGCGTATGTCCGGAATGGTCTGCGCTTCGACCACATCGGGCTGGAAATGCGCTATGCCATGTATCAGATGGTCGATCACCTCGTACAGCTTGGCCGGCGGCGTTTCGCCTACCTGGGGCCGGCCATCGAGGCGGACGAGCGGACTCAGTCGGTTCACCAGGGTCTAGCGCGCCGTGATCTTGCCATCGTTCCCGGTTGCGATCCGGTCGCGCCGTGGCCCACGGATGGAGCATACGTGGTGGCCTTCGATCTGCTCTCGCGCCATGCGGCCGAGATTGACGCTCTGATCTGCGCCTCTGATGAGATTGCCGTCGGAGCGATGCGCGCGGCCAAGGAACTCGGGTTGCGCCTACCGGACGATCTGGCGATCACGGGCTTTAATGACGAGCCTTTCGCACGCGATCTTGATCCGGCTCTAACCACGATCTCCGTGCCAAAGGAGTTGGTGGGGGAGCTCGCGGCGCGACGGTTAATCGAGCGCATTACCTCACCTGAACTTCCGCTGACCATTCAGCTTGTTCCCACGACGCTGTTGATCCGTGCCTCATGTGGGGCAGGACGCGCGGAGCGGCCGGTCCCGCGTGAGGATCAGCGGCCGGAAATCCTGTCGGCAGCCGTTTCCGAAAGCCGCTGATTCGGCCGTAACGTCATTGTGTCGTAGGGTTAGCCGTGATGAGAGGGGAGGATGAGGCCGCAAGAGCGAAACTGACCATCGAAGCTGGTTTTGCTTCACTCATAGCGTGAAGGATTTATAGCATGAGAACTCGGCAGGCCCTCGTTTCTCTCGCCGTGGCTGCTTCCTTTGCCGTCACGTCCGTCACCGGTGGGCATGGCGCGCAGGCCGCGTCAACGGTCACCCTCCGGTGGTCGTTTTGGTCAAACAATCCCGCTGAGATCCACTCCAATCAGTCCATCATCAATGCCTTCGAGGCCCAGAATCCTGGCATCAAGATCGAACCGCTCTTCATCCCCTATGCGTCCTACCACACCAAGGTGCTGGCTGAAGCAATCGGCGGCAACGCACCCGATGTGATGTGGGTACAGTACACCTACTATCGTAACTTCGCCGATAAGGGTGCCTTGCTCGACATCACGGATCGCGTCCGTAAGGACACGGGGTTGCAGCATCTGCTGAAAACGGACACCTACCCGATCGATGCCGCCAAGATCTACTACAAGAACCACGTGTTCGGCCTGGTTCGTGATGACGAGGGGTTGACGCTCGCCTATAACACGGACATGTTCAAGAAGGCGGGTCTCCCCACGCCAAACGACTATGCGGCCAAGGGACAGTGGAACTGGAATACCTTCTTGACCGTCGCCAAGAAGCTCACGTTGACGAGCGGTTCCCAGACAACCCAGTACGGCACCAGCCCAGCCGACTACCTCGACTTGCTGTATCTCAACGGCGGCTCACTCTTTAACTCGAATCTCAGCAAGATGCTTATTGATTCACAGGCGGCCATCCAGGCCATTCAATTCGACGCCGATCTGATGCAAAAGTACAAGGTGGCCCCGGTGCAAACTCAATCGGCGGCGGCTCCCGACTACTTCGGGGCAAAGCGCGTGGCGATGTCCTGGAACGCTGGGCCGTGGCTCGCGCCCGGCTATAACCAGATTCAGGGCCTCCACTGGGATGTCGCGCCATTCCCGACGGCACCGGGAAAAGGCTATCGCTTGGCGGCGGACAACGGCGCCTTCTACACTATCTCGGCGACCTCCAAACATCCTGATGAAGCCTACAAGTTGGTCCGCTTCATGGTCAGCCCTACCGCGCAGAAGCTGATGGCCCAAGGTCTGACCACATCTCCACTCCTCAAGTCCGTGATGTATTCCAAGGCATATCTCACCGCGCCCGGTATGCCGATACACGGCGCGCTGTTTGCCAAGGAGAATGAGTCGCTGGTTCCGCTCGTGTTTCCCAACAACTGGCTCCAGGTGCAGCAGAAATTTAACGGTTACCTCGACCAGATCTACCTGGGACAATCGACGGCTGCCAATACGCTGCCCCAGGCCGCGCAATCCTTGGATTCCATGCTCGCTCATTAGTACAGCGCGGTTTTAGGGCCGCCCAGGGATCTTTCCGTCGCACGGCCCGAGGCAGTAAGCCGGTGGGGTATGGCAGGTACGGTGCTCTGCCCCACCGGCTCGACGAACGGTTCACATGATCGTCCGAACGATACACCCACCGTGATACAGTGGATTCAGCCAGGGCGCGACCGGCGAGCACGGGGGCATACCCGCCACGCCGGTCTGGAGAGACAGATGCGGGACAAGAATCTAGTTGGGAGCCTCGCGCCCGCGCGCGCACGATGGTGGCGGGCACGCAGTTTACAAGCCACGGAAGAGCGAGATTTCCTACTCCTGCTCATCCCTGAATTGCTGGGCCTCCTGCTCCTGTTTATTGGTCCCCTGGTGGCGGTAGTTGGCATCAGCCTATTGACGTGGGATGGGTTGACCAAGGCAACCTGGCACGGACTGGGCAACTACCAAGCGCTCTTCCACGACAGCCTATTCTGGCAGTCTCTTTATAACACAGCGTATTACACCGTACTCACCGTCGGTGTTGGGACCGTTGTTGCTTTCGGCGTGGCCTTACTCTGGAATCAACCGATTCGAGGCATCACCCTCTATCGAACGTTGTACTACGTGCCGGTAATCGTGCCGGCCGTTGCCGGTTCCGTGGTCTGGGGCATATTGCTCAATCCAAGCTTTGGCTTGATCAATGTGATTCTTAATTGGTTTGGTCTGCCCAGCCTACAGTGGTTGCAGAATCCTTCGACGGCAAAGCCGGCGATCGCCCTCCTTGGATTGTGGACGATCGGGAACGCGGCGGTCATCTATCTCGCGGGATTGAAGAGCATTCCCTCGACCCTGTACGAGGCGGCGAGGATCGATGGCGCCGGACCAGTCGGGCTGTTGTTCCGCATCACGGTTCCGATGATGACGCCCACACTGATGTTCAACATCATCATGAGCATCGTGGCCTCGTCGCAGGTATTCACGCCGGCCTACGTGCTGACTGGAGGCGGCCCAATAAACTCGACCCTCTTCTACGTCCTCTATCTCTATCAAAACGCCTTTCAGAACTTCCTTATGGGATATGCCTCGGCTCAAGCGGTCATCTTGCTGCTCATTACGTTCGCGCTCAGCCTCATCATTGTTCGCTTTTTCCAGGATCGCATGTTTTATGACTGATCCGTGCGTCGAGATAGCCGCTACGCGCGTAGGGAGCCGCGAAGCCGCGGCGTTCGCCTGGTTGATACAACTCGAGAGGTAGGAGCTACAAGGGTGATACAAGGAGCAATGCTTCACCGTCGGTGGCCCATACGCATGATGATCTCGCGCCTGGGCACCCATGCATTGTTGATCCTTGGCGCGGCGTTCTTCTTTGGCCCCGTCGTGGTGGCGATAAGCACCTCCCTCCAATCCTATACCCAGATCGTGCAGCTTCCCCCGGATCTGTGGCCCCATCCATTTGCCTGGTCGAACTTCTCGGGCGCCACGGAATCGTTCCCCTTTTGGCAGTACTTTTACAATACTTTGGTCCGCTACGGACTGGTCTCGTTCGCCGGCACGATGCTGACTGCTCCGCTCTCGGCATTCGCCCTGTCGCGGCTGCGCTCTCGCTTCCGCACTCCCATATTTCTGCTGCTTCTTGCCTCACTCTTGCTCCCCATGCAGGCCACGATCATCCCAATCTACATAGCTTTCGCCCACCTGCATCTCGTAGGCAGCTACGTTCCCTTGGTGATCACGAATTGGCTGGGTGGGGGCGCCTTCAACATCTTCTTGCTGCGTCAATTCATGCTGACCATTCCGCGTGAACTCGATGAGGCCGCGCGGCTTGACGGCTGTTCAAGCTGGCAACTCTTCTTCCGGGTCATCCTCCCGCTCACCAAGCCCGCCCTGGCCGTCGTAGCCCTGCTTCACTTCTTGTATGTGTTCAATGACTTCTTCGCCCCGCTCATCTTTTTATCCGATCCGAACAACTTTACCCTGTCCGTTGGCCTGGCCCAACTCAATACGTACTATGCGTCGCAATATAACTACTTGATGGCCGGGGCGGTCATGGTCATGTTGCCGCTGGTCGCGGTGTTTATCGTGACGCAGCGTTTCCTTACCGAAGGTATTGCGATGACCGGCATTAAAGCGTAGCTGAAGGTAGGAGAGTCGTGTTTGAGCAGTCCCCCGATAACCGCCTTGTGCTGATGCACGGCCGCGAGAGCACCTATGCCATGGGTGTGACCGACGACGGCCGCTGGGTGAGCTTGTTCTGGGGTGCTCGCATCCATCTCACCGATGTGTTCGCGTCTGGAACACCATCACACCACGCCTTGATCGGTCCCGAGGATGAAGAGTTTCCTGGGTGGGAAGGACTTCGGTATCGTGAGCCGGCCCTGAAAGTCACGTTCGCCGACGGCGTACGGGATGTGCGCCCGCGGCACCAAAGTCACTTTATCCGTGAGGATGGCGTGCTGGAGGTGCTGCTGGCGGATGATCAGTATGGGCTGACGGCTCGCCTGATGTACCGCATGGTTGAACAGTGGGATCTGATCGAACGAACCGTCGTACTGGCAAACCATGGTAGAAATGCCGTCACGATCGAGCAAGCGCTCACCGGCGCGCTCCACCTCGCCTGGCAACCCGCTTACAGGCTCACGCACCTGGCGGGCCGTTGGGGCGGGGAGACGCAGCGCCAGCGTCAAGATTTGACGCTGGGAAAGTTCGTGCTCGAAAGCCGTCTCGGGCATACCGGCCTGTGCCACGCGCCATGGATAGCCATCGATGATGGCCAGGCCACGGAGGATCAGGGCGAGGTGTGGTGCGCCGCCCTTGCCTGGAGCGGAAATTGGAAGATCGTGATTGAGCACGAGGCTCCAGGTCACCTGCGGTGTGCCGCGGGGATGAATGACTTCGATTTCGCCTATCGCCTCGATCCCGGGGAGGAGTGGACGTTACCTTCGCTGCTCGTGGGCTACAGTCCCCGTGGCTTCGGCCAGATGAGCCGTCAGTTGCATGCCTATCAGCGGGCGGAGATTTTGCCGGCGCGGTTCGCGCGGACCATCCGGCCTGTCATCTACAACTCATGGTATGCGACGCAGTTTGAGGTCACCGAGGAAAATCAGCGCCTGCTCGCCGATCGGGCCGCGGCGCTCGGCGTGGAACTCTTCGTGATCGACGACGGCTGGTTTGCGCGGCGTGATAACGACCGCACCGGACTGGGCGATTGGTGGGTCAGCCCGACCAAGTTCCCACACGGTCTGGCGCCGCTCATTGACCATGTGCGCGGCCTGGGCATGGACTTCGGCCTCTGGGTTGAGCCGGAAATGGTGAACCCGGATAGCGACCTCTATCGCGCGCATCCTGACTGGGTGTACCACTTTCCCAATCGCCCTCGCACCGAATCGCGGCATCAATTGGTGCTCAACCTGGCTCGACGCGAGGTCGAGGAATATATTCTCACCCAGCTCAACGATCTCCTCTCACGGCACGAGATTCGCTTCCTGAAATGGGATTACAACCGCGCCTGGAGCGAGCCAGGGTGGCCCGATGCACCGGAAGGGCGCGAGCGCGAGGGATGGGTCCGGCATGTAGACGCGCTCTACCGCATTCTGGCGACCCTCCGCCAACTCCATCCCGATGTGCTGATTGAAAGCTGCGCCAGTGGCGGCGGTCGGGTCGATCTGGGCATCCTTCGCTACACGGACCAAGTCTGGACCTCGGATAATGTCTTTGCCCAGGATCGCCTCACGATCCAGGAGGGCTTCAGCTATGCGTATACGGCAAAGACGATGGTCGCCTGGGTAACGGATAATGAGAGCGGCCGGCTCGCGCCGCTGAGCTATCGTTTTCATGTCGCCATGCAAGGCGTGTTGGGGATCGGCGGCAACCTCCGTGTATGGGAGGACGCGGATCTCGCGGAAGCACGGGCCTGGGTGACGCTCTATAAGGAGATTCGCCAGATCGTACAAGACGGTCACCTGTATCGTCTCTTGTCCCCGTCGGAATCCGGCGATGCCGCCGTATGGTACACCGCGCGGGATGGACGAGCAGGGGTCGCGTTCGTCTATCGTACATCCGTCCCTCCCTGGGCGGCACCGGTTCGCCTGAAGCTACCAGGGCTACAGGATGGAACCTATCTCGTGCATCACCCCGACGGCACGACCGAGACGCATAGCGCCGGCGGCCTGGCCTCGGTCGGGGTTATGGTGCCACTTTTCGGTGATTTCGTTAGCGTGATCCTGCGGGTCTCTCCCGCGCCGTGAGCCGGATGCCGCCTGGACGTGGGTGGCCTCTCCTTTCTCGTCGTGCGAGACTTTTCGCGGTGCCGGAAGGTGTACCCCGAGCAGGTATGGTCGCGCCATGAGTCCATGCGAGGGAGTTGCCCGTGTAACGGACGCCGGTCCGTGATGTGGGAGCAAGAGTGACGAGAGGAACGCGCGTTCAATGACGGACGGACAGGCCCAGCCGGATGCCCCATCCACGGTCCGCATCTGGGAAGAGGAAATTGTCTTCCCTACCTATGCGTCGCTGCCGCCGGATCGTCACCCGATGTTCCTGGAGCGCCGCGTCTATCAGGGGAGTTCAGGCGCCGTCTACCCACTGCCGCTCATCGATCGCATTTCCGGCGAACGGGTGGAACGGACCTACCGTGGTGTGTACCTGGAGAACGAATATATCCGCGTATTGGTACTTCCGGAGCTCGGCGGCCGCATCCATTCAGCGCTGGATAAGACCAACAACTACGACTTTGTGTACCACAACCATGTGATCAAGCCCGCGTTGGTTGGCCTGGCCGGCCCCTGGATCTCCGGTGGGATTGAGTTCAATTGGCCGCAACACCATCGGCCTACCACCTTTATGCCGGTCGATTATAGCTTGCAAGCGCATGATGACGGCAGCAAGACCGTCTGGGTGGGCGAGATCGAGCCGATGAACCGCATGAAGGGCATGATCGGGATCACGCTGCGGCCAGGCCGGTCGTGCATCGAGGCGAGCATTCAGCTCTACAATCGGACCCCTCTGCCACAGTCCTTCCTCTGGTGGGCCAACCTGGCAGTCCCGGTCAATGAGCACTACCAATCGCTCTTCCCTTCCGATATCGACTACGTGGCCGACCATGCCAAGCGCGCCGTGTCGGACTTCCCCATTGCCCACGGCACCTATTATGGGATCGATTACGCGCCCGGAACCGACATCACCTGGTGGAAGAATATTCCGGTGCCAAGTTCTTATATGGCGCTGCACTCATCCTATGATTATCTTGCCGGGTACGATCATGGCAAGGAGGCCGGCATTATCCACGTGGCCGATCACCACCTTTCACCAGGCAAGAAGATGTGGACCTGGGGCGCCGGCGAATTTGGCCGGCGCTGGTACGAGCAGCTTACCGACGACGATGGCCCGTACATCGAGTTGATGACCGGTGTGTACAGCGCCAACCAGCCGGACTTCTCCTGGCTTCAACCCTACGAGACCAAGACCTTCAGCCAATACTGGTACCCCCTGCGGCGGATTGGCGGCGTGAAAAACGCGACCACGGATGGCGCCGTTACCGTTGACCAGCGCGATGGGCGCGTCTTCGTCGGGGCGAACGCAACCGCCGCGCACGCGAACGCGACGCTTACGGTTACCGACCAGGAGCGCGTGCTCTGGCGGCAGCAGCTCGACATCGCGCCGGATAGACCCTTTAGGCGCGAACTGGCGGACCTGCCCATTGCGCCGGACGCCCTATTGGGCGTGACGCTTACGGCGTCCGACGGGCGGGAGCTTGTGCGCTACCAGCAAGCTACCCGTCTCCGGCAGCCGCGGCCACGACCCGCTACCCCAGCGCCGCCGCCGCACGCCGTACCTACGGTCGAACAGTTGTACTTGCTAGGCTTGCACCTCGAACAATACCATCACGCCACCCGCGATCCCGATCCCTATTATCAGGAGGCGCTGGCCCGCGATCCCGGCGACGTGCGCGCCAACACGGCCCTCGGGCTGCTACTGCTGCGGCGCGGCGTGTTTGAGGCCGCGGCCGCCCATTTTGAGCGTGCCATTGCCACGATCACCCTCAAGAACCCGAACCCCTATGACGGTGAGCCTTACTACCACCTTGGCGTCGCGCTGCGGTTCCTCGCTCGTGATGAGGATGCATACGAGGCGTTCTACAAGGCCAGCTGGAACGGCGCCTGGCACGGCGCGGCGTCGTACGCGCTGGCGGAACTTGCCTGTAGGTCGAAGTACCTGACCCAGGCGGCGGCCCACGCCAGACGCTCCCTGGAGCATGGCTATCGCAACACCAAAGCACGGAACCTGCTCACCTGCCTGCGGCGCGTGGGCGGTCAGTTGCTGGAGGCGGAACAGCTCGCACGGGAGACCGTCGCCATCGACGCGCTGGATTTCTGGTCCCAGCGGGAACTGGCCGAGCTTGCCGCGCGGCAAGGACGCGGCGAAGAGGCGAACGCGCGGCGCGCGACCCTCCAGAGGTTGATGCGCGGCCATGCACCCTCCTACCTCGACCTGGCTGGTGATTATGCCGGCGCCGGCCTCTGGGCCGAGGCAATCGCCGTGCTGATCGAGTGGGTTGAGCGGCGCGGCGATCAGACCGATCCGCTGGTCTTCTACTACCTGGGATACTACACGGCGCGGCTGGGCGACCACCATGGCGCCCTGTCGTACTATCGACGCGCCGCGCGGGAAAGCTCCGACTACTGTTTCCCTAACCGGCTCGACGCGATCATCGTGCTGCGCCACGCGCGGCAACTAAATCCAGACGATGCCAGAGCACCATACTACCTGGGCAACCTCTTCTACGACAAGAAACGGCACGGCGAAGCGATCCAGCAGTGGGAGTGGGCGCGGGCGCTTGACGACACCTTCTCGATCGTGCATCGCAATCTCGGACTGGCCTACTTCAATATCGAGCGCAATCCAGACAAAGCCCTCGCCTCCTACCAACGCGCCTTCGATGCCAATCCCACCGAACCGCGCTTGCTCTACGAGCGCGATCAACTCGCCAAGCGCCTGAACCTCGCGCCGGCCGAACGGCTCGCGCGCCTGGAAGGACTGAGCGATCTGGTTGAGCAGCGCGACGATCTCTACCTTGAGCGCGTGACGCTGTGCAACCAGATGGGACGATATGACGAGGCGATCTCGCTGCTTGGCCGCCGCCAGTTCCGCCCCTGGGAAGGGGGCGAGGGTATGGCAATCGAGCAACATGTACAAGCACATCTGCTGCGCGGCAGGCAAGTGCTTCACGCTGGGTGCCCTGACGAGGCGCTGCGCTACTTCGAGGCCGCCAGGATCTATCCCTCGAACCTGGGCGAGGCGCGCCACGAGGTATTCACCTCCGAGGCTCGCGTCTTCTATTACCGCGGCCTCGTGTACGATGCCCTGGGTGATAGGCCGGCCGCGGTTGCCGCGTACGAGCGCGCGGCGGCCGACGCGACGCACAACGCGGCGCTTCCCTATTACCGCGGGCTGGCCTCTCGAAAGCTGGGACGTGAAGAGGAGGCGGTGCGACAGTTCACCTCGTTACTGGTGATGGCGGATGTGAAGTCCACGTCAGGCGGAGCCATTGACTTCTTCGCCACGTCGCTGCCGACCTTCCTGATCTTTGAAGACGACCTGGAGCTACGTAATCGGGTCGAGACGCACTATCTCCGCGGTCTGGGTTTTGCCGGGCTTGAGCGCGCCAAGGAGGCACAAGCGGAGTTCGAGGCCGCTGTCACCCTGGACATCAACCATCTGGACGCGCAAACGCATCTGGAGAGTCTCACGGAGCTGGGTTAGAGGGCGGAAGCGGTAGACCGTGGACGTGCCGCGGGCATGCCCCGACTGGCGGCGAAGGCAAGAAAGTGAGCGGCATGGCGGATCAGGTCCAGGTCACGCGCACGGCGGTGCGGGGATTCCGCGCATGGACGGTCGCCAACCAATCTCTTTCCTTTACCATTGTGCCGGACCTGGGTGGGAAGTTGAGCAGTATCCGTGATCCGCGCTCTGGTCGTGAGTGGTTGTGGACCAACCCGAGTCTGCCCTATCGTCAACTGCCGTATGGTGCCTCCTATCGAGAACTGGCCGACACAGGCGGCTGGGATGAATGCTTTCCCACGATCACCGCCTGCTCCTATCCGCTCGCGCCGTGGCTGGGACTGGAGTTACCGGACCACGGCGAGCTATGGTCACAAGCGTGGTCCTTAGCGATCGAGGGTGATCCCGCCATGAGCGTGACGGCGCGAATGGAGGTGCGCGGCAGAGCCCTGCCGTACGTGTTTCATCGGGCAATCACGATTGTTCCGCATGACGCGACCCTGCGGTTTGTCTACCGCGTGATCAATTTGGCTGATCACGATCTTGCCTTCATCTGGAGCGCCCATCCGAGTTTTGCCGTCGAGCCCGGCATGCGCGTGATCCTCCCATCGGATGCGCGCATGCGCGTTTGGACATGCGAGCCGCCCGATTTTATCCAGGGCGGGGGCGAACATGGGTGGCCCGTTCATGGCCACAACGCCGGCCATGAGTATGACCTGAGTCTCGTACCCGAGGCAACAGCGGGAATCGCGTGCAAGCTGTGGAGTATGCCGCTGGCTCGTGGGTACGCGGCATTGCAAGCTCAGGACGGTGCATTTCGCTTCACCTTCGATCCCGAGGTGCCGCCACAGGTTGGGCTATGGATCAATGCCGGTAGCTTGTCTGGCCAGAATATCACGCCCTCCTACAATGTCGCCATCGAGCCGTGTATTGGCGCGCAGGACTCCCTCGAACTGGCAGTGGCGGAGTTCGGGCTTTACGGTCTGGTGCCCGCGCGGGGCGAATGCGTATGGGGGTTTGACGCTCATCTGAGCGTGCTATGATGTCTCGGCGGGCCGGTGAGGAGACCAACACAGGGAATACGATGAACACGACGT